>JAYURW010000050.1:0-3827 GCA_043756025.1 Novosphingobium sp. | reverse complement strand
CGCCTCGCTGGCCTACATTGCCTTTGCCGGTGCTATTGCGGCGAGCATCGGCCATATCGGTTTCGGTTATCTGAGTGACATCACCCGCAATCGCCGCGTCTGGATCTGGCTTGGGCTGATACTCTCATGCGGCCTGCTGTTTGCCGTGAGCAGAACCACGAGCCTTTCAGGCCTGGTTATGATGATCATCTGCTGGCAACTGGCTCTCAACATGATGCTTGCCCCGCTTGCAGCCTGGGCGGGTGATTGCGTGCCCGACCGCCAAAAGGGACTGCTGGGTGGGCTAATGGCCTTTGCTCCGGGCTTCGGCGCTCTTTCGGGCGCAGTCGTAACCATTCCGGGCTTGGCATCGGCTGATGGGCGTCTGGCAGTTGTCGCGCTGCTGGTTGCCTGCTGCGTTCTGCCGGTGCTTATCATAGGCGCGCCTTTGCTGGTTGCGGAGCCGGATTCCCCGATACCGGAGCGCGCAGCCAATGTGACAGAAGCCGCCTTGCTGGATCGACGCGGGTCAGCATCGCGCATGTGGCTGGCGCGTCTGGCAGTTCAGATCGCCGAGGCAGCGCTGTTCTCTTACCTCTACTTCTGGTTTCGTTCGATCGATCCGGCCATGAGCGATAATCGTACGGCGCGTGTCTTTAGCATAATCTTGCTACTCTCCGCTCCGATCGCACTACTGGTCGGACGCTGGGCTGACCGGCGCGACCGCCCGCTATTGCCGCTTGTGGCTTGCGCCGCGATTTCTGCGGTCGGGCTGGTCGGCATGGCCGTAGCCCGCACCTTGCCCGCAGCGGTAGGCACCTACGCACTGTTCGGTTTTGCCACTTCGGTATTTCTCGCTCTGCATTCGGCGCAGACTCTGCGGGTGTTGCCCCGTTCCGATCGGCGCGGGCGGGATCTGGGCCTGTTCAACCTGACAAATACCGTGCCTTCGTTGATCATGCCGTGGTTCACCTTGGCGCTGGTCCCATATTTCGGATTCTCAGGGCTTTTCTTACTCTTCGCAATCCTCGCCATCGTTGCAAGCCTGCTGCTGGCCCCTTTTGGCAGGCGATTGTGATAGCCACGCTTGATTTTGCCGTCACCCCATGCCACTGCTTGAATGAGAACGTTCACAGATGAACGCAGGAGAGGCTTTCAATGATTCTCAGGTGCTCGCTCCTGGTAGTAACCTTGCTAGCAACGGGCTGTGCATCGCCGTCGTTGAAAAGCGGACTTTCTGACCAGGTTTCGCCAGAGGCCCGGGCACAGCCTGCCGCTTGGCCCGCTTCCCGCAGTCCGGCTGCGATCACTGATCCGCAGACCGAGGCCCGAATTGGGGCGATCCTTGCGCGCATGACTATTGAGCAAAAAGTCGGACAGATGATCCAGGCCGATATCAGCGCGATCACTCCCGCCGACCTTGAGCGCTATCCCCTCGGCTCACTTCTCGCTGGCGGCAACTCTGGTCCCTATGGCGACGAGCGTGGCGACGCGGCCAAATGGGATCGGATGGTAACCGAGTTTCGCGAAGCATCACGCAAGAGCGGAGCGGGCATCGCGGTCCTCTTCGGGGTCGATGCTGTCCATGGCCATTCAAACCTGCCAAATGCCACGATCTTCCCGCACAATATCGGATTGGGTGCTGCAAACGATGCGGCGCTGATCGAACGGATTGGTAGAGCCACCGCCGCTGAAGTGGCCGCTAGCGGCATCGAATGGACTTTTGCGCCGACCCTGGCTGTTCCGCAGGATCTGCGTTGGGGGCGAAGCTATGAAGGCTATGCGGCAGACCCCGCATTGGTCGCCAGGTATTCGCGCGCGATGACGCTTGGCCTGCAAGGCCCGATCGTTTCAGGCCGACCTCTCGGGCCCAGCCGCGTGGCAGCGACCGCGAAGCACTTCCTGGCCGACGGAGGCACTGCAGAGGGCAAGGATCAGGGCGATGCCCGGATTTCCGAGGAAGAACTCGTGGCTCGCCACGCGCAGGGTTACCCGGCTGCCATCAATGCTGGCGCGCTGACAGTTATGGTCAGCTTCTCAAGCTGGAACGGAGTCAAGAATCACGGCAACTCGAGCCTTATTACCGACGTTCTCAAGCAACGCATGGGGTTTGCCGGGCTGGTGGTTGGGGACTGGAATGGCCACGGTCAGGTGCCGGGTTGCACTGCAACCGATTGCCCGGCAACCTTCAACGCAGGGTTGGACCTCGCCATGGCACCGGACAGCTGGAAAGGGTTGTTTGAATCGACCTTGCGCGCAGCGCGCGACGGGACAATTCCCCAATCGCGGATCGACGATGCCGTGCGGCGGATCCTGCGGGTAAAGGCAAAGCTCGGCTTGCTCGACGCCGCGTCTCTGCAGCGCCGCGATCATGCGCAGGTCGGGGCCCCGGATCATCTTGCCCTGGCCCGCGAAGCCGCCGCCAAGTCGCTGGTCCTGCTCAAGAACAACGATGGCGTGCTTCCCCTGCGCCCCGGCTCCCGTGTGCTGATTGCCGGTCCAGGCGCTGACAATATGGCAATGCAGGCCGGCGGTTGGACCATCACCTGGCAAGGCACGGACACGACATCTGCCGATTTCCCGAATGGTCAAACGATCGGACGTGCAATCGCAGCGGCGATTGGCAAGGCGGGCGGACAGGCCGCTGTCTCGCCCGATGGAACCTGGACGACGCGGCCCGATGTAGCTGTCGTGGTCTATGGCGAACAGCCTTATGCCGAGTTCCAGGGCGATGTGCCAGACCTCGGCTTTCGCGCCCATTCGGGTGAGCAGGAATTGATTGCCAGGCTGAGATCGCAGGGCATACGTGTGGTTTCGGTATTCCTGTCGGGGCGGCCGCTGTTCGCCGGCCCGCTTATCAACGCATCGGATGCATTCGTCGCAGCATGGCTGCCGGGCACGCAGGGCAGCGGCGTTGCGGACGTGCTGGTTGCGCGCAGTGATGGGAAAGCCCCGCGCGACTTCACGGGACGCCTTCCATTTGCCTGGCCTGCCGATGCGATTTCGCCCGTCACTGCCGCGCTATTCCCGGTTGGCTATGGGTTGGACTATGCCAGTTCCACCGTGGTTGGCCGGGTCAATGAGGACCCGCGGGTGGATCTTGTCGCCTCGGCGAGCGAGGACACCTATCTTACGCTTGGCAAAGTGCCTTCGCCGTGGCGATTGGGTCTGGACAGTATGGTGGTGGCTCGGGCTATGGATATTACCGCTCAGGAGGATGCCCGCCAGTTCAGTTGGCAAGATCGCGGGGCGTTCGCAATCGATGGTCCGCCAGTCAATTTGACGCGTCAGCTTGACGGAGGTTTCGCCCTGCGCCTCGACTGGCGCATCGATAGTGCTCCAACAGACGCGGTAGGGGTCTCACTGGGCGGGGCCACTCTTGATCTTGGCCCACAAATCCGTGCCGCAACCATTGGGGTGCCTGTCGAAACCCGCATCCCGCTGCGCTGCTTCAGCGGCGCTGGCGCTGATCTCAAGTCTGTTGGCACGCCGCTGCGCATCACGGCCAACAAGGGCTTTGTTGCCACCCTTCGAAATGTGCGGATCGAGTCAATGGGCGTCTCGGTCCCTTGTCCGCCCAAAGCACGATAGACCACAGGAGTTCAACGCATGGCATTGGTAGTAAGCTCGTCAAGCAGCACCGATCCGCTCAGCATGGAGTCCGAAGGCGCGCATATCGATGCCCCGCAACTGCGATTGTTCGTGATGGCGCTGTTTTTCATTTTCGGGGGGATCACCAGCCTCAACGATGTAATCATTCCCAAGCTGAAAGAGCTGTTCACACTCAATTATACGCAGGCCATGCTGGTCCAGTTCTGCTTCTTTACAGCCTACCTGCTGATTGGCAT
>JAYURW010000049.1:0-23887 GCA_043756025.1 Novosphingobium sp. | reverse complement strand
TTGCCTGGCTGGCTTGCTGGCACTCGCCGCCTGTTCAGGCGAGCCTGACGAAGCTGCCGAGGCCATCGCCACCGATGTGCCCAAATCGCTTGCCGCCGCTCCGATTGTCAGCGGCGCGGTAGAAGGCGAGATTGGCACGCCGCTGAAAGACCGGGTGGCGACGCTGGGCCTGCTCAACAAACGCAACAACCTGTCGCAGGACGTGGTGCTGAAGGCCGGTGAAGCCAAACGGATCGGCAATGTCACGATCAAGCTGGCCTCGTGCGAACGCAGCCTGCCGTGGGAAAGCCCGCCGGAAATCGGCGCCTTCGTGCAGGTGTTTGTCGAAGAGCGGGCCAGCGCCAACCAGCCGCTGGCCTGGCGCAAAGTGTTTTCGGGCTGGATGTTCAAAAACTCGCCCAGCCTGAATGTGGTCGAACACCCGATCTATGACGTCTGGGTAAAAGACTGCGCGATGAAGTTCCCGGGCGAGGAAGAAAGCCCGGCTCCCGCGGCATCGGCTTCGGCACCGGCCAGCAGTGCGGCAAAACCGGCTGGCAGTGCCAGCGCCGCTCCTACCGCCGTGCCCGCGCCGGGGCCCTCGGCCAAACCTTCACCTGCCGCCTCTCCCAGCGTCGGCCTTTGAGCCCGTCGGAGCCGGGCGAGGTATTCGCTCTGGGCAATTTCAACCGCGCCCAGCGAAGCCAGATGATCGGTCATGAACTGGCAGTCGAGCAGCATCGCACCACACTGGCGCAACGCCGCGACCAACCAAGCCAGCGCAACTTTTGAAGCATTGGGAACCCGGCTGAACATCGATTCGCCGCAGAACACCCGGTCAAACCCGACCCCATAAAGTCCGCCAACCAGTTCATCGTTCTGCCAGCATTCGATCGAATGGGCGATACCCGCATCGTGGAGCGCCAGATAGCTCTGCTCGATTCGCCCGCTGATCCAGGTGCCTTGCGCATCGGCGCGCGGGTCGGCGCAGAGCCGGATCACCCCGGCGAAATCGGCGTTGCACGTTACTCTGAGCCTTCCGCACTTGAGCGCTTTGGCGAGCGAGCGCGAGCAGTGGAAGCCATCCAGCGGAAGAATTGCCCGGCGGCGCGGCTCGACCCAGAAAATCTCCGGGTCTTCGCGCGCATCGGCCATTGGGAAAATCCCGCTGCGGTAGGCCAGCAGCAGCGTATCGGGGTCGATCGCGAGCGAGGCGGCGGGGGCGTGCACGGCAAATTCGTCTATGGACCTTTGCAGATCGCTTGTCATCGGGCAGTCTTGCGATTAGGGGCGCTTACGCCTGCAGGAGTGTAGCTCAGTTGGTAGAGCATCGGTCTCCAAAACCGAGGGCCGTGGGTTCGAGTCCCTCCACTCCTGCCAGCATTGCGCCGTCATGACGAACCTAGAGCCCGCTGACGCCCCGCCCTTTTCCCAGCGCCCAGCGGCGCGCGTCTGGCTGATGGCTGAACCGGGCCCGCGTGAATTCGTCTGGCTCGGGCTGTTCCTGTCGCTGCTGTCGGGCCTGCCGGTGCTGGTCGCAACCTATCCGCAAATGGTCGATTACCCAGCCCATCTGGCCCGGATGCACATTATGCTGACCCGGGATAACAGCGCGTTTTTGCAGGAATATTACGGCTTTCAGTGGCGCTGGATGGGCAATCTGGGGGCCGATATTCTGGTCTGGCCGCTGACCTGGTTTGTCAGTCTGGAAACCGCCGGCCGGATCATGGCCGGGCTGATCCCGCCGCTGACCGGGCTTTCGATTATGGCCGCCGAATGGGCCGTGCGCCGCCGAATCGGGATGGCCAGCCTGCTCGCGTTCGCGTTCGTCTGGTCGCCCTCGGCGCTGCTCGGGTTCCTCAATTTCGGGCTGGCGCAGGCCGCTGCACTGTTCGCCTTTGCGCTATGGGTGCTGCTCGACGGGAAAAGCTGGCGCGCGCCGCTGTTCATTCCGATTGGCGCATTCGTTTGGCTCGGCCATGTTTCGGGCTGGGGGATTTTGGGCATTCTGGTGTTCGGCTATGAATGGTCCAAGGATAAGTCCTGGCGCGCATTTGTGGCGCCATGGCCGCTGTTCTTCCCGTTTCTGACGCTGGTACTGGGCGACAATCCGGGCAAGCCGCCCAGCTATGGCCCGGGGCCACAATTATATAAGTGGGCAATCTGGAAACAGGCAATGCGCGGCACCTTCCAGTGGGCCGATTACGCAATGACGATCGCAATCGGGTTGCTGCTGGTCGGATCGCTGTGGTTTCGCAAGTGGGACGGCAAACTCGGCTGGGCAGCGCTGATCATGCTGGTTTCGTCGCTGGCGCTGCCGCGGCACATCTTTGGCGGCGATCTGGTCGATGCCCGGATGATTTCGGCGGGGCTGATGGTCGGAGTGATGTGCCTGTCCTGGCGTGCCCCGCGCTGGCTGGTGCTGCTGGTCCCGGCCGTGTTCCTGTTCCGGCTGGGCTATACGACGATCGACTGGGAACGCGATTCGCGCGAAACTGCCGAAGCACTGACCGCGCTCGAAGGCTTGCCGCAGGGTGCCACAGTGGCGAGCTATGTGGTGACCGAACGCAGCGAATGGGGCTTCAACGGCAAAGAGCATATCTGCGGCTATGCGGTGGTCCGGCTGGACGGTTTCACCAACTGCAATTTCGCCCTGCCCGGCATCCACATGATGACCATCAACGGCGGCGGGCCGTTCTTTCGCGATCCGTTTCACCGGCTCAACCACAAGGCCGGGCGCAAGATCGATATCTCGGATTACAACCCGGCCAAACACGCCGAATACCTGTGGTACGTCGGCCAATCCGACCCGGTCAAACTGCCCGCCGGGTTCAAGGTTGAAAAGCGCGGACGGACCTGGTTCCTCGCGCGTCTTGCAAAACCGCGTAGCCGTAGCTAAGTGGCGCACTGTCTTCCGGCATTGGACGTATACCGCTGCCCCTCCCGGCTCCCTGGATTTCCAGATGCCGGGGCGGCGCTGTCCCCATGGCGGAAGGCCTGAGAAGCAAATTCTTCAAAGTGAGTGAGCGTTCATGGCCAAGTTCAATCCCGGCGAATTCATGCGCCAGGTCCAGACCGAAGCGCGCAAGGTGGTCTGGCCTAGCCGTCAGGAAACCGTCACCACCGCAATTTTCGTTGGCATCATGATGACGATCCTCGCGATCTTCTTTCTCGGTGTCGATACGGTCTTCGGCAAGACCGTGCAGTTCCTTCTTTCGCTGGCCTGATCGCCGGCCGCCCTAAATCAGAGACACGCACATGGCTCGCTGGTACATCATCCACGCCTATTCGGGCTTCGAAAGCAAGGTTAAGGAGTCGATCCTTTCCGAAGCTGAACGCAAGGGCCTCGAAGCCTTGGTCGAAGCCGTCGAAGTCCCGGCCGAAACCATTACCGAGGTAAAGCGCGGCAAAAAGGTTCAGGTCGAACGCAAGACCATGCCGGGCTACGTGCTGGCCAAGCTGACGATGAACGATGATGTTTATCACCTGATCAAAAACACCGCCAAGGTCACCGGGTTCCTTGGCCTGAACGGCAAACCGCAGCCGATCAGCGAGCGCGAGGCTTCACGCTATTTCGGCGCCCGCGATGCTGCTGCGGCCGAGCCCAAAAAGCACATCTCGGTCGATTACGAGATCGGCGACGCGGTCAAAGTGCTCGACGGCCCGTTCAACTCGTTCACCGGCGTGGTCGAAGAACTCGATTTCGACAAGAACCGGGTCAAGGTTTCGGTCAGCATCTTCGGGCGTGCGACCCCGGTCGAACTGGACTTCGAACAGGTCGAACTGGTCAAGTAAGCCGGCCCAGCCAAAACTTGCAATTCCGCACGCCTTCGCTTAGGCGCGCGGCTCGCTTGGGGCTTGCTCCGGCGATTCTCTGCGGGAGGCGATTTTCGGATCGTTGTTTGACCGCTTACTCTGCGGCCTGCCCCTGAAACAGCGGGGCGGCCAACAGGAAGAAAGGAGGCCCATCGTGGCCAAGAAGATTGAAGGCTATATCAAGTTGCAGGTGTCTGCGGGCTCTGCGACTCCCTCCCCGCCAATCGGCCCTGCACTGGGTCAGCGCGGCGTGAATATCATGGAATTCTGCAAGGCCTTCAACGCCGCGACGCAGGACTTGGAAAAGGGGATGCCGGTCCCGACGATCATCACCGTCTATGCCGACCGGTCGTTCACATTCGTGACCAAAACCCCGCCGGCTTCGTACCTGATCAAGAAGGCCGCTGGCCTCAAGTCGGGCTCGAAGGAGCCGGGCAAGGTTTCTGGCGGAACGATTCTGCGTTCGCAGCTGGCCGAAATCGCCCAGACCAAGTTCGCTGATCTCAACGCGAACGACATCGAACAGGCTACCAAGATCATCGAAGGCTCTGCCCGCTCGATGGGCATCGAAGTGGTGGAGGGCTAAGATCATGGCACAGACCAAAAAGCAGAAGTCGCTGGGTGATAAGCTGGGCGAAAACCAGACGCTGCACGGCGTTGATGCAGCAATTCAGATGCTGAAAGACCTCAAGACCACCAAGTTCGACGAAAGCCTCGAGATTTCGATGAACCTGGGCGTCGATCCGCGCCACGCCGACCAGATGGTCCGCGGCATGGTCGTGCTGCCTTCGGGCACCGGCAAGGATATCAAGGTTGCGGTGTTCGCGCGCGGCGAGAACGCCGAAAAGGCGCTTGCTGCCGGGGCCGACAAGGTTGGCGCCGAAGACCTGCTCGAAGATATGCAGGCCGGTAACCTCGATTATGGCCGCGTGATTGCCACGCCGGACATGATGGGCGTTGTTGGCCGTTTGGGTAAAGTGCTGGGTCCAAAGGGCCTGATGCCGAACCCGAAGCTGGGCACGGTTACGCCGAACGTGGCCGAAGCGGTTAAAGCTGCCAAAGGCGGCCAGATCGAATTCCGCGTTGAAAAGGCCGGGATCATCCACGGCGGGATCGGCAAGCTGTCGTTCTCGAACGAGGCGCTGAAGGCCAACTTCGTCGCATTCGTCGATGCCGTGGTAAAGTCGAAGCCATCGGGTTCCAAAGGCAAGTACCTCCAGCGGGTTGGCCTGTCCTCGTCGATGGGCCCAGGCCTGAAAATCGATCTGAGCGAAGTGCAGGGAGGATAACCGTCCCGTCTTTGCCAGTCTGAAAAAGGGCCGGGAAGCACAACGCTTCCCGGCCCTTTTCATATGTGGCAGGTTCGCTGGCAATGTTCCGATTCGCCCTCGTACTGCCGCTGCTGCTGGCCTCCTGTTCGGATCAGACTGATCCGGGCGAGCAGGTGCCAGTCGGCACCGATGCGTCGGCCCCTGCTGGGTTAGAGACTGAACTGTCACCGGCTCCTCCGGCCGGGCCTGCCAGCGGCCCGATATCGCGCTACACCTCGTTCAAGGACTGCAGGGTGGTGGAGCTGCGCGCGGATGAGGACTGGTCGGTTTCGCGCTGCGCCGGGCCCGGTGGATATTCGCTGATGGTCGATTACGGCGATGCCCGCGACGATCTGCGGCTGGTGCGCAAGGGCGGAAAGCCGGTCGCGCTGGGGCTGGTGCGACTGGGCAGCGGCGGGTTTAACGCGCTGGGTGATGCAGCGGAATGGCGCGGGCTCGCAGCGGGCGGGGCCTTTGTGCCGACCGCGCTGATCGTCCGCAACAATGCTACTGACAACCCTGAACGCCCCGAACAGCCCACCGCCTTTCTGGTGGTGATCGATCTGGCGCAAAGCTGCGTGGTGGGACAGGTCCGGCCCATGGCTGGTCAGAACGAACAAGCCCGCAAGCTGGCCGACGGGCCAAAGCTGCCCTGCCTGAAAGGACGCGAATGATCCGCGCATTGCTCCTGGTTGCCACCGCCACTGCTGCCGCAGCGCCGCCGGCCTCCGTCCCGCAGATCCATGCCGAGCTCGACGTGCCGCGCAACCGCGCGCAGAAAGTGATCGTCCAGAGCCGTGATTTTGCACCGGGGGCCGAAAGCGGCTGGCACGTCCATCCCGGCACTGAAGTGGCCTATATCGCCGCTGGACAGCTGGAAATGCGGGTCAAAGACAAGGTTACCGTGCTTAATCCGGGGGACAGTTTTACAATGCCGCGCGGGGTGGCGCACAACGGGGTCAATCGCGGGCCTGTGGCGGCGAAAGTCGTGATCACGCTGCTGATCGATAAAGGCGCCGTGCCGCGCCAGCCCGTTCCGGCGCCTTAGGGTTTGGGGCCCAAATTGGCTTCGGTATAACATTCCAGCACCAAGGCCAGCGGCTGGCCATCGGGCAGCCGCAACAGCGCGCGGTGGGTGGAGATTGCTCCGGCTGGACAACCCGCATCGCCGCGCCGGGCTGAACTGATCGGCTCGCGGGTGAAATTCAGACCGGCGGCGACTTTGCCGAACGGTACCTGTGTTTCGGCCAATTGCCGGTTCATTTCCGGACTGAGCCGGGCGGGGACGAACCAGTTGTGCGCCTCTGACAGCACCAGATTGCCGCAGACCAGTTTGACATGGCGGTAGCCCAGCGGTTGATCGCTCGAAACGCGCAGCGTGCCGCGCAGGTCGGCCGGGGGCGCTTCATCTGCCGCATGGACAAATTGCACTGTGATCTGCCCATCAGGATCGATCCCGCGCGCCTTGCACCAGTCGCTTAACGCCTGGGTCGCGCTGGCATGAGCGGCCAGATTGGCTTCAAAAGCCGATATCACTGCATCCGGCGCGGAATGCGTGCAGCCAGCCAATGTCAGCGATGCAGCGGCCAGCGTCATGAGGGGAAATCCGAACCTTTGCCATGGGAGCCGCTGATGCGGCCCGAACCCGCGCTCCATTAGCCGCCAAAGCTGTGCAGCGCCAGTGGGGCTGTGGTGCAACTAAACCCCGCCCGCCACCGCTTCACGCCCCAAGGCGCGCAACCCGGTGGAGAGCGCTTCGCAGCAGGTCTCGAGCAGAGCCGGATCGACGGAGCGGACCACGAAGTTTGCGCCAACCTTGCCTTCACGGAAAAACGGATAAGAGCCGATCGCGCAGCCTTCATGGGCGGCTTCGGTCTGGCGCAGCAAGTCGGCCACTTCGCTTTCCTGCACCCAGCTGCCCACCGTTTGCGCCAGCACCGGCAGCCCGCCTTCAAGCGTGCCGGTCAGCGCATCAAGCATCCCGGCGGTGATCGAAGGAACCCCGGCCATCAGGAAGACATTGCCGATCTGGATCCCCGGCGCGCCCGACATCCGGTTCGGGATAAGCTGCGCTCCAGCGGGCACCCGCGCCATCCGCAGCCGTGCTTCGTTGAGGCCGCCGCGCGTCTCGTAATAACGCTCCAGAATTGCCCGCGCATCGGGGTGGATCACCACGCCCACGCCCAGCGCTTCGGCCACCGCATCGACAGTGATATCATCATGCGTCGGCCCGATGCCGCCGGTGGTGAACAGATAATCGTTGGCCGCGCGGAGCGCGCCTACTGCGGCCACAATCGCGGCGGTATCATCGGCCACCACCCGCACTTCGGACAGACGAATGCCTTGAACATTGAGCCAAGCCGCAACCTGCGCGACGTTTTTGTCCTGGGTGCGGCCAGAGAGAATTTCGTCGCCAATGACGAGCAGGGCGGCTTTCCAGATGCGGTTCGGTTCGGTCATGCCGGGCAGGCTAGGCGAAAACCTATTCCCCCACCAGTTCCTTTGCCCGGGTAAACGCCAGTACACCGTCGTCGATCGGGGCCTGGCGCATATCGGTGCGGTCTTTGCGGTAATCCTGATTGAGCCGCCAAGGCAGAGTCGCGGCGTTTTTGGGCATCAGATGTTTGCCGCGCTGGATGTAACCGCTGGAAAAATCGAAGATGTCGTCGACTTCCGGCTCATTCCCGGCGGGCATCGCCGGGGTTGCGGCGACCGCGCCATAGGTATCCATCTGCCTGAGCAGCCGGGTCAGGTACTGCGCGACAATATCGACCCGCAGCGTCCAGCTGGCGTTGAGATAGCCAAACACCCCGGCCATGTTGGGCACGTTGGAGAACATGCAGTTACGGTAGAAATAGGTCTGGCCGAAATCGACCGGCTTGCCATCGACCGCCACCGCGATCTTGCCGGCAAAGGTCATCGCCAGCCCGGTTGCGGTCACGATCACATCGGCGTCGATATGCCCGCCCGACTTGAGCTTAATTCCCGTGGCATCGAAGGCTTCGATCTCATCGGTCACTACATCGGCTTTTCCAGACTTGAGCGCTTCAAAGAAATCGGCATCAGGAACGAAGCACAGCCGCTGCTCCCACGGATTGTAAGGCGGGGTGAAGGCCCTGCGATCATAGTCCGGACCCAGATTGTCGCGCAGGCCCTTTTCCAGAAATTCGATCACCTTTTCCGGCTGACTGCGCGACCGCTTGAACATCAGATCGCCCAGGAAGATGTTCTTCGCACGGGTGAGCGTATAGGCCACCTTTTCGGGCAGGATCTTGCGCAGGCCATTGGCGATGGCATCCTTGGCCGGACGGGACATGATCCAGCTGGGGGTGCGCTGCAGCATGGTGACGTGCTCGGCCCCGCTTGTCGCCATGGCCGGAACGATGGTCACCGCCGTCGCCCCCGAACCGATCACCACGATTTTCTTGCCGCTGTAGTCGAGGTCTTTGGGCCAGAATTGCGGGTGGACGATTTGGCCCTTGAACGTTTCGCGACCGGGGAATTGCGCGTCATAGGGCGTATCATAATCGTAATAGCCCGCACCCAGAAACAGGAACCGGGTACTGATCCGGCTGTGGCTGCCGTCAGCGCTTTCGGAAACGACAGTCCACAGCGCGGTGCCGCTGTCCCAATCCGCGCTGATCACCTTCTGGCCCAGCCGCATCTGCGATTGAAGATCATTCTTGGCGACAATCCCATCCAGATAGTCAAGGATCGCCGGGCCATCGGCAATGGCTTTTTCATGCTTCCACGGTTCGAACACAAAACCCAGCGTGTGCATATCGCTGTCGCTGCGGATCCCCGGATAGCGGAACAGATCCCACGTTCCGCCGATCTGTGTCCGCCGGTCAAGGATCGCGACCCGTTTGTCCGGGCAATCGTGCTTCATGTGCACCGCCATGCCGATCCCGGAAATTCCGGCGCCGACAATGACCATATCGAGCACGTCTTCGCGCGGCTGGGTGACCATGTTCATTCCGCAAACTCCCGTGCAATTTACATTCGTGTCAGTATTAGCCGATCGGTTAACATGATGGGCATGGGATTGCCAGCGTCAAGCAGGTTTGGCACAGCACGGCGATGCCGATCATTGCTGCGCGCCGCTATACCGGCGGAAAACCCTCTGAAACCAATTTGTCCGTCGATGGCGCACCGCGCGATCCCGCGCCCAAGGGCAGCTTTGACTGGGTCGGGCTGGCCAATCCTGGGGCCGAAGAGATGGAGCTGGTCCGCCGCCAGTTTGGGCTGCACTCGCTGGCAATCGAAGATGCGCTCAATCCCGCCCAGATGCCCAAACTTGAATCCTATGGGCAGCAGCTGTTTATCATCGCCCGGACCGCCGAGATTCAAGAGGGTGACAATATCGCCTTCGGCCAGACCGCCTTGTTCCTCGGCAGCGATTTCATCGTCACCGTCCGGCTCGGCTCGACCCGGGCTCATTCCGCTTTGCGCCAGCGGCTCGAAGCGGATGCAACCCGGCTCAAAGAGGGTCCGGATTACGTCGCCCACGCGGTACTTGATTTCATCGTCGATGGGTTTCAGCCGATCCTTGAGCAGTTTGAGGATTCGGTCCAGGCGATGGAGGAGCGGGCCATCGATACATTCCCCGAACCGTCGACGATCCGCCGGATCTTCCGCCTGCGCCGCCAGTTCCGCCGGTTTGTCCGGATTGTCGGCCCGATGGAAGAGGTCTGCGAGCGGCTGACCTTTACCGATCTGTCGGTAATCGATGCCGGAGCCCGGATCTGGTTCCGCGATGTTCTCGATCATGCCCGCCGGACACTGGCGCGGATGAACGGGCTGCGCGATACGCTGGCCAGCATCGTCGAAACCGCCAGCCTGCTTGAACAGCACCGCCAAGGCGTGATGACCCGTCAACTGGCCGCCTGGGCCGCAATTCTGGCTGTGCCAACCGCGATCGCCGGGGTTTACGGAATGAATTTCAAATATATGCCCGAGCTGGAGCAGCTCTGGGGCTATCCGGCGGTGCTGGCGCTGATTTTCGGGGTTTGCGGCGGGCTGTGGCTGCGGTTCCGGCGGATTGGCTGGCTCTGATCGGTATTGTTGTGGACACGATGCTCCGCCCGTAGCGCTTCCGCCTGACCGGTGTCATATCGCTGTCACAATCGGTGTAGGGGACAGGCGATGTTCGGGTGGTTTCAGCGGCTGTTGCCGCATTCTGGCGACTTTTATGTGTTGTTTGAACGTCACGCCGCCGCGATGAACGGGGCGGCGGATGCGTTGACTCAGCTGACTTCCGGACAGGGTGATCGCGCCGCGCATTTGCGTACAATCCGCGACCGTGAACACGATGCCGACGAAGTGATCCGCGAAACCCTCCACGAAGTCCGGCAGACTTTCCTAACCCCGTTTGATCGCGGCGCGATTACCGCGCTGATTGGATCGATGGACGATACTATCGACGAAATGAACCGCACCGCCAGCGCGATTGAACTGCTCGAGGTGTTCGAATTTTCGCCGCAGATGAAGCAGATCGGGGTGCTGGTGCAGGACGCCACCCGGCTGATTTCCGAAGCAATGCCGCTGCTGCGCGATGTTGAGCGCAATGGCCGCCGCCTGCACGAACTGACTGCCAAGCTGGTCAAGCTCGAAGGCGAAGTCGATGTCTTGCACGACACCGGGATGAAAGCCGCGTTTCAGGCCCAGAAGGTCAAATCCGATCCGCTGGCATTCATGGTCAGCCGCGAGATTTACAAGAACCTGGAACGCATCGCCGATGCGTTTGAGGACGCCGCCAACGAAATTGACAGCCTGGTCATCGACCACGGCTGAGGCCGCCACCTTTTAAGGGAGAACGGCAGTGAATGAGCTCGCCTTTCCGCTGCTGGTCGGTCTGATTATCCTGGCCTTGGCATTCGATTTTCTGAACGGGCTGCACGATGCGGCCAATTCGATCGCCACAGTAGTTTCGACCCGGTTGCTGTCCCCGGTCAACGCCGTTCTGTTTGCCGCAGTCGGCAACTTCGCGGCTTTTTGGCTGGTCGGGCTGCACGTCGCTGAAACGGTGGGCAAAGGCATCATCAACAAGGACGCGGTGACCCCGGCGGTGGTGTTCGGGGCGCTGATCGGGGCGATGTTCTGGAACATCGTGACCTGGCTGAAAGGCATTCCCTCCAGCTCCAGCCACGCCCTGATTGGCGGATTGCTGGGGGCGGGGATCGCGCACGGCGGATTCGCAGTCGTGGAAAGTTCTGGCACGACCAAGACCGTGATCGCGATTTTCCTGTCACCGGTGATCGGCTTTGCGCTGGCGATGTTGATGGTGCTGATTACCTCGTGGGCGTTCAAAGGGTTTCAGCCGCGCCGGGCCGAAGGCTGGTTCAAGGGCCTGCATCTGGTTTCCAGCGCAGCCTATTCGATCAGCCACGGCGGCAATGACGCCCAGAAAACCATGGGGATCATCACCGTCCTGCTTTATTCGACCGGCTATCTTGGCGGGGAATTCCATGTGCCCGAATGGGTTGTGCTCGCCTGTTATACCGCGATCGCACTGGGGACGCTGTCGGGTGGGTGGAAGATCATCAAGACGATGGGCACCAAGATTACCAAGCTCAACCACCACACCGGGTTCAGCGCCAGCACCGCTGGATCAATCGTGGTGTTCGGGGCCAGCGCGTTCGGCATCCCGGTTTCGACTACCCACGCGATTACCGGCGCGGTCATCGGGACCGGTGCCGCGCGGAAAGCCAGCGCAGTCCGCTGGGGCGTGGCCGGGCGGGTCATCACCGCCTGGTTCATAACCATCCCGATGAGCGCGGCGGTCGGCGCGCTGTTTTATACCCTGACCAAGATGTTCTAGAACTGGGCTTCAGGGCCGCTGCATCCGGCACCAGGCGATTGCGCCGGTTGGATCTTGCCAGATTTCGGGCTCAAACCCGCTGGCCCGGGCAAAAGCGGCGAGCTCTTCGGGTTCGCGGTAAATCAGCACCCAGTCCATCACCGCTTCGATCCACCCGATTGAAAGGTGGCCGGGCATGAAATTGGCCAGCAGAAAAGTTCCGCCGGGTGCCAGCACAGCACCGACCATCCGGTGCAACAAAGCCATCGCCCGATCATCGAGATAGTCGGTCAGCCCCAGCGTGTAGATCAGGTCAAATCGCTCGCCGCGGGCCGCCGCGCTGCGCAGAAAGCTGAACACATTGGCTTGGTGGCAGTTGATCGCCGCGCCATGCCGCTGCCGCACCACCGTCAGCGACAAGGCATCCTGATCGACCAGCGTAACGTGCGAGAGATCTTGCCCGATCAGCGGATCGCCCTCGCGAAAATGCCCGCAGGCGAGGCTTAGGATGCGCTGGCCGCTGCGGGCCGCACCGCTAATCAATTGCTCGGCCGCATCGCGGCGCTGGCGGACAGCGTCACTGGTGGGAAAGGCCATCGATTGATGGAACAGGCGCTGGCCGCGCTGGCTGGTTTCTGCCGGCAGCTGCTGGTCGTAAATCATATCAATCAACTCGGCATCCCCGGCATAGCCGCGCGGCTTGTTGACGCAGCGGGCAATATAGGGATCTTCCAGCATGGCATCGCGCAAGGGGTGGTCGAGATAGGCTTGCCGGGCGACTTGCCAGCGCTGCGGCTCGGCCCTGGCAGAATGCAGTTGCCCGACCAGCATATGCATCGCCATTTCCACCGCGTCCCGCTCGATCAGCGCCAGAGTCGAATCGTAAAATCGCTTGTCATGCATGGAGGATGTCCCTGTTTGAATGGGTCTGGGCGCGGCACTCATGGCCGTTCCAAAGTCAGAAGATTGTCGGCCGCGCCGATTACGGTGCGGTCATGGCTGACGCAGATTACGCAGGCGGCATTGGCGCGGGCATAGGCTTTGAGCGTTTCGGCGACGAAAGCGGCGTTGGCGGCATCAAGGCTGGCGGTCGGCTCATCAGCCAGCAGCAGCATTGGGCGGCAGGCCAGCGCCTGAGCGATGGCGACCCGCTGCTTTTCCCCGCCCGAAAGCTGGGCCGGCAATTGTCCCAGCTTGTCACCCAGCCCGAACGCGCTGAGCAACCGGCGGCCTTCGTCGCCCACATCAAGCCCGCGAATTGCACCGCCAAAGCAGACGTTCTCCAGCGCGTTCATCACCGAGACCAACCGGCTGGTCTGGAAAATCATGCCGAGATTAGCGCGGCGCCAGGCCGCTGCGGCTGGCGGTTTTAGCCCGCTAAGATTGACTGTGCCCCAATGCAGCAGGCCGCGGCTGGGCGGCACCGCCAGCGCCAGCAACGACAGCAGGGTGGTCTTACCCGCTCCCGATGGCCCGCTGACCACGTGCAGCTGCCCCGGCGCAAACACCCGGCTGAGCGGCGCCAGCATCGGTTTTTCCTGGCCCGAATCGAGCATCGAGCGTGACACTTTGTCGAGGATCAGCGGCTGGGCGCTCATTTGCGGAAGCCCACGGTGACCCGCAGACCGACCACGCTGGGCAGATCGGGATCGTCGATTGCGATGATCGCTTCACGGACATCGCGGTCAAACCGGTCGGTCGGATCGAGCGAACGGGCACTGCGGCGGCCCATCACAGAAGCCATTTCGACCACCCGGCCGCGCCACCGCCGAGGTGATCCATCGATCCACACTTCAGCCGGAGCACCGATCTGCAGCACCGGCACATCGCGTTCGCCCACTTCGGCGCGGACGATCCGCTGGCCCAGATTGCCAACCACGATCAGCGGCGTCCCTTGGCTGGCTCCGGAAAACTCGCCCTCGCGGCGGAGCACTTGCAGCACTTGTCCGTCGATTGGGCTGCGGATCTGGCACTGCGCCAAGGCCGCCCCGGCCGCTTCGGATTGACCTTGGGCGGCGCGGGCGGCCGCATCAGCCGAGGCGCGTTCCTGCGGACGCGAACCATTGGAAAGCCCGGCCAGCTCGGCCGCAGCACCATCGCGGGCGGCGCTGGCGGCATCGCGTTCGGCGCTGCGGGCATCAAGTTCGCGTTTGGACACAAACCCGCGCGCAGCCAGCGCTTTGGCCCGTTCGAGCGATTGTTCTGCACCGCGCAGATCAGCCTCGGCCTTCGCCAAAGCAGCAGAGCCGGTCGTGACCATCTCGCGGCGCGGCCCGGCGCGAACCAGCGCGGCTTCGGCCCGGCTTTGCCCGGCACTGGCGGCGGCGGCAACGGCCAGCCCAGCGCGCGGGGCGCAATCGACCTCGAGCAAAACCTGCCCGGCTTTGACCAGATCGCCGCGCCGGACCAGCACCCGCTCGATCACGCCATCGGCAGCGGCGACCAGCTGGCGCGCCTCGCCCGCGCTGTCGATCCGGCCCACGGCAGTGGCGAGGTATGGTGCGGGCTGCTGCGGCGCTGGCTCGCTGTGCGACGCGGTGCAGGCACCCAGCGCCAGCATTGCGGTAAGGGCAAATTGCAGTTTCATGTTCTGAACACGGCCTCCGGTCCGAATTGGCGCACAGCGCTGCCCGCGCTGGCGATGCCGACAGCCAGCGCGATCAGCACTGCCGCTGCGGGCACCAAGGCATCGCTGGGTGCAAAAGCGACCCACGGCAGCAGTGGCTTGAGCGCCAGGATCATCAGCGGGGTGAAAATCATCATCGCCACCAGCGTCACCGCCGCGACCACCACCGCGATTCCGCCCGCCACCAGCCAGACCTCACGCTGGCCCGCGCCGTGGCCCAGCATCGACAGCAGATCCTGCGAATAGCGCTGCAGAAACCGCAGCACGCCATTGGCCAGCAGGATCATCATCAGCACCGAAGCCAGTATCGCGGCCAGAATTATCGCGCTGCCCGCGCCGGTCTTGCGCTGCCAGTAGACGGACGAGCTGCGCTCAAATTCAGCCCCGCTGCGCAGCGACAGTTCGGGGAATTGCGCTTGCGAGCGGCCAAGTGCGGCGGCCAGATCAGCGTGGCCATGCCCGGGATCATCAAACACCAGGAACGCAGTGGAACCCGGCTCCATTCGCAAGATCCGGCGGCCCTGTTCAAAGCTGGTCACTACATAGGGCGCGCCCAGAAAGGTTGGCAGGCGGCTGGTGGTTCCGGCCAATTGCATGGTTTCGCCGCCCAGAGTAGCTTGCTGGTCAGCCGCGCCGCTCAGGTCCAGTCGGGCCAGATCAGAGCGGTCGGCGATGAAACTGGTTTCGCTCAGACGGCGGCCCTGACCATCGGCGGCGTCGTCGATCCCGATTACCGCAACATTGCCGCGCCGTCCGCTGGGCGAGGTCCAGGCGGTAAAGCCAAAGGCGACCCGGCGGACGCCAGATTGGGGGAAATTGCGGGCGATCAGACCGGCATAATCCTCGCCGATAATGCCCGGAAAATCAAAACATTCAATCGACCCGGCGCTGACCCAGACGGCCCCGCCGACGAATTTGGGCCCAACCGCTCCGGCCCGGACGAACGAAGTATAGACCTGATATTGGAATGAGGTGACAATCGCCGCAACCGCGCAAGCGATCAGCGTCACCCGCAGTGAGCGCCAGTCCCGCACCACCACCGCGCGCACAAAAGCCAGCGGAGCCGCCAGGCCGGCGCGTGAAGTGAGAGCCGGGTAAGGAGTTGCATTCCCATCAGCCATGCACCGCTAGGTAGCTTTGCGGGGGTCAGCTGGCCGTGATGCGGATCACGCTGGCGCCCGGCTTTCAATTGGTTAGGCTGAGCCGATCAATTCAGGGGATTCGCCAATGCGACCGATCCGATCCGTACTGCTGCTGGCCGCTGCGTTGCTGCTGGGTGGAGCTGACGCTCCCCAACCCGATGGCATTCCGACCGCCGAACAGCTGGCGGCAATGAGCGGCGAGGAGATTGCGAAGCGAACGCAGGCATTGCTCAAGCAGGAGATTTCACCGCGGCTTTGGTGCGAGCTCGCCGCCTATGCGGGTGAGACATCGCGGCGGAAACCCGGCCAAAACATTGATGGTGCGGCTGCCCTGGCTGCGGGATACTGCGCCAAAAGCGAACAGCGGCACGAAGCTGCAGTCGGACATTTCGTGCGGGCAGAGACGATCTGGGGCAGCAGCATCGAGCCGAAGCGCCGGATCGACCTTGAAGACGATATCCTGCTCAGCGCGGCAATGGCCCGCGACAAAGCGGTCTTTGCCGACCATCTGCGGCACGTGGCGGAACGCGGTTGGCCGGAGGAATACCGCAGCGCGAATGTCAAACTGTGGAGCTATGGGCTGCAAATGATCGGGCCTGAGGCGGCAGGGCCGATCGCCTTGCAATTTGTCCGCTCCGGAGCCTTTTACAGCCTGCCTGATGAGCTGCGCCCAAATATCGGTTGGTTTGCAGTGAAGCCCGCGATTGCAGCCGGTGAAACCGATCTGGCCGGGCGAATGGCGACCTTGACCCCCGAACCCAGAACCGTCCGCGATATGCTGATCGATCGGCATTTCGAACCGATCTGGCCAATGCTTGAAACTGCTGCCGGACTGCGTTTCAAGCCGCTGCGCGAGGCGGCGGTAGGCTATACCCAGCAGCGCAGCGAGGGGGCGCCCGAGGATGGCGAACTCCGCTCCGACTGGGTCAGTGCGCTAACCCTCAATGGCGATCCGGCGAGTGCGGTGCGGGTTGCGGCCAAAATCGATCATGCCCCCGGTGCAGAACTGCGCTGGGGCGAAGGCGAAGGCTGGGTGATCAATGCCGAAGTCCGCGCGCTCGACAATCTGGGGCGCCGCGGCGAGGCGGATAAACTGATGGACCGGTTGGGCACCTTGCCGCCCGAGGGTAATCGCGCCTGGGTGGTCAGCTTTGCGATCAACCGCAGTACGCGCTTGGTCGATCAAGGCCGCTGGGCTGAAGCCTTGCCCGCCGCGGAACTGGCCATGAAAGTCGCGGCGGATCACGGCAATCCCTATGCGCAGCAACTCGCGGCCTATGCCCGCTTTTGCGCGGCCACCAATCTGAACCCGAACAATCTCGAATTGGCTGGTTGGTGGAAAGCGATCGAGGCCAATTGGAAGGAGGGTATTGAAGTGACGGTGACCGCCGCTTTGTGCAAGGGAGACCGCGTTGCTGCGGAACGGATAGTTCGGTTGGGACTGGCCGATCCAGATACGCGCGCGAAGGTGCTGGTCATATTGCAACCGGCTGCATTCAGCTTTGACCGTCCTCAGCCCGGCGGACCGCCCGACGCGCGCGGGTTACTGGAGGGGAATCCCAAATTGCGGGCGCTGTTCCTTAAATATGGCCGAGATCTGCCGGCCCCGCTGCTGCCCAATTAGGCACTCACCGACAGGGTCGGCCATGTTTCCGCAATTTCGCCGCCATCGAAAACCGCGATATCGCCAAATTGCAGAAACAGCGCTTCGCTCTGGTCGGGGCGGAGAAAGATGGTGTCGTCGGGTTTGAGCGTGATCCGGGGCGATCCGGTTAGCAGCTCCTGATTGGAACTGCGCCCAAACAGTTTTGAGTACTCCAACCCGCCGGGCGAAACCGGCTTGGCCAGCCAGTGTCCGCCGTGGATGAAGAACCCGCGGGTAGTGTTGCGGTCCCACCAGTGCATCGCGCTGGAAAAGGCCTCAACCCCGGGCAGCGGTTGGTCGGTGCTGGCTTTGATCACCGGGGTGGCGATGAAAGACGCGGGAGCGAGGTCGGCCAGATCGTCGTAGTCGAAATCCCCCGGTTTGACGAAAGCTGACCCGACCGAAACTTCGTTCGCGACGGTCCCGGCGCAGTGGCGGCGGAAAGTCGGACTGCCTGCGCCGTTGAGCGTCAAGCTGGCGGGATCGAGGCCTGTGCCCGCTAGCACCGCAATGGCCTTGGCATAGGCGCCTTGCGCATCGGCATAGGCGCTGTCGGGGCTGGGCATTTTGGGGACGTGCGGATCGTAGCCCATCAGGCCCGCGATCTCGACGCCAGCTGCCTTGGCCGCCGCAACAGTCTCGGCCAGCGCCTGCGGATCGGCGAAGCCGCCGCGGTGCAGGCCGACGTCGATCTCCAGATTGACCCGCAGCGCAATACCGCGCGCCTTGGCCGCTTCGGCATAGTGCGCGAGCCGCTGCGGCGTATCGATCAACCACTGCATTCGCGGGCCGGGATCGGTCGCCGCATCGCTGGAGATGCGAACGAACTCGCTGACCGGTAGCGGCTTTCCGCCGAGATAGTCTGCCTGCGGATGGAGCGGCATCAGCTGGCGCAGCATTTCGGCGCTGAATACCATCAGGCGCTGGGTGCCCATCCCGGTCAGGATGGCATCGAGCAATCCTGGCACCGGCAGCGATTTGGCGACCACCCGCAGCGGCAGCTTTGCGGCATCGACGCTTTTGCGTATGGCGGCAATATTGGCGGTCAGCCGGACCCGGTCGATTACCAAAGTCGGGCGGTTCAGCCCGGCGCGTTTCAGCGCGGCGGCCAGGCCGTTGAAATAGGGATTGTGCATCGCACCTCTCTCCTCGGGCCGCAGCGCCCATGTGCCCACCCCGGCCAGCGCCAGCGCCCCGCCGCCGATCAGGACTGTGCGGCGCTTCATCCGAAGATCCGCTGCACGAACGAATTGACCATTCGCCCTTGCGGGTCAACCGCGCGGCGCAGCGCCTGTGCTTCGGCAAACATCGGGTAAAGCGCTTTCAGTTCCGCCGCGCCGAGCGAATGGAGCTTGCCCCAGTGCGGCCGCCCGCCTGCTTCGCGCAGGACCGGTTCGACCAGCCGGAACATCCAGTCATGATCCTCCTTGTACCAGGCATGGACCGCAATTGAGCCGCTCTCGCGCTGGTAGAAGGGGGATAGCCAGGCATCGTCTGGCGCGATAATCCGGGCTTCGATCGGAAAGAATACGCCCGGTGCATCGCGTTCGATCCGGGCGATTACTTCGCGCAGCGCGCCAACCTGCTGATCGATCGGCAGATGGTATTCCAGCTCCTTGAAGCGGACCGGACGTTCGTTGGAAAGCAGCTTCCAGCCCTCGTCGATTGACACTTCGGGCGGGATATCGGCCATTGCCGCCTGCGCGGCTCGGCGGCGCAAAGCGGGCGTGAATTCGAACAGATCGCGCAGCCGCTTCAGGTCCATCAGCGTGTCAACGTCCTGATCGGGCGGACGCGGGATGACCGGCTCAGTAGTCGCGTCGTGGGTGATCAGCGCCGACTTGCCAGTGAACGGCAGCACCAGGAATTCCGCATTACGGTGCTGGCTGGCCAGCGCGGGCCAATCGCGCAACATCTGCTCGGTATCGACCAGAGTCACCACTTTGCGGACCCGCTCAAGCGGACGGTTCTGCAGAGTGGCCTCGCTCAGCACCCCGAATGCGCCCAGCGAAACCCGGGCGGCGTGGAACAGTTCGGGGCGGTCAGTTCGGCTGCATTCCGCGACACTGCCATCGGGCAGGACCAGCCGCATGGCCGTCACTTCGCCGTGCAGCGCCCTGAAGCCTTTGCCGGTTCCGTGGGTACCAGTGGCCATCGCACCGGCCAGCGTCTGCTTGTTGATATCTGGCAAGTTGGGCATTTCCTGCCCGATCCCGGCGAGCAAGGGCCCAAGTGCTGAAAGCTTGGTTCCGGCACGAACCGTTGCGGTGTGGGCGGCGGCATCGTGGCTGACCAACCCCTCTAACCGGTCGAGCGAGAGCAACGTGCCGTCCGTCGGGACCAGCGCAGTGAAGCTGTGGCCCGATCCAACCGGACGCACCGGGGTGGCCGCTTTCGGCAACAGCGCGGCCAATTCAGCCTCGCTCGCCGGGGCAGCTCGGGCCGCAGGATAGGCGGTTGCGGTACCGGCCCAGTTGGACCACAGCGCGCGGCCTTCAGCATTGATCGGTGCTGGCAGTTCAGGCTCGCGGCTCAGCCAGATCCGTCGTCCGGTCAGCCCGCCAACGCCGAGCGCCAGCAACCCCGCGCCGCCCAGCAGGAGCTTGCGCCGGGACGTCACTTGCCGCCCTCGCGCCCGGCCATAAAGCCGATCAGCGCCTTGAGATCAGCGGGCGTACAAGTGAAACATTGGCCGCCTGCGGGCATTCCGCCTTTGCCCTGGATTGCGGCGGCCAGCAGCACCGCTTCGCCCTGTTTCCAGCGCGGATCCCACAGCGAGCGGTCACCGGTCAACGGAGCGAGCGAGTCCTTGACCGTGTGGCAGGATTTGCACGATCCCGCATAAAGCTGCGCCAGCCGCGGATCAGCCGGAGCCAGCGCGGCACTTTGCTCAGCTGTCAGCGGCTTGGGCGGCGCCTCACCGCAGGCGGTCAGCGCCAGCACCGGCAGAACAAACAAAAGCCGCATCAATCGCCCCTCTTTTCAAGGGGGTCATCATGCGGCCTTTGTTCAATTAGGCAAGAGGCGCTGGGCGTTAGCCCCAGCGGCGCTGTCCGCCGCCGTTCGGCTTGCCGCCGCCGTTTGGCTTGCGCGGCGCCTGACCATCGCGGCGCGGTTGACCGTCTGCGCGGGGTGCTGGCCCATCACGGCGTGGGGCTTGACCTTCGGCGCGCGGGGCTTGTCCGTCACGGCGCGGGGCGTGACCGTCCTGCCGCGGGGCTTGGCCATCGCGGCGCGGAGCTGGGCGATCACCGCGTGGTTCGGGGCGGCGCTCGTCCCGGCGGCCTTCAGAGCGACCTTCGGGGCGGGCATCCTTGCTCGGCATATGGCCAAAAGCGCGGGCTTCGCGTTCTTCGGAAGCCAGCGGATTGAACACCGGGCCGCGCGGGGCAGAGGCCTGACGGCCGTCGCCAATCCGCTCGTTGCGAATGTATTGATCGCGCGACTGGCCATCACGGCCTTGGCCGCCGGTGGCGCGGTTGTTGTTCGAGCGTTGACCGCCCGAACGCGGGCCACCACGGCCGCCGCCAGCACCGCCGCCGCGCGCACCGCTACGCCCACGAGCATCGCGTTCTTCGCGGCGAGCATCTTGCTCGGCCTCGGCCGGCTTGCGGCTGGGGGCGGGCAGGCGCGAGGCTTCTTGCTGGAAGTTTTCCGGCAATGGCAACATCGCCAGCTTCACATCGGTCAGCCGTTCGATATCGCGGATGTAAGGCTTTTCGTCGGGAGCGACAAAGCTCACCGCCACGCCGTCGGCCCCGGCGCGGGCGGTGCGCCCGATCCGGTGAACGTACTGTTCGGCCACGTTGGGGATTTCATAGTTGAACACATGGCTGACTCCGGTCACGTCGATCCCGCGCGCGGCGATATCGGTCGCGACCAGCACCGGCGTGGTGCCCTTGCGGAAAGCCAGCAGCGCGGCAGTGCGCTGGGCCTGGCTCTTGTTACCGTGGATCGCCGCAGCATTGACGCCGGCGGTGTTGAGGTGGCGAACCACCCGGTCGGCGCCGTGCTTGGTCCGGGTGAACACCAGCGTGCGTTCGATCTCGCCCGATTCGAGACCCTTTTTCAGGCTGATCGTCAGCAAAGCCTGCTTTTCGGCCTGGTTGATGAAGATCGCATACTGCTCAACCCGCTCGGCCGTGGTGGCCTGCGGTGAAACTTCGACCCGCACCGGATTGTTGATGAACTGGCGGCCCAGATCGGCGATTGCCTTGGGCATGGTCGCGCTGAAGAACAGGCTCTGGCGTTCCTTGGGCAGCATCGCCGCGACGCGTTTCAGCGGGACGATAAAGCCCAGATCCATCATTTGGTCGGCTTCGTCGAGCACAAAAATTTCGACATTGCGCAGCGTCAGCGCGCGCTGATCGATCAGGTCGAGCAGGCGGCCCGGGGTGGCGACCAGAATGTCAGTCCCGCCCACCAGTGCGCGGGCCTGCTTGCCCACGGGCAAACCGCCGAACACGCATTGTACGGACAGGTTCAGATACTTGGCATAGCCGCGCATATTTTCGGCAATCTGGGCGGCCAGCTCGCGGGTCGGCGAAAGCACCAGCATCCGGCACGAAGCGGCGCTGCGGCCCTTGGGATCGGCGGCCAGACGGTGCAGCGAAGGCAGCGAGAACGCGGCGGTTTTACCCGTGCCAGTTTGCGCAATACCGAGCAGATCGCGGCCGGCCAGCAATGCCGGGATCGCCTGGGTCTGGATCGGGGTGGGATCGGTATAGCCCTTGGTTTCAAGCGCACGGAGCAAAGGCTCGGCCAGGCCAAGGTCGGAAAAATAAGACATGAAAATACTCACAAATGGAAGCGCCGCACGCGCGCAGAATTGCGCGCGAACGAAGCAAGGTGTCGTTCGATGCGACCCTGCGTGAAAAAGGCGGCTTCAGCGATTTCGGCGATCGCAAGTTGTCGGGCTGGCCATGCGTTGAAACGCTGGCATCACGCTGCCCGAAACTGCGGCAGGACAAGGCCCGCGCGCCGATCGTGGGGCAGGCCTTAAGCGAAGTTGCGGCGAAAAGCAAGGAAATTACGTGGGCGCGTCGATCAACCCGATTTTCCTACACTGCCGCCACCTGCTAAATTCCGCCGGTAATGACGCGTTTTGCCCGCCAATTCAGTCTCCCGGTGTCGCTGTCGTGCCCGCACGCCGGGTGCGCGAAAGTGGCAGAAAGTGACTCAAGGCGGCGCAAAGTGTCGCAGGGTGACAGAAGTTTATTGTATTCCCTTGGACCCTGTCAGGTTGTGAACTTAGCAGCGCGCTTGGGCCCCATTCGAGGCGCTCAGGCGATCACACCAAACAGGTCATGCTCGTCGGCATCCTCGATGACCGCCTGCACGATCTGGCCGGCCGCTATGCCAGCGGGCACATCGCGCAGGTACACCGCGCCGTCGATCTCTGGCGCGTCGGCCTGGCTGCGCGCGGTGGCGCCGACGTCGCCGTCTTCATCAGGCTCGCCCACTTCGTCGATGATCACCGGTAGGGTCCGGCCGATCTTGGCGGCGAGCTTGGCGGCGCTGATCGCGGCGGTCTTGGCCATGATCCGGGCAAAGCGCTCTTCCTTGACCGCTTCGGGCACCGGGTTCGGCAGGCCGTTGGCGTGGGCGCCTTCGACCGGTTCAAACCGGAACGCGCCAACCCGGTCGAGCTGCGCCTCATCGAGCCAATCGAGCAGATACTGGAAATCGGCCTCGGTCTCGCCCGGAAAGCCGACCACAAAGCTGGAGCGGATCGCGATATCGGGGCAAATTTCGCGCCAGCTGCGCAGCCGTTCGAGCACTTTGGCCTCGTTGGCCGGACGCTTCATGGCCTTCAAAACCGAAGGCGCGGCGTGCTGAAACGGAATGTCGAGGTAGGGCGTGAGCAGCCCTTGCGCCATCAATGGGATCACTGCATCGACATGCGGGTAGGGGTAGACATAGTGCAGCCGCACCCACGGCGCGGCACCTTGCGGGGTGCGCAATCCGCCCAGCTCGCGCGCCAGATCGGTCATATGCGCGCGAACGTCGCGGCCTTTCCAGGCGCGGCTTTCGTGGCGGGTATCGACGCCATAGGCCGAGGTATCCTGGCTGATCACCAGCAGTTCCTTCGTGCCTGCCGCGACCAGCTTTTCGGCCTCGCGCAGCACCGCATCGATCCGCCGGCTGACGAGTTTGCCGCGCAGCTGCGGGATGATGCAGAAGGCGCAGGAATGGTTGCAGCCCTCTGAAATCTTGAGATAGCTGTAGTGGCGCGGGGTCAGCTTGATGTCAGCCATATCCGCGTAATTTTGCGGGATAAGATCGACATATGGCCCCTGGCCGGGCGGGGCGGCTTCATGCACCGCCTCGACCACCGCCTCATATTGATGCGCGCCAGTCACTGCGAGCACGGCGGGGAATTTCGCCCGGATCAGCTCTGCCTCGCTGCCCATGCAACCGGTGACGATGACCCGGCCGTTTTCGGCAATCGCCTCGCCAATCGCGGCCAGACTTTCTTCCTTGGCCGAATCGAGGAAGCCGCAGGTGTTGACCAGCACCACATCGGCCCCGGCATAATCGGCGCTCATCGCATAGCCATCGGCGCGCAGC
>JAYURW010000048.1:0-24064 GCA_043756025.1 Novosphingobium sp. | reverse complement strand
GCGCCTCAGGCGGCAGCGTTGCAGCTCTGAACATCGTCAGCGCTGAGTTCGCCCTTGGGGGTGGCGAAGGTCGAAACCGAGCCGAAAGCCTTGACGACTTTGACGCAGGTGTTGAGCGGGCGGGCGCCATCGACGGCGCCGGTGCAGGTGTCGCCGGCGCAGTTCCACAGCACGCCGTTGACGACCTTCTTGGCCGGGGCTTCGAGAGCGGTGGTCAGCTTGGCGGTGTAGCGCTGGCTGGCAGCCTGCGCGGGGGAAACGGTGGCGGAAAAGCTGGCGACAGTGCCGAACAGCGCCAGACCGGCGAGAACGAGGTTGCGCGAAAGGCTACGGTTGGTTGCAGTCATCATGATCTAATCCCTTGTTTTGCTGTTGCCCGCAGCGATCGAAGGGTCCTGGGAGGGGAGACTCGATTTGCGTTGCGAATCACTACCTATTACGATAGGTATTAAGTTGCAACTGAAAACTGTGCACTGCGGCAAAGATTTTTTTGTCGGTTGCGAAGCGCAATTGAGTTAGACCGCGCTCGGGATAAGGGATGTGACGATGGGTAAGCTGCACGAACCGCTCAATGATATGCAGAACTGCGGGCTTCCGGCCGCGCTCGAAGTGATGGGCGAACGCTGGAGCTTTATGATCCTGCGCGCCGCTTTCAACGGTCTGCACCATTTTGAAGAGTTCCTCGGCGCGCTCGGCATCGCCCGCAACATCCTGTCAAACCGTCTCGCCCGGCTGGTCGAACACGGCATTATGAAGCGCGAGCCGCTGCCCGATGATCGCCGCAAAATCGAATACCGCCTGACCGCCAAAGGCCTCGACCTGCTCCCCGCGATGCTAGCACTGCGCCAATGGGGCGAAAAATATGGCTGCGGTGTCCCCAGCAACCCAGTGCTATGCGACGCCCGCGATGGCCTGCCGATCGACCTGATCGGCATCCGTTCGCACGATAACCGCGTGCTCGGCCCCATGGACCTCGAATGGCGCAACGCGGCAGATGTCGGCAAGTCGCAGGCTGAGTTTGACGAAGCCGCCGCCCGGCCAGAGCTGAGAGTGCTGCGGTAGAGAAGGCTGGTCAAAGAGTTTACTGCTTCTAAATCTCCGATCCGGCACGCCACAGGTATTCGTAAGGGAAAGGCGACGCCACCTTCCGCTTCAACGAAACCGTCTTCTCCAAAGCGATAACACCGCCAGCAGTTGCTAACAAATCTGCGAAGCCAAACCGCGCCGAACTTGCTGCCAGAGCCATTGCCCCAAACGCGCCATGGAAAGCTTCATTTAGGCTTACAGAGATTTCTAGACTCATAAGCCTTTTCTTAAAATTCATTGGTCGAATTGACTCATAGTAATCATCTAGAGACAAAATTAATTTCTCATATGCAACTAATTCCGTAAGTTCTTGAAATTCAGAATTTGCCACTTCCAAAATAATTCCATCGATATGATGCCTGAGCGCCATCAACTCCGACTTTCTTCGGTCTTTAAAAGACAAAATGTCGTCAAATGACACTTCACGGCCTGGAATGGGTATTGCATTTTCGATCCTAATCCTTAGCCCGACGGACTTATCGAATAATGCGGAGGGTAATCCGGAATTCTGAGCAGACCTCGATATACTCCAGCGTCCAGGCTCCCTTTGATTTAAGGCGTCAAAGGCGCCAGCCGCAGATAACGCTTGAAAATCCACTGAAATCATGCCCTCAAGCGAGACTCGAGAGCGCCCAAAACCAGGAATTTGATCCAAGCCAGCTAGACTTTCTAAATCTCCAAAACCAAAAATGTTCTGCGTCGGAGAGTCTAATTTATCAAAAAATAAAACAGATGAACGAAGGAGATCGGGATCATAGCCCTCTCCACCGCTAAGCTCAACATGGTTTCCACTACCTTTTATATTCAAATTCGGTGCTATTATAGCTCCTCTTTCAAACGTTCCGAGAGCAGGACTAGTTTCTACCCCTATTATTTTTAACACTTCATGTTTTTTATGGCTTGGCCCGCCAATAGAATCGCGGGAAGAAGGGGGGAATTTTGCAGCGCTCTCGATAAGACCTTTGCCTTTTTGACGCCCGCTAGGCCAATGGCTATAAGACATCAAACTCTCCAATCCGGCAATTTCGTAAATCTATCTAACTCCTCGGCGCCACCCGCCGGTAACTCAGCGCCTCGGCCACATGTATGCGCCCGACCCCTTCACTCCCCGCCAGATCGGCAATCGTCCGCGCCACGCGGAGCATTCGGGTGTAGCCGCGCGCGGAAAGGCGCATCGCTTCGGCGGCCTGCATCAGCAGTTTGCGGCCCGGTTCGTCTGGCGTCCCGTATTGTTCCAGCAAATCGCCATCGAGTTCAGCATTGCTGCGTTTGCCGGTGCCGATCATCCGCTGGGTCTGGATCGCCCGCGCGGCGGCGACCCGGGCGGCGACTTCGGCGCTGCCTTCGGCGGGCGGGGGCAGCCCAAGATCGGCCGCGCTGACCGGATCGACATCGACATGAAGGTCAATCCGGTCGAGCATCGGCCCGCTGACTTTGCTTTGATAATCTGCCGCACAGCGCGGCGCGCGCGAACAGGCCAGCGCCGGATCGCCGAGATGCCCGCAGCGGCACGGGTTCATTGCCGCGACCAGCTGCACCCGCGCCGGAAAGGTTACGTGGGCATTGGCCCGCGCCACATCTACCACGCCCGTCTCCAGCGGCTGGCGCAGCGAATCGAGCGCCGCGCGCTGAAATTCGGGCAATTCATCGAGGAACAGCACGCCCAGATGCGCCAGGCTGACTTCGCCCGGTTTGACTTTAAGCCCCCCACCGGTCAGCGCCGCCATCGAGGCGGAGTGGTGCGGGGTGCGGAACGGGCGGGTCCGGCTGATCTTGCCATCGACCAACGATCCGGCGATTGACGAGACCATCGAAACCTCCAGTGCCTCCGCCGAAGTCAGCGGCGGAAGGATCCCCGGCAGGCAGCTCGCCAGCAGGCTCTTGCCCGCGCCCGGCGGCCCGATCATCAACAGGTTGTGGCCGCCCGCCGCCGCAATCTCCAGCGCGCGTTTGGCGGTTTCCTGACCTTTGACCTGCTTAAGGTCCGGCCCGAACCCCGGCGGCTCGGCCTCTCCGGGTTGCGGCTGGGGCAGTTGCTGGGTGCCTTTCAGGTGGTTGAGCAAGCTGACCAGATTGGGCGCCGGAACCACCGCGACCCCGCTGGCCCAGGCGGCCTCGCTGCCCTGCACCGCTGGGCAAATCAGCCCAAGGTCTTGGCCCGAGGCATGGAGCGCGGCGAGCAGCACGCCGGGGGAAGCCACAATCCGGCCATCCAGCGCCAGTTCGCCGACCGCGATGAAATCGCCCAGTTGCTCTGCATCGGTCACGCCCATTGCGGCCAGCAGCGCCAGCGCGATCGGCAGATCATAGTGCGAGCCTTCTTTGGGCAGGTCGGCTGGTGAGAGGTTGATCGTGATCCGCTTGGGCGGCAGCGACAGGCCCATCGCGGAAAGCGCAGCCTGAACCCGTTCCTTGCTCTCGTTCACCGCCTTGTCCGGCAGACCCACCACGTTGAACCGCGGCAAGCCGGGCGCGATTTGGCACTGCACCTCAATGCTGCGCGCCTCCAGCCCCAAATAGGCCACCGTTTGAACCAGCGCGACCAAGTAATGCCCCCAAGTGGATCGTTTCGAATACTTGGGTGATGGCGCTTAGTTTTCGGCTTGTCGAGCGATTGCGCCCGAAATCGAGCTAGTAGGAGTTCACGCCAAGACGCCAAGATGTTGCGTGCGCGGTGAAACCGCCTGGTTAAATGTCCACCCCGTCAATCGCTAGGCCGATTAGACGGGCAAGCCTGCGGCTATGGACAACCTCTTGGCGCTTTGGCGTGAGAACAAACTTCGTAACCTATTTTTAACCCCCCCCATTGGCATTCCGGCAACGGGCCAGGCCCGATAAGCTGGCCATGCACCGCTTCGTCCTCCTTCTGCTCTCGCTGTTCGCCATGGCCGTGCCGGTCCATGCCCGTGAGGTCGTGACCTACGAAGTCATCGAGGAAACGGTCGAGGTTACTGAATACGTCGACGAAGGCGGATCAGAACGCTTCGTCGGGGTTGCTCCCGCCGCGATCCCCCAAGGAATTGCCCGGTTCGGCCCGTTCCGCGTGCTTGATCCCGCCCGCGCCGCGATGGTCGATGGCACCGACAGCGCCAGCCCGGCGCAGTTTCTGGCGATGATGGCGGCCTATCCCGGCATTTCGATGATCGAGATGATCGAGGTCCCCGGCACCGAAGACGACCGCGCCAATCTCAAACTGGGCCGAATGATCCGGGCGCGCGGCCTGACCACATATGTTCCCGCAGGCGGATCGGTCCGCTCGGGCGGGGTCGAGCTGTTTCTGGCCGGAAAGGTGCGGATCGCCGAGCCCGGCGCCGAATTCGCGGTCCACGCCTGGGCCGACGAGGACGGGCGTGAGGCGACCGACTATGCTGACAGCGCGCCTGAAAACCGCGCCTATGTCGATTACTATGTCGAGATGGGCATGCCAGCCGCGCAGGCCCGCTCGTTTTACGCCATGACCAATTCGGTCCCTAATGGCGATGCCAAGTGGCTGACGGGTGGCGACATGGGCAAATGGATTGCCTTGGATTAGGGTCAATTCTGACCCCGAATCCCTTGACTCACCCCTGCACCCCCTGTAACGGCGCGCGTCTGATCCGGGCTCTGCCCTGCAAACAAATTACATTCTTCCGAGGTTTTTGAAATGAAGCGCACTTTCCAGCCTAGCAACCTTGTTCGCGCTCGCCGTCATGGCTTCCGCACCCGTTCGGCCACTCCGGGCGGCCGCAAGGTGCTGGCCAACCGCCGCTCGCGTGGCCGCAAAAAGCTGTCTGCCTGAGCGGCAAGACGATGATTTCGGTCCTCTCAAACAGGGCCGACTTTCTAAGCGCTAACCGGGGCTTGCGGATCGCACGTCCCGGTTTTGTGTTGCTGGTGAACCCCAACGCCGCCGAATCGATTCGCTTTGGCATCACCGTCACCAAGAAGATCGGCAACGCGGTGGTCCGCAACCGGATGAAACGCCGGTTCCGCGCCCTGCTACGCGAGGCGCTGCCCGTGAGCGGCCTGCCCGCCCATGACCACGTTTTGATCGGCCGCGAAGGCGGGGTTGAACGCGATTTTGGCAAACTGCGCGAAGAACTGGCTATGGCGCTCTCCCGCGCCGCCGAAGGTAAGGGCGATCCGCCGCGCCGCAAACCGGGGCCGCGGCGGTGAAGCGCCTGATGATCCTGATCGCTCGGGGCTGGCAGCTTGGTCCTTCGCGCATCCTCCCGCCATCGTGCCGCTATGCCCCGTCATGCTCGCAATACGCGATTGAAGCGCTGGAAAAGCATGGCGCGATTAGGGGTGGCTGGCTGGCGGCGAAGCGGCTATTGCGCTGCCATCCGTGGGGTGGGCATGGATATGATCCGGTGCCTTGATCGGCGCCGAACACGCCCCATTTGAACAGAACCGAATTTTCGAAAGCAGGGGCCAGCCCACGTGGATAATCAGAATACGCGCAACATGGTCCTGGCCGGGGTCCTGACCATGGCAATCCTGCTGGGCTGGGACATGGCGATGCGGTATTTTTACCCCAACGCCAATAAGCCGCAGCCGGTTGCGACGGCCAGCTCCGCTGCGCAGACCAACGCTCCTGCCACCCGCGAAGGCGGCTTGACCAATCCAGCCGACATTGCCGCCGAAGCCCGCGACCTCAAATCCGCGCTGGCCGCGCCCGGCCGGATCAAAATCGAAGCTCCCGGCCTGTCGGGAACGATCAACCTCACTGGCGGCCTGCTCGATGACCTGTCGACCAACCGGCACACCGCCGCGCTTGATCCGGGCCAAGGCCTGCAGCGGATCTATTCGCCGGCCGGCACCCCGGCGCAGCAGTATGCCCAGTTTGGCTGGACCATGGGTGATGGCGCTGTGCCGATTGCCCTGCCCAATGCCCAGACCGTCTGGACTGCACCTACCGGGGCCAAGCTGACCCCGCAGACGCCGGTGACTCTGAGCTGGAACAACGCCGGTGGGCAGACCTTCACGCTGACCTATGCGATTGATGCGGACTATATGCTGACTGTCAATCAGGGCGTCAGCAATGCTGGCCCGGCTCCGGTCGCGGTCAAGCCAGTGGCGCAATTGAACCGGACCGACAAGACCGCTGCGCTCGATAGCTTCAACGTCCACGCCGGACCGTTCGGTGCCTTCGACGGCGTAGTCGCGTTCGGCAACGATTATGACGACATCGCCGAAGCGGGAACAATCGCCAATCCGGCAAATCCCAGCTGGATCGGGTTCACCGATATCTATTGGATGAGCACTCTGATCCCCGAAAAGACCGGAGCGAGCAGCGATTTCCGCAGCCTCGGCAAAGGCATTTTCATCGCCAATCTGCTGTACCCGCAGGCCGCCATCGCTCCGGGCCAGCAGACCACGCGGGTGACCAAACTGTTTGCAGGGGCCAAGGAAACCGAAGTCCTCGACCGTTATGAGGCAACCGGGATTACCAACTTTGGCCTCGCGATTGACTGGGGCTGGTTCCGCTGGTTTGAAAAGCCGATCTTTGGCTTGCTGAAATGGCTGTTTAACGCGGTTGGAAACTTTGGCGGAGCGATCATGCTGCTGACCCTGATTGTGCGCGGGGTGATGTTCCCGATTGCGCAAAAGCAGTTCGCCAGCATGGCCGCGATGAAAGCGATCCAGCCCAAGATGAAGGCGATCCAGGACCGCTATAAGGACGACAAGCCGAAGCAGCAGCAGGAAGTCATGGCGCTGTACAAGGCCGAAGGGGTCAATCCGCTGGCCGGATGCCTGCCAATCTTCCTGCAAATCCCGGTGTTCTTCGCGCTCTACAAGGTGCTGATCCTCGGCGTGGAAATGCGCCACCAGCCGTTCGCGCTGTGGATCAAGGATCTGTCCGCGCCCGATCCGCTCCACATCCTCAACTTGTTCGGCCTGCTCGATTTCACCCCGCCGGCGTTCCTGGCGATCGGTTTGCTAGCGGTACTGCTGGGGATCACGATGTACCTGCAGTTCAAGCTGAACCCGGCGCAGATGGACCCCGTCCAGCAGCAAGTTTTTGCGATCATGCCGTGGATGATGATGTTCATCATGGCCCCGTTCGCGGCCGGACTGCTGCTATACTGGATCACGTCCAACGTGCTGACCATCGCCCAGCAAGCCTACCTCTATTCCCGCCATCCGCAGCTGAAAGTGCAGGCGGAAAAGGACGTGGTGGACCTTGAGCGGGCCAAGGCGCGCGGTAAGTGACCCATGACTGAAGACGAAGACTATACCGAAGCGGCTCGCAAGCTGTTTGCCGGGCGGGTCGAATTCCTGCTGTCAGCACCGTCGCTGAAGTTCCTGCCCGAGCCGGAAGCGGCAGAGATTGCCTTCGCCGGGCGCTCTAATGTGGGCAAAAGCTCGCTGCTCAACGCCGTGACGGGCCGCAAATCGATTGCCCGCGCCTCGGTTACGCCGGGCCGGACGCAAGAGCTGAACTTCTTTGAAGTGGGCGAGCCGACCAAGCTGCGGCTGGTCGATATGCCGGGCTATGGCTACGCCAAGGCCCCGCTCAAAGTGGTCGAAAACTGGCGCCGTCTGATCCGCGATTTCCTGCGCGGGCGGCAAGTGCTCAAGCGCACGCTGGTGCTGATCGACAGCCGCCACGGGGTCAAAGACGTTGACCGCGAAATGCTCAAGATGCTGGACGAATCAGCAGTCGGCTATCGCCTCGTCCTGACCAAGGCCGACAAGATCAAAGCCAGCGAACTGTCCGAAGTGGTCGCCGCGACCGAATTGGAGGCGCGCAAGCACCCGGCGGCCTATCCGGTGATCCACGTTACCAGCGCGGAAAAAGGCATGGGAATTGCCGAACTGCGCGCGGCGATTCTGGGCGACGCGCTGATCTGATCAGGTCATGGTCAGGCCGTTCGCCCCCGGACTGATCGCAATGCGCTTGACCGTCGCGGTCCGGTACCGCTGCGACAGTACCGTGCTGACAGCCACAAAGTCCGCCTGACCGCCGCTGCGGCCCAGCACCAGCCGGACGTAACCTTGATGCAGATTGTCGGTCCAGACGACTTCGGGATTGTGCTCTTCAAACGCCCGGTCGAGCTTGGCCGCGGTTGCCAGATCGAACCCGCTTTCGACAAAATCGCCGGGCGATGAAATTCCGGCCGTCCCCAGTTCGATCCCGGCCGGACGCCCGGCGGCATCGGCCAGCCGGTTGGCCCAGAACGAATGGCTATCCCCGGTCAGGAACACCAGATCGTTGACTCCAGCGCTGCGAGCCTGCGTGTAAAGCCGTTCGCGCGCCCATTCATAACCATCCCAGGTATCGGGCGAGAGCGGCAAGTTCCATTTGCCTTTCCAGGCCAGCACGCGGGCGGATACTTCAGGCTTTGCCATGGCTTCGGGATCGGCAATCAGGCCCAGCCCAACCACATCGGGCACCCGCGTCCGGGCAATTGGCATCGGATTGCCAATCAAGCGCCACGGCTGGCCCCCTTGCTTTGACCGGGTCCAGGCCGCCGCCAGATCGGCCTCCAATTCAGGGGCGAGCATCGTCCGGCCAGGCGCGCCGATCGCATCGCGTTCCATCGCCCGGGCATCGGCGTGGCTGGCAATCGTTTTGCTATAGGCTAGGTAATCGACCTGCTCGGCGCGGGCGCTGTGGCGGGTTTCGAGCGTGGATAGCGTGGCGAGATCGCCGAAGACGTAGGTGCGCCAGAACTGCGCCCGACTTCGTCCAGCGCCCGGTTCACGCACCGGCATCCATTCGAAATAGGCCCGGATCGAGGCTTCGCGCCGCGCCGCCCAATCGCCTTCCTTGTCCGGTTGATGGTTCTGCGCCCCGCCGGTCCACGGGTTGTTGGCGCTTTCGTGATCGTCCCAGCAAGCCAGCAGCGGCTTGGCGGCGAGCATAGCCTGCGATCCGGCGTCGGTCTTGTACTGGGCGTGACGGGTCCGGTAATCGGACAGCGAGACGATCTCGTTCACGGGCTGATGCACCCGGCCGATCTTCTTGGCGACATCGCCGCCCCAGCTATCGGCACCGTATTCGTAAATGTAGTCGCCGGTGTGCAACACGAAGTCGGCCGCAGCATCGCGCGCAATCGCATCATATGCGTTGAAGAAACCGAACGCATAGTTGGAGCAGGAGGCCAGCGCGATCCCGAGCCGGTTCAGTTTTCCGACCGGCAACGTCCGGGTGCGGCCAACCGGCGATGTCACGCCTTTGGCCCGGAAACGGTAGTAATAGCGCCCGCCCGGCTCCAGCCCGTCTGCCAGCACCTTGACCGTGTGGTCGCGCTCTGGCCCGGTGGTGAAGCGGCCCTGCTGCACGATCCGGGCGAAACCGGCATCGGCGGCCAGCTCCCATTCCACCTGAACCACCGCCGCCGCCGAAATGCGGGTCCACAACACCACGCTGGTGGCATCGGGATCGCCGCTGGCCACGCCGTGGCGGAACACCGGGTTGATTGCTGCGGGACTGCGGGCCTGAGCCGGAAAGGCCGCCGCTGCGGCGCTGGCCGACAGCCCGGCAAGCGTGGCACGACGGGTCACTGCGGAGAGGAAGGTCATGGTGTGGTCCTTTGCCCGGGTCTGCTGCTGGTGTGCCCGATTTTTGTGCGGACGAAAACGAAAAGGGGTGGCTGCCAGATTTCAGCGGCCACCCCCCGTGAGCACGTTCAAGCCGAAATTAGAACCCGACTTTGAGCGTCGCAAAGAACTGCTGCGGCGCGCCGACCAACAGGGTTTGGCGATCCCCGCTGTTGCCGGTCCCGCCCGAGTTGATCGTGCCAATGTACTGTTGGTCGAGCAGGTTAGTGGCGTTCAGCTGCACTTCGATGGTTTCGGTGATCCGGTAGCCGATTGAAGCATCGACAATCGCCCGTCCGGGGACCGACTGATCGTTGGTATAAGTGAAAAAGCGCTTCGACATATAATTCACGCCGATCCGCCCAAACACCGGACCTTGGTCATAGCTCAGTTCACCGCGCAGCATATGCTGGGGCGTATCGATCACCGTCTTACCTTTGATCGCGGCCAGCAGCGTCCCCGACAGGTTGAAGACATCGTTGCGGTAGGTCGCATCGGTATAGCTGTAAGACGCGAACAGGCTGAGCCCGCCGCCCAGCTTGACCTCGCCGACCGCTTCGAACCCGACCGAGCGGACCGATCCGACGTTCTGCAACACCGATGGGCTGCCCAGAATGCTTGGGCCGCTCGCCGCAGACAGCAGCCGGTTGTTGAAATTCACCAGATAGACCCCGACCGTCCCGTTGAAGACCGGGCTGTTGTAGCGGGCGCCCAGTTCATAAGTATCGGACGTTTCCGGCTTCAGCGTGCCGGCGATGGCGTTGAACCCGGTCTGGTTGGTCGAGAACGGCCCGGTGGTGGTGGCCGAAGCAAAGGCGCGGGTCGACTGCGTGAAGCCTGCGAAGACTTCGGCATCGGGGCTGATCGTCAGGTTGACCCCGACGTGCGGTTGGAACCAGTCGGTCGCGTCGATCTTGCCTTGCGGGAAACTGGCCGCGACCACCGCGGTGGCTTCGTTGGTCACGCGAAAGCCCTTCCAGCCCAGATTGACTTTGAGCGAGCCGAAATCGAGCCGGTCCTCGATAAAGTACTGCAAAGTTTGGGTGTCGAAGTTAAACTCCCACTGGGTGAAGAACGGACCCGTCGGATAATTGCGGAACGAACGGCCCGGCACCGTCCGGCTTTGCAGGTCATAGAACCGGCGGGCCTGATTGAAGCTGTTGGCTTCATACCAGCCGCCGACAGTCAGCGAATTGCCGCCGGAATGCCAGGTCAGCTTGCCGAACACCCCGCCGCGATCAATCTTGTATTCGGTGGTGCGGATCGAGATCGGCACGCCATTGGGGCTGGGCACATAGGGCGTTGCCCACAGGCCCATGCCCTTGTTGTTGTGGTAATAGGCCCGCACCGAAACATCGACGCTATCGCCCAGCGGGCTCTTGAACCCGATTGCCGCGACGGTATCCTTGCGCAGGCCCGAGGCATCGTAATAGGCATCATCGACCGTGGTGACAGCGCCGGGATAGACCGTCCCCGCCCCGGCGTTGGAAATTGGCGCGCCGGTTTCACCGCGGTTGTTGCCGATATCGGCGTAAAGGATCGCACTGGCATAGTCGGGGAAACTGTTGTCCCAACCGTAACCAAGCCGGCTCAGCATCCCCAAAGACATATCCTGATAGTCCTGCTCGCGCCGATCAGAATAGCTGAACCAGCCGTCGAACTGGGCATCACCCAGCGGCACCACCAGTTTGGCATTGACCATATGCTGATCCTGGGTGCCGACGCCTTTGTACTTGTCGGTTGCGGCATAGCCATAGGAGACGAACCCGCGCGGGCCGTCAGCAACGCCAAGGTTTAAACGCACGAACCCACGGATAGTGTTGTCACTGCCGTAGGTCGCGTTGGCCTGTCCGGCCAGTCGGTCGAGCGGATCCATCGAAAACGTCTCAACCGTGCCGCCCAGATTGTTGCTCGATTGCGTGCCGAGCGAACCGGACCCTTGGGTAACCCGGACAATGCCGATGTTTTCCGGGCTGACCACCCGGCTGATGTGCAGGCCGTTGTGGTTGCCATAGGTCATATCGCCAAGCGGAATGCCGTCAAAATTGAAGCCCAACTGGTTCTGGTTGAAACTGCGGATAGTGACCCGGGTTGACCACTCATAATTGCCAAAAGCGTCAGCCGACTGGACGTTGACGCTGGGCAGTTTTTCGATCGCCCGGATCGGGCTGGTCCCGGGCAGCAGCAAGCCGATATCGCGCTGCTTCACCTCCTGAACCTGCTTGGTTTCGCCTTTGCCAAATACGACAATTTCGCCGCCATCGGTCGCTGCATCGCCAGCCGCGTCGGCATCGGCAGCAGGGGCGACAGGCGCTTCAGCGGCTAGGGCAACCTGCGGTAACAGGGCAGTGGAGGCGAGCAAGAAGGCGGCGAATCGGCGCATGGAAAACCCCTGGTTTCGTTGAAGACAGGGGGGCGATTAGGCCGCGCGTGTTACCGCTCGATGCCAATTTCGCTTATGCAGCATGACACTTTACCGACAGCGCGGCGTCGAGATAATTGCAAGATTGCGTCAAGCGCCGCGCGCGAACAACTGCCCCAGATCAGCGAACGCCTTCATTTCGATCGCATTGCCGCTGGGATCGCGGAAAAACATTGTGGCCTGCTCGCCGGGCAGTCCTTTGAAACGGACATAGGGCTCGATCTCGAACTGGACCCCCGCCGCGCTGAGCCGGTCGGCCAGTGCTTGCCAATCAGCCATTTCCAGGACGATCCCGAAATGCGGTACCGGCACGCCGTGACCATCAACCGGGTTGTTGCCCGCGTCTGCGGCGCTTTCGCCCGTGCAGTGCGCCACGAGCTGATGACCGTAGAAATTAAAGTCGATCCACTGGTCGGACGATCGCCCTTCTGGGCAGCCGATCACCCCGCCCCAGAATGCGCGCGCCTCGGCTAGATCGCGGACAGGAAAGGCGAGGTGAAATGGGCGTATGGTCATCCCCGTATAAGGGCATTTTTGGCTTTCCTACACAAGCACGAATCGGGCACCGCCGCGTGATGACCCGTCGCCGCCCCTCTGCCCCGCCGCGCTTGCCCAATGCGCACATCATTGGCGGGGAATGCACCCTGCCGGTGGCGCTATGCCCGGTGCGCGGCGGGGTTCCTTTTCTGCGCGATGGACACTGTGCAATTTGTCAGGTTGTTCAGGCTCGACAGGCTGAAGCTGAACGGTTAGGCCCGCGAAAGGAGCGGCGCACCGGCATGAAACTGATCATCGGCAACAAGAACTATTCGAGCTGGTCGCTGCGCGGCTGGCTGGCGGCCAAGCAATCAGGGCTGCATTTTGAAGAGATTCAGGTCCCGCTTTACGGTGAGGACTGGGACGCGCGCAAAAAGCAGACCGAGGGGATCGAGCCAAGCTCTGGCAAAGTTCCGGTGCTGTGGGACGGCGATGCGGTGGTCTGGGATAGTCTGGCGATTATCGAATATCTGGCCGACAAGGTTGGGCGCGAGCGGTTCTGGCCCAAGGATGACGCTGCCCGCGCCTTTGCCCGATCAATGGTTGCCGAAATGCACTCCAGCTATCAGGCCTTGCGCGCCGAATGCCCGATGAACGCGCGGCGCCGGGCCGAAAGCTGGGAAATCAGCGACGCGGCGCGCGGCGATATCGTCCGCATCCTCACGCTCTGGGCCGAGGCGCGGGCCCGGTTCGGCAAAGGCGGGCCCTACCTGTTCGGAACTTTTTGCGCGGCGGATATCATCTATGCGCCGGTGGTCAGCCGGTTCATGACCTATGGCGTCGGTGTGCCCGGCTTTGCGGTGGCCTATATGGAAGCGGTCTGGACTCACGAATGGATGCAAAGCTGGATCGAAGCCGCCGAGACAGAAGATTTGGTGATCGAGCAGTTTGAGGATCCGAAGAAGGCCGGGAAGTAAGCCCGCCCTAAAACCCGGTCCCATCCTTGCGCTTCTGCTCCCCGGCCCCGGCAAACAGGTGCATATCGATATCGGGATAATGACAGGCCGTGTCCGAAGGCCGCCCAACAGCAACGAAGAAGCAGGACTGATCGGAGCGATTTTGGAGGACATGACCGTTGCCGTCGCCCTTGGCAAAAGTCGCCACATCGCCCGCCCGCAGCAGCGTTTCGCCGTGTTCGTCAACCAGCACCGCCTCGCCGCTCAGCATTACAACCAACTCGTCCTCACCCTCATGCCAGTGCCGCTGGCTGGACCAGGCGCCGGGTTTCAGCTCAACATGGCTGGCGCCGAAATCCGTCAGGCCTGCAGCGGGGGAGAGACGGCGATACCAGCGGCCCTGCACCACATCGGCGTATTGCGCCGGATAGCCGGTGGCATTGGTTTGCGGGATGGCATCAAGATCAAGTTTGGGCACCGCGGCACTCCGGCTTGCGAGGGGCGAGGTTACACCATATGCCGGACCAGACCATGACCAGCAATGTCCTCCAACTCGCCGAAGCCCTGATCGCCTGCCCCAGCGTCACCCCGGCGGCCGGGCTGGTGTTCGATTGTTTGGAAGGCCAGTTGGCACCGCTGGGCTTTGCGGTCCACCGGTTCCACGCTGGCGAAGCGCCGTATGGCCCGGTTGAAAACCTGTTTGCGATCCGCCGCGGGCCAGAGGGCAGCCGCCACTTTGGCTTCGCCGGGCACGTTGATGTGGTCCCGCCGGGCGAAGGCTGGACCGGCGCACCGTTTGCACCCGAAGTGCGCGGCGGTTTGCTGTACGGGCGCGGCGCGGTCGATATGAAAGGCTCGATCGCAGCAATGGTTGCGGCGGTGGCGGACATTCCGCAGGACGCGGGCACGATCAGCTTCATCATCACCGGCGACGAGGAAGGCCCGGCGATCCACGGCACGGTCGCCTTGATCGAACATATGCGCGTCGTGGACGCAATGCCCGACCTAATTTTGGTCGGCGAGCCGACATCGGTCAACCGGCTGGGCGACATGATGAAAATCGGCCGGCGCGGCTCGGTCAATATCTGGCTGGAGGTTGAGGGCAAGGAAGGCCACGTCGCCTATCCGCATCTGGCTGACAATCCGATCACCCGGATGGTGGCGATTCTGACCGAGCTGAAAGCGATCAAGCTGGATGAGGGGACCGACTGGTTCCAGCCATCCAATCTGGAAGTTACCGACGTAACCGTAGGCAATCCAGCCACCAATGTAATCCCGCCCAAAGCGCTGGCCCGCCTCTCGATCCGCTTCAACGACCTGCACAGCGGCGCGGAACTGGCCGAACGGGTCAGCGCGATAGCCCAGAAACACGGCGGCAGCGCCCGCCCGATGATCTCGGGCGAAGCGTTCCTGACCCCGCCCGGCGCGTTCTCGGCGCTGATCGCCGATGCGGTCGAAGCGGAACTGGGCCTCCGCCCCGAACCCAGCACCACCGGCGGAACCAGCGACGCGCGGTTCTTGAAAGACTGCTGCCCGGTTATCGAATTTGGACTGTGCAATGCGACCATGCACAAGCGCGACGAGGCCGTGGCGGTAGCTGATCTGGATGCGCTGGTGCGGATTTATGCGCGGGTGACATTGGCCGCTTTGGCGGGCTGATTGCGGTTGGACGAACAGCCTGTTAGGCAGACAAATAACAAAAATTCCAAATTGGGGGACGCGCACCATGGATCGGCGGCTGACACTTTATATTCTGATCGGCATGGTGCTGGGCGTGGTGGTGGGCCAGACCCTGTTTGCCATGGTCGATCCGGTGGTCGTCAAGGATCAAATCGTCCCTTGGCTCAAGCTGCTCTCGGACATTTTCCTAAACCTGATCAAGATGCTGGTCGCACCGCTGGTGCTCTCCACGATCGTCGTCGGTATTGCCCACATGGGAGACAGCTCAGCGCTCGGCCGGATCGGGTTTCGGGCGATTGCCTGGTTCATCACCGCCAGCCTAATCTCGATCGGCCTTGGTCTGCTGATGGTCAACCTGTTCCAGCCCGGCGTCGGCGTCGATGTAGGCACGGCCAGCGCAGCAGCCGTCGGCGAAGTGAAAGAGCTTAAGGCCACCGAATTCATCCTCTCGGTCTTCCCCAAGAATGCCATCGAAGCGCTGGCGACCAACAACATTCTGCAAATTCTGGTGTTCTCGTTGTTCGCCGGGGTGGCGCTGTCGGCGATCGGCGAAAAGGGTGCGCCGCTGGTTCGCGGGGCTGATGCCCTTGCCGAAATGATGCTGCAAGTAACCGGTTATGTGATGCGTTATGCGCCGATTGCGGTGTTCGCTGCGCTGGCCAAAGTGGTGGCGAGCAGCGGGCTCAGCATCTTGTGGACCTTTGTGAAGCTGGTCAGCGGGTTCTATTTCTCGCTGGCGATCCTGTGGGTGATCCTGCTGACCATCGGCGGCCTGTTCCTGGGCAAACGGATCTGGACGCTGATCCGCTATATCCGCGAACCGATGATGATCGCCTTCTCGACCGCATCGAGCGAGGCCGCGCTGCCCAAGTTGTTCGAGCAGCTTGACCGGTTCGGCGTGCCGCGCCGGATCTCGGGCTTCATGCTGCCGCTGGGCTACAGCTTCAACCTTGATGGCTCGATGATGTACATGAGCTTTGCGACGATCTTCATCGCGCAGGCCTATGGCATTGACCTGTCGGTCAGCACCCAGATCGCGATCTTGCTGACGCTGATGATTTCGTCCAAGGGCGTTGCCGCAGTGCCGCGCGCATCGCTGGTCGTCATCACCGGTACGCTGGCCATGTTCGGCCTGCCGGTAGAAGGCGTGGCGCTGATCCTCGCGATCGACCAGTTCCTCGACATGGGCCGCACCGCCACCAACGTGGTCGGCAACGCAGTCGCCACTTCGGTAATCACCAAGTGGGAGGGGATGCTCGAAGTCGAAGAACCCGAATTCGTCGAACACCCCCACGCCCCGGCGCACGGCGCAGCAGCCGGGCGGGGCGGGCTGGATCTGGACCAATCGAATTTTGAGGATGAATCGAAAAAGTAGCGGCTACTTTTTCACTGACTTCGGTTTGAACACGCACAAATCTGCTACCGGACAGCGCCAGCATTCCGGCGTCCGGGCCTTGCAGATATAGCGCCCGTGCAGGATCATCCAGTGATGCGCGCCGACCCGGAACGGCGCGGGGACTTTCTTTTCCAGTGCCTTTTCAACCGCCAGCACGGTTTTGCCTTTGGCCAGCCCCGTGCGGTTACCGACCCGGAAAATGTGGGTGTCGACCGCGAAAGTCTCGGCCCCGAAGGCGCAGTTCATCACCACGTTGGCGGTCTTGCGGCCCACCCCCGGCAGACTGGTCAGCGCATCGCGGTCGGCAGGAACTTCGCCGCCAAAATCACGGACCAGTATTTCCGACAGTGCGATCACGTTCTTTGCTTTGGTGTTGAACAAGCCGATCGACTTGATGTGCGCTTTTAACCCCGCCTCACCCAGCACGGTCATTTGCTGCGGGGTCGTTACGTCGCGGAACAGCGCCCGGGTTGCTTTGTTGACCCCCACGTCAGTTGCCTGCGCCGACAGGACCACCGCGACCAGCAACTGATAGGTATTGCCAAACTCCAGCTCGGTCTCGGGCGCGGGATTGTCTTCCGCCAGACGGCGGAAGAATTCGAAGACCTGGTCCTTCTTCACTGGGCGAGCGTCACTGGGCCGGTGGGGCCGCCTTGGGATGCGCCGCTTTCCACTCCATCGCCCGCAGCACCCGGTTTTCGACCGAAGGATGGGTGTAAAACAGCAGTTCCTGCAGGGCAGATGGCCTCGCATAGCGATATTCGGCGGTCTTGACCAAAGCGGTCGCCAGAGCGTCAGGCTCATTCACGGTCTGCAGCGAATAGGCATCGGCTTCCTTTTCGCCAATCCGGGTCAGGTTGTTGGTGATCGGCGTTACCAGCAGGCCAAGAATTGAGCCGACCACCATGAAGACCGGCAACCCGCGTGGCTCACCCAGCGTCGCATCGCTGCCGAGCAGCCGCGCGGTTGGCGTAAACAAGCGGCTCAGCAGGAAGAAGAACAGCATCGCGAGCAGCGGCATGACTACCGCTGCTCGCCAGACATGGCCCAGCTTGTAATGCCCGGCCTCGTGCCCAGTGACTGCACGGACTTCGGCCAAAGTGGCTTCTTTCAGCGCCACGTCGGAAATCGCGATCCGGGCGGTCGGGCCAATCCCCGCGACATTGGCGGTGAAGCGTTCCGACTGGCGGGATCCATCGTACATGAAAATCCGGTCGTGCGGGATGCCAACGTCGTCGGCAATTTTCTCAAGAGCAGTGAGGACTGGCCCGTCGGGTACCGGCTGATACTTGTTGAACAGCGGGTCGATCAGGCTGGGTCCGGCTAGCAAGGTTACCAGCGCGACAATCGCCGTGAAGCCCCCACCCCATAGCCACCAGCGCGCGCCAGTTTTGCGGATTAGCGAATAGATTCCCCACATGAACAAGCCGCCCAGCACCAGCGAGAGCGCTTCGCTGACCGCCCATTGCCCCATGAAGTCACCCAGTGGCTGTTTTGATAGGCCATAGGCCTGCTGGCGCTGCCAATCGGTGTAAATCGTCCATGGCAGTTCGAGCAGATCAGAGATGGCAAAGAACGCGGCGCTAACTGCCAAGGTCGCCAAAGCGAATTTGCTGCCCGAAAGCTTTGCCGCCACCCAGTCCAGCAGCTTGAATCGCACAATCACCCAAGCGATCAGGATCGAAACCACCGTGCCTGCCAGCATCAACCACTGATTGCCCGTAGTATAGGCCTGCGCCTTGGCCAGCGCCTCTGGCCCGAGGCTGTCGATCATCCGCGCGGTTTCGGCAGCGGGTGTCAAATTGACGGACATGGTGGTTACCCCTTCAAGATGTGTGTTGTATTTGCAATACAGTTCGGTGCAGCGCGGGCAAGTCTAAAGCCCCAGCACCTGTTCCATCGAATACCGCCCCGGCTGCTTGCCGATCAGCCACTGCGCCGCCCGCACTGCACCGCGTGCAAAGATCCGGCGATTCTCGGCCAGATGAGTCAGTGTGATGCGTTCGTCATCAGCGAGGAAATGGACGGTATGGTCGCCCGCCACCGATCCGCCGCGCAAACTCGCAAAGCCGATTGTGCCCGGTTCGCGCGCGCCGGTGATTCCGTCGCGACCACGCGCCGAATGCCCGGCCAGATCAATCCCGCGCCCTTCGGCTGCGGCCTGACCCAGCAGCAGTGCGGTGCCCGATGGCGCATCGACTTTCATCCGGTGGTGGGTTTCGGAAATCTCGATATCCCAATCCTCACCCAGCCGCTGCGCCGCCTCACGGGCCAGGTGCGCCAGCAGCGTAACGCCGAGCGAAGTATTGCCGGTTTGCAAGACCGCGATTTTCTCGGCGGCATGATCGCACAGGAAATGATGGCGCTCTGCCAGCCCGGTGGTGCCGACCACGATCGCAACGCCGGCGACAATCGCCGCATCCAGATTGCTTTCCAACGCCGCTGGAGCCGAGAAATCGACCAGCACGTCACAGCCCGCCGCAAGTGCCGCCAGATCCCCGCCCTGATCGATCCCGCCAGCATAGGGCTGACCCGCCGCAGCGACCGCCTCGACCAGCGCCGCTCCCATGCGCCCCGCGCTGCCGATGATGCCGATTCTGGCCATTGATACTCCCCTTGGTCTCGTGCTTCATGGGCGACATGAACCAAATCCGCAACATCGTGATCCTGACCGGCGCCGGAGTATCAGCGGAAAGCGGGATCGACACCTTCCGCAGCGCCAATGACGGGCGGGGCGGCTTATGGGAACAGCACCGGGTCGAGGATGTCGCGACGCCCGAGGGGTTCGCTCGTGATCCCAATCTGGTGCTGCGGTTCTACGATATGCGGCGCGAGGCGATCCAGACCAAACAGCCCAATCCGGCGCATCTGGCGCTGGCGCGGCTCGAAGCCGAATGGCCCGGCAAGCTGTTACTGGTCACCCAAAACGTCGATGATCTGCACGAGCGCGGCGGGTCGCGGCGGGTACTGCATATGCACGGCGAGCATCTCAACGCATGGTGCACCAGCTGCGATGTCCGCAGCCGCTGGCTGACCCCGCTGATTGATCGCCCGCCCTGCCCGGTTTGCGCCGCCCGCACGCTGCGCCCCGATGTCGTCTGGTTCGGCGAAATGCCTTACCGGATGGGCGAGATCTACGCCGCTCTGCGCGAGGCTGACTTGTTCGTTTCCATCGGCACTTCGGGCGCAGTTTATCCGGCAGCGGGCTTCGTCCAGAATGCGGCGGAACTCGGGGCGCGGACGCTGGAGCTCAATCTGGAAGCCAGTCAAGGCTCGCACCGCTTCGACGAATCACGCTTTGGCCTGGCGAGCGAACTGGTTCCGGCTTGGGTGAGGGAGATGCTAGGATGACCAACTTCATTGGCAGTTGCCACTGCGGCGCAATCGAGCTGGAGCTGCGCGAGCCGCCGTCAGAGGTCAACGAGTGCAACTGTTCGATCTGCCGCCGCATTGGCGGGCTGTGGCATTATTGCGGTCCACGCGACCTGACGGTTACCGGCTCAACTGTTGGCTACGTTCAGGGCGACCGGACAATGACCACCTGGCACTGCGCGACGTGCGCCTGCGTAACCCACTGGACCGCAATCAATCCGGATTATGGCAAGGTCGGCGTGAATATCCGGATGTTCGATCCGGCACTCTGGCAGGACCTGCCGCGACGCTTCAGCGACGGGGCGAGCTATTAGCCAGAACACCCCCGGCAGTCTGGATCCTTGGCAATTCGCATAGTTCGCAAGCTCGGCACCAGTCCCTCGAACAAATGCAGCTGGCCCCATTGCGGATCGCCCAGCGCGGTCTTGCCGTTCAGGATCACCCGGATCGCTTGCATCGCCGCAAAGGCTCCGATCATTCCGGCCATTGCCCCCAGTACACCATCGGCGGCGCAGCTATCGCAATCATCGGTATCAAACGCATCGCCAACGAAGCAGCGGTAGCAGCTGTGCCCCTGCAAATGTCCGGCAAAGTTGGCCACTTGGCCTTGAAAACGCCCAATTGCTGCGGTCACCAGCGGCACACCCAGCGCCACGCAGCTATCCGAAACCAGCAAGCGAGTCGCGAAATTGTCACATCCGTCGAGCACGACAGTGGCGTCTTCGAGCTCCCGCGCGGCTGGGATCCCCCCTCCCAATCGCCCGACCACCGCGCGGGGCCGAAGCGCCGGATCGAACCGGGCCGCCCACTCCGCCGCGACTTCGGCCTTGGGCCGGCCGATGTCAGCAGGGGTGAACACGGTCTGGCGTTGCAGGTTGCTGGATTCAATCACATCGCTGTCGATCAAGGTCAGCCGCCCCACCCCGGCTCCGGCGAGATACTGCAGCGCCGGGGAACCAATCCCGCCGCAGCCGATCATCACAACGTGCGCCTCACCCAGCGCCACTTGGCCCACCCCGCCCACTTCGGGCAGCACGATATGGCGGGCGAAGCGGTCAAGACGGTCGGGCGGTAGGGACATAGCCTGCGCCTTATGGCGAAACCTGTCCTGCCGTAAAGGAAGTCTCTTGCCCCCGCCCCGGTGATGCTGCACTTAATCGGGCAGTTAACAACAAATGGGATGAGCGATGCATTTTGCCGAACTGCGCGCGGTGCGCGAGGAATTGACCGGTCCGGGCGGCCAGTTCGAAATTGCTGAAGCTGATGTGCTGGGCCAGCGGCTGCGGGTGTTCAAGAATGCCCCGCCATCGGTGCGCGAATTCTGGCTTTCGACCGCCGCCTGGGGTGACCGGCCCTATCTGATCTATGAGGGCGAAGTGCTGAGCTATGCTCAGGCCCACGCCCACGCAGCCGCCATCGCCGCCTGGCTATGGGCGCAGGGCGTCCGGCCCGGGGACCGTGTGGCGATTGCGATGCGCAACTATCCCGAATGGATGGTGATCTATTGGGCCTGCACTTCGATCGGCGTCACCGCAGCTGGCCTCAACGCCTGGTGGACGGCCGACGAGATGGAAGCGGCGCTGAAAGACGCTGAACCAAAGGCGATGTTCATCGATGCAGAGCGGCTGGCGCGCTATCGCGAAATCCCGTCCCTGCAAGGAACGGCCAAGCTGATCGGCGTGCGGCTGGCCGACTGTCCCGGTGATGTCACCCCCTATGCTGATGTGATCGCTAGCAGCGGAACCATGCCTGAAGTGGCGGTCGATCCCGACAGTGACGCCTGCATCTTCTACACTTCGGGTACCACCGGCTTTCCCAAGGGCGCGCAGCTGACCCACCGCGGCTGCATCGCCAATCTGATGAATATGCTCTATTCGACGACTGCTCAGGCCATGGCGGTAGAGCGCGCCACCGGTGTGGCACCGCCCGCCGATCCGCCAGTGCCGGTGTCGTTGCTGACCACTCCGTTGTTCCATGTCACCGCCAACAATTGCGGAGCCTATCTGACCAGCGCCGCCGGCGGAGCGATCGTGCTGATGTACCGCTGGGAAGCTGGCGCCGCGCTGAAACTGGTCGAGCAGTACCGGATAACCGGGATCAGCGGCGTACCGGTGATGGCGCGCGAGATCGTCAATCACCCAGACTTCGCCAGCACCGACACCTCCAGCCTGACCGGGATTTCCGGTGGCGGGGCACAGTTGCCGCCCGATCTGGTGCTCAAGATCGACGCGGTCGTCAAAACCGCCCGGCCAACCACCGGCTATGGCATGACCGAAACCTGCGGGATCATCACTTCGGTCAGCGGCGATTTCTTCGTTGCCAAGCCCGACAGCGCCGGGCCTTCGATGCCCACCTTTGAAGTTAAAGTGGTCGATGATGCCGGCAATGAACTGCCGCAGGGCGCGGTTGGCGAATTGTGGGTCAAGGGTTCACCGGTGATCAAGGGCTATATCAATCGCCCCGATGCCACCGCCGAATCGATCACCGACGGCTGGCTTCACACTGGTGATATCGCCCGGATTGATGAGGATGGGTTCATCTTCATCGTTGATCGCAAAAAGGATCTGGTGATCCGCGGCGGGGAAAACATTTCCTGCACCGAAGTCGAAGCGATCACTTATCGCCACCCAGCAGTGGCCGAATGCAGCGTATTTGGCGTGCCCGATACGCGGCTGGGTGAGGAAGTCGGGATCGCAGTTTACCTCAAGCCCGGCCAGACGCTCGATCAGGCTGGCTTGCAAAAGCACTGCCTCGACCTTTCCGTTAAACACAAAGTCCCGCGCTATGTCTGGTTCATGGACCAGCCGCTGCCGCGCAACGCCAGCGGCAAGTTCCTGCGCCGCGAACTGCGCGATGAACTGAGCAAACAGGTGGCGGAGGCTTGAAGCATGGCTGATCTAGACCGACGGATTGCCCTCGTCACCGGCGCTGCCAAAGGGCTGGGGGCCAGCACGGCACGCGCGCTGGCCGCAGCAGGGGCCAAGGTGGCGGTGACCGATATGGCCTCGCCCGAAGACCTCGCCGCCGAAATCGGCGGGATCGCCCGCGCGCAAGACGTCACCAACGAAGCTGACTGGGCCATAACGATGGACTGGCTCCGGGCTGAGGCTGGCGGGCTCGACATTCTGGTCAACAACGCCGGGCTGTGGCTGTTCAAATCCATTCTTGAGACTTCGCTGGAGGACTGGCGGCGGCTCCACGCGGTCAATGTCGAAGGCGTGTTTCTGGGCACCCGCGCGGCGGTGCCTTTGTTGGCCGAACGAGCGCACTTGTGGCGCGGGGGCACGGCGATTGTGAACCTCTCCTCGGTGGCCGGGATCGAAGGGGCTGCGGGCGCGACCTGCTATAACAGCACCAAGGGCGCGGTCCGGTTGTTCACCAAGGGCTGCGCCAAGGAACTCGCCGCCGCGCGGATCCGGGTCAACTCGGTTCACCCCGGCGTGATCGACACCGACATGGGCCGCGCACTGATTGATGATTTCGCTGTGGCACAAGGGACCGGCGGCAACGAAACGCTGGCCAGCGTCTCGGCCATGCACCCGCTCGGGCACTTGGGCGAGCCGCAGAACGTGGCCGATGCGGTGGTGTTCCTGTCCAGTGATCGCGCGGCGTTTACCACCGGCAGCGAACTGATCGTCGATGGCGGGCTATCGGCCTAGCGGCCTAGTGGTTCAACCGTTCGAGCCAGGCCTTGGCTTGCTTGGGTTCGCCCGGAGCGTTTGATGCGACTGGGCCGCGCGATGCAAGGAATTCGCCAAATAGCGCGAACGGTTCGAGCCCCAGCACTTTGCGGACATCGTCAATCTGGTCGCCCAGTTCGACCAGCTCGGCAACTGTGGGCTCCCAGGCTTTGCGGCTGAACTTGTCGGCATTGTGCTGAAACAACCCCCACGAACCACCAGCTGAACGCTCGAGCGCGGTAATCAGCATGTCCTTGAACTGCTTCTCAAGTTCAAGCCGCTGGTTATCCAGCCGTTCAAGGCGATCAGCCCGGCTCACTCTGGGTGCACCGCTCAGCTCTCCAGCTGGCGCAGCAGGCTCCGCACATCGCCGTCCATATCGGCATCGCGGGTCCGCAGGTCTTCGATCAGCCGCACCGCGTGGATCACGGTGGAATGATCGCGCCCGCCGAACTTTCGCCCGATT
>JAYURW010000047.1:0-3858 GCA_043756025.1 Novosphingobium sp. | reverse complement strand
GGCGTCGGTTCGGTGGACCTGACCGCCAACATGAGCGGTGACGGATCGAGACCCTTGCTCGATCTGCAAGCGCTGTCGATTCGCAACACATTGCCGCCCTTCACCGGGGTGCCGACAATCCTAGATTTCGTCAGCCGCGGCAATTTGACCGTGACGAGCAATGGCTCGCCCGCGCAAGAACGCCCAGCGGTGGTCACTTCGGTCGGCAGCTTTACCAACGAAGGCACGATTTCCGTACGTGACATCGCGATGCCGGCATTCGGCGATCCGCTGATCGGAATCTTCGGCAATGGCCAGATCACCAACAATGGCATTATCGAAGTAGCAGGAGCAATCGGAATTGGCTCGGGGCAATTCGGATTCGGCGATTCGGGGTTGATCGTCAACAATGGGACAATCCGGCAGATCATCGGTGGAGCCGACGGCATCGGGCTCAACACGCGCTTTCAGATGATCAACAACGGAACAATCACGACCGGGGGTTCGGCAGTCGTTCTGGGATCGCCGTTTGCTCCATCTGGCCGTCTTATCAACAACGGTCTGCTGCGCAGCGCCAATGCGCCTACCGTGCAGGCTGGAAACACGCTGAGCGCCACCACCATCATCAACAATGCCAGTGGTAGGATCGAGGCAGGGAACAACGGTGTCGCCGTTCGACTGGGGCTGTCGAGCTCTCTGGTGAATTATGGCACGATCACCGGCAATATCGATGCAAGGGACGTCAACCTTTTTGGCAACACCTTCGCGGTCCAGAATTTGAGGTTTACCAACGCCGGAACGATCACCGGCAATGTCGATCTGTCCAACCAGGTTGGCTTTCCAACCGGAAACGTGGTCAGGATTATTGCTGGGGGGGTAATCAATGGCAACCTGACACTTGGCAGCGGCGGGGATACGCTGGTCGTCGATCTTGGCGCCGCTGGTCCTCTCGCCGGGGTGAACGGGACGATCTTTGCCAGCGCTGACTCCACGTTGCGCTATCTGGTCAGTTCAAGCGTGACTTCAAAAGTGCCGACCGTGCCCAACACGTTTTCCAACTGGGCATTCGAGCTGGCCAACAATTCAAAGTTGACGCTCAACGGCCCAGTTGCTGCCAACGCGTCGCTTGGCTTTGCCGGCACCGGAACTGTCGAATCGCGCCTGACCATGACCAGCGACAGTTTGCGCCCCCTTCTCAACTTTCTGGTTCCTTCGGCCAACGGCAGTTATGGCATAATCCAGGCATCGAACACCGGTACGCTTTCAGCTGTCCATACCGATCCGGCAGCGCCAGCCGTCCCGATGGTTATCGGCGGGCTTGGAACATTCAACAACATCGGGACGATGAACGTCAGGGACAACATCGTCTCGTCCGATCCGTTGCAGCAGTTGATAGGTCTGGCCGGCACTGGAACGCTGATCAACAGCGGCACGATCAATGTGAGCGGTGGATATGCCATGGCAGCTTTGCCAGCCTTTGGCAGCAGTCAGATTATCAATAACGGAGCGATCAAGCAGATTGGCGGCGCAGCGCCCGGTACCGGCATTCTGATCCAGTACTCTGGTGCAACTGCGACTAACAACGGCTCCATATCAACAGATGGCCCGGCCGTGCGGATCGGGGTACAGGGCGATTTCAATGGCGGGTTGCTGATAAACAACGGCCAGTTGAATTCGCGCAAGTCGCCCACCGTTGTTGCCGGGTCGATAGTCAACGCACGTGTGCTCAATTCGGCAACGGGAACGATCGCCGGTGGCGCCGGCGGTCTCGCGGTCCGCTTCGATAGTGGCGGTTCGATCGAAAATCGCGGGACGATCTCGGGAAATGTCGAGATGGGACTTCTGGTATCGGGTGGAAGCTTTTTCTACAACAATGGCGGAACGCTCAATGGCAACCTGACATTCGGTTCGGGCGATGACGCGCTGCTGCTGTCGGGCGGCAAGATCTTGGGCACGAACATAGACGGCGGTGCCGGTACCGATTTCCTTGGCATCGATACAAGAGGGCTTAGTCTCTCCAATTTCGATCTTAAATCATTTAAAGACTTCGAAAATCTGTCCATCTTTGGGGGCGGTGAGTTTTCCGCAGCCAACGTCCCCAGCTTTGGGACGATCGCCGTTCAAGACACCAAGTTCACAATTGGGAAGGGCCAGACGATCTCCGCCGTCAGCTTTACGCAGCTTGGTGGCCGGCTCGTCGTCAATGGTACACTCGACGGCTACCTGTCGCCGTTCGGCGCGATAATCAGCGGAACCGGGACAATCGTTTCACCGTCGCTCCAGGCTTACTCCAGCTTTTTTGCGCCCGGCGATGCAGGCGTTATTGGCAAGCTGACGGTCAAGGGCGATGTCGAGCTATTCGCAGGCAGCGCTTTGATGGCCGACGTCGGCGGTACTGACAGCGATCGCTTGATTGTGCGCAGTCTTACGGACCTTTCGGGCAACAGCTATACCGGGGCCCTCACACTGTGGGACGCTGCTCTCAACATTTCCAGGGCCGGAACCGGTCCGCAGTTCGGCAAGACCTATACAATCGCCACGGCCGAGGGCGGTGTCCTCGGTCAATTCTCATCGGTGCAAGGCACATTCGGCGTGCTCTCTCCGGTCGTTTCCTATGGTCCGAACGCGGTGACAGTGAATTTTGCCGCTGGCTCGCTCGCGGCGCAGCTTCCGCAAGGGGCCACCCCGCTCGAACTTTCGTTCGCCAAAGCGCTCGATGGACTGCGGACGAACAATTACGGCAATCTCAGCAGCTTCTATGGTGCCGTCGATGTGATGGACCCGCGAACCTTGGGTCTTGCGCTCGGCAGCCTCAATCCGGCAACGGCAGGCGAGGCCGGCGGGTTTTACCGCCAGCAAGGCATGCAGATGGTGGACCTGCTCGCCGGACGCATCGGACAGCTTGGCACCGACCGGGCGTCACCGGGCAGGATCGCCGTTCTGGGCCTGCCGGGCGTCGCAGGTCTGATGGCACACGGCTCGACCGGAACTCAGGCCGCGGCTCTTCCTTCGAGCCTGACGCGGTCCCTTTCAGGCAACGATCAGGTGCCCGCCCGCTTGCCCGACGGTATAAGTGGTTTCGTCTCCAGCGGGATCGATGGCCGCAGCGGCGGATTGTCTGCAGCGGGGGGCACGGACAGGCGCTCCTGGCATATGGCAATGGGTCTGGAAATGCGCCTTGGCGATCAGTCGTATTTGGGCACCGCCTTTGCTCATACCGAGGGCCTGAGCGGTGTTCGCGGCTCGCAAGCCGAAGCTCAGACCACCCAAGTCGCCGCTTATGGCGCCTGGCGGCTTTCTTCCCGTGGCTATCTCGGTGGCTTGATCGCGATGGGAGTCAACCGCATTGGGACCATGCGCAAGGCCTGGGATGGCCAATCGTCGCTGGCGGTTCAGGCCCACAGCGCCGCGTTCAGCTATTCGTTGCAGGCCGAGGCCGGATACGATCTCCCGCTGCCAGGTGCGCTGACGCTGACCCCGCATGCCGCGCTGCGCTATTTGGGCTTCGGCATTGATCGACTGAGTGAAACGGGTAATCAGGCCGCACTGCGGTTAAGCGATATAAACGACAAACGCCTCGAGGCGCAGCTAGGCGTTCGACTTTCCGGCGCAGTGCGTCTCGGCGGCGGCTGGCGCCTGACCTCGCGGGCCGAGCTGGAATGGAATCGCACCGTGGCGGGCGGCAACGGCAGCGCGTTGGTTCAGTTCGCGGCGGTCGACGCAGCCGGATTCCGCATAGCGCTTGGCGGCGATGCTCCATCTTCGCTTAAGGCTAAGGGTGGGATCTCTTTCGGCAACGACAAGGTGAGCTTCACGCTCGCTGGGTCAAGCGAAACCGGTTGGGCCGGCCAGCAGGACAGCCGCGCTGCCGCAGAGTTG
>JAYURW010000046.1:0-3892 GCA_043756025.1 Novosphingobium sp. | reverse complement strand
CGCACTTCGCGGTTCTTGCCCTCGGTGATGGTGACTTCGATCCAGCGATTGCGCCCGGTGCTGCGCTCGATATTGGCGTTGATGTTGCCGTACCGCATTCCATCGATCTCGATCCCTTCGGCCAGTGCCTCAAGCTCATTCTGGGTAATGTCGCCAAAGGTCCGCGCGCGATAGGTGCGCGGCACGCCCGAACTGGGCAATTCCATCGCGCGCTTCAGCCCGCCGTCGTTGGTTAGCAGCAGCAGTCCCTCGGTGTTGAAATCAAGCCGCCCGACCGGCATCACCCGCCCGGCATCGGCAGGGAGCGCATTGCGCAGCGCGGTGTAAATCGTCGGCCGCCCGGCCGGATCGCGTTCGGCGGTGATCAGCCCGGGGGGCTTGTTGAAGGCATAAAGCTTGGCCGCTTCGGCCGCCTTGACCGGATTGCCGTCAACCGTCACGCCCTTGAGGCTGGTCAGCACGGTGTTGGGGGTGGTCAGCACGTCTTCGCCAAGTTTTACCCGGCCATCGGCGATCATCCGCTCGACCTCGCGGCGGCTGGCAACCCCGGCGCGCGCGAGGAGCTTGGCGATGCGGTCACCTTGGCGGGCTGGATCGGAATTACTCATGGCCGCGCCTTAGCGGGATTGCGCGCAAAGGTCACCCTGCCTTAGGTCCGCTCCGTTTCGCTTCGCAAAACGAGGAGAATCCAAAGGGCTGATACCAGCTGTCCTGGATGATTTCCTACACCAGCCCAAGGTGATAAGCCCAGTCAGGGTCGCCGCCTTTCACCCCGGTTCGCCCCGCCGGGCCAATCCGCGCCGAGTGCGTTTTGGTGTGAACTTTGTGTGACCTTTGACGCGGGATGGTTACCCGGATGCTGCCAGTTGTTCTTCAAGAATCTCATGGAAACGCCGGATCCCGCCTTCGAGCGTGCCGAGCGTCAATTCGGGGATCACCCCGGTGCTGAGGCCTTGCTGGCCCAGCGCGGCGGCGCGGAAATCTTCGCCGGCGAACACGCCGCCATCGAGCAGGTCCCAGCTGCGCTGCCAGTGGGACTGGGCCTTCTGGGTTTGCGGTGCCTCGCCGATCAGCATGAAGTCTTCGACCACCGTCGCGTCGTGCGCCTGCGGCCACAGCGCCATGACATTGATGTAGTCGGGGCTGACCACCACCACGGTGGCGGGGAATAGCTGGTAAGCAAAAGTCCCGACCTTGCGCAGCGCTGCCATGTCGGTGAAGTCCACGCCTTCCAGTTCCTCGGCCCGGCACACCAGGCTGCGCTGGTGCGGGCCGACGGTGTCGCTGCTCGAAACACCGTCGCGGAAAAACGGACCGATGGTGGCCGAATGAAGCCGGGTGACGTGGTAGCTTTCAAGGAACGCATCCATGATCAGCTTCCAGTTCGAGGCGACCGAATGGGTGCGCCGCTCGAACAAGTGCAGCCCGCGCATATTGAAGCGGTCGAAATCGTCGCCAAGCTCGCGCGCCAAAGCGAAGTCGGCTGACTTGCCCGCACCGTACCAGATCAGCCCGCCCGCTTCGCAGCTCGGCAGTTCGATCAAGCTATGTTCGCCCTTGTCGAGGCCGGGGAAGGTTTCGGGGCGGGGCAAAGCCAGCAGGCGGCCGTCGGTGGCGTAAGTCCAGGCGTGATAGGGGCAAGTCAGCCGCTTGGCGCAGTGGACATCCTGCCCCTCAACCAGCCGGGTGCCGCGATGACGGCAGACATTCATGAGAACGTGCACCGCGCCCGTGTTGTCGCGCGTGATCAGCAGCGGCTGGCCGGTCGCATCGTGCGGCACGGCCATGTTGTTATCGGGCAGCAAGGCCGAAGGGCACAGCACTTGCGGGGCGCGGGCGAACAGCAATTGCGCCTCTCGCTGCCAATGCGCCGGGTCGGTGTAAACCGAGGCCGGGACCGTCTGGATACCGCGATTGGGCCGGAGTTCGCCCGCAGCATTCTGCCGGGCCAGCGCGAGCTGACCAGGGGTGGGGGCGAGATCGGGGAGTGTGGATGCCGTGGCCATGGGGGCTAGGCATAACCTGATTCGGCGCTAGGTTCGCCAAAAATTTGCAGAGAAGGGCGCGGCATGTCGGTCGATCTGATCCGGTTTATCATTTTCATCGGCGTACTGGCCGGGCTGGCGCTGGTTGCAAGCCAGGCGAAGGCGTTCCGGCCCTATCTGCGCAAAAACCCGATGATCACTTTTTTGCTCGGCATTTCGAGCGGATTTCCCCTGACTCTGCTGGTCGCGACGATGGGCTTCTGGCTCGCCAAGGTCGGGATCGATGCGGCGACAATCGGATTCACGGTCGCGCTGGGCACACCCTATACGCTCAAGTTCTTGTGGGCCCCGTTGGTGGATAAGCTGCCGCTCCCGGTGCTGACCAGATTGTTTGGACAACGGCGGGGCTGGCTGTTCTTCGTTCAGGCACTGTTGTTCGTGGCGATCTGGCAACTGGGGGCGAGCAATCCGGAACCGGGTCATTTCGGCCCGTTCATATTCTGGGCAATAGCAACATCGTTTCTTTCAGCGACGCAGGACATCGTGATCGATGCGTACCGCATTGAAATTCTCGAAGAAGAGGAGTTCGCCCACGGCACCGCAACCAACCAGTTCGGCTATCGCACGGGCAATCTGATTGCCGGTGCGGGAACTGTGTATCTTGCTTCGAACGAAGGCCTCGGGCTGGGCTGGGCGGTGGCTTATGGCCTGACTGCCTTTGCCATCATCCCGGCGATCATCGGCGCGCTGCTTGCTGGCCCGGGCAAGTATGTCGACAGGTTTTCTGATGCGAAGGGGATGAGTGCAGGCCAGTGGTTGCTCGAAACCGTGGTCAATCCGTTCCGCGAATTTCTTGGTCGTCACGGCGCATTTCTGATTCTTGGCTTCGTGCTGGTCTACAAGGTTGGCGATGCGATGGGGCAGACCATGCTGGCTAAGATGATCGTCGATCTGGGGTTTTCCGATCTCGATTATGTTTCTGCCAACAAACTGTGGGGCTTCGGCGCGCTGATTATCGGTTCAGCGCTGGGCGCGCCGTTCATCCTATGGCTCGGTATGGGGCGGGCATTGCTGCTTTCGGGCCTACTGATGATGGTTTCGAACGTGATGTTCATGATCCTCTCGCTGGTCGGCAACGACTACTGGATGCTCGTTGCCGCAATCGGGACTGAAAATGTGACCAGCGGAATCGGGTTGACCGTGTTCGCGACTTATCTTTCCGGCCTTTCCAGCCTCGCTTACACAGCCACTCAATTCGCATTGCTTTCGTCCTTTGCTGCCGCCGGGAGGACCTGGCTGTCTACGCCCGCAGGACTTATCTCGGCAAAGCTTGGTTGGACATGGTTCTGGGGCTTCACGATTGTGGCCGCGATCCCCGGGATGCTGCTGCTGTGGCTGCTGTGGAACAAGGGCTATCTGGCCCAATCGATCCGCCAGCCGAGCACCGAAGATGACGGGCATACGGCACCAACGAAGGCCTAATCCGGAAACTCACCGTTGAGCCTGAGTACCTCGCCGGCAAGATAGAGCGACCCGGCGATCAGGACTTCGCCGCCCGCTGGCAGCGCTGCAAGCGCGGCGGGGACATCGGGGAAACTGCGCACCGGCAGATCGGAATGCGGCGCGAAGGCTTCGGGGCGGTGCGCCTCGTGGCCCGGCGCTGGCACCACCGAGAGACTGTGCAACATGCCCCGCAGCGGCGCGACGATGGCCGCCGGGTCCTTGCTGGTCAGCATGCCGGTGATGAGGTGAAGACCCTCGTCGTCCCGGACTAGATCCGGGACCGCTGGCGTGTTCACGCGAGGTCGGTTTGATGCGACCAGCGGTCCCGGGTCGAGCCCGGGACGACGGAAGTAGGTTGCAATCGCCAGCCCGGCATCGGCATTGTGCCCGCCATCGAGCCACAC
>JAYURW010000045.1:0-3905 GCA_043756025.1 Novosphingobium sp. | reverse complement strand
GCGTGGCGGAGGCCAAAGGGCGCGCCCGCCGCGACGATCTCGTCATAAACGCCGGTCATGAATTCGGCCGGGATATACAGCTCCCAGCCCAGCTCGCCGACATAGGTAATCCGCGAGGCGCGGACGATGGCATAGCCCAGCTCGATCTCCTGGCTGGTGCCGAACGGGAATGCCCCGTCCGACAGATCATTGGGGGTGAGCGAGCGGAGCAGCGCGCGCGAGTTTGGCCCCATGACCGAAATCACCCCCATCCCCGAACTGACATTGGTCAGCACCGCATGGGCGTCATCCGGAATATGGCGCGAGAGCCAGTTGAAATCGCGCACCTCGGTTTCCGCCCCGCCGACGATCAGATAGGCGGTTGCGGACAGGCGCGTAACGGTAAGATCCGCCTCAATCCCGCCGTTGTCGTTGAGCCACTGGGTGTAGACCAGCTTGCCCGGCGCGACATCAACATCGTTGCCGCAGACCCGGTTGAGCACCGCGCAGGCATCGCGGCCTTCAAAGCGGAATTTGGCGAACGAGGACTGATCGAACAAGGCAACCGCCTCGCGCACTGCCTTGCATTCAGCCGCATTGGCCGCAAACCAATTCTGGCGGCCATAGCTGTATTCATATTTGGGCGCGCTGCCCGGCTCGCCATACCAGTTGGGCCGTTCCCAGCCGAACGCCTCGCCGTGGCAGGCCCCAGCGGCCAACACCCGGTCATATATCGCGGATTTGCGCACGCCGCGCGCGGTTTCATATTGCTTGAACGGATAGTGCGTGGCGTAAAGCAGCCCGAGGCTTTCAGTGACCCGCTCGCGCAGGTATTTGCGGTTGATCTGGAACGGCATATTGCGGCGGATATCGACTGCCCACAGATCAGCGGGCGGGATGCCATCGCGGATCCACTCGGCCATGACCTTGCCAACCCCGCCGGCCGATTGCAGTCCAATCGAATTGAGCCCGGCGGCAACGAAGCAACCTTTCAGCTCGGCGCTTTCGCCCAGATGATAACGTACATCGGGCGTGAAACTCTCCGGGCCGCAGAAAAATTTGAGGATCCCGGCATTTTCCAACGCCGGAACGCGGCGCATCGCGTCCATCAGCAGCGGTTCAAAATGCTCAAAACTCCCGGCGATTTCGTCGAAACAGAAATCTTCGGAAATGCCGTCCATTCCCCACGGCCGGGCGTTGGGTTCAAACGCGCCGACCAGCAATTTACCAGCGTCATATTTGTAATAGCCGCAGTAATCGTAGTCGCGCAGCACCGGCAGAGAGGGATCGATGCCTTCAACCCCGTCGAACAGCACGTAGTAATGTTCGCAGGCGTGGAGCGGAGCGGCAACGCCAATGCTGGCAGCCAGATCGCGGGTCCACATCCCCCCGCAAATCACCACGTAATCGGCGTCAATCGAGCCGTCGTCGGTATCGACGCCGGTTATCCGGGTGCCATTATGGCGGATCTTGGTAACTTTCGTATTCTCAAAAATCCGCGCCCCGCCGGTTCGGCCGCCTTTGGCCAAAGCCATGGTGATATCGACCGCGTTGGCATAGCCGTCGCTGGGAATATGGATCCCGCCCACCACGTCATCGATATTAACTATCGGGGCGAGGCTCTGGATCTCTTGCGGGGTGATAACGTGCACCGGAAGGTCAAACACCTTGGCCATCGAGGCGCTGCGCTTCAGCTCTTCGAACCGCTCCAGATTGGTCGCCATCGAGATTGAGCCGCATTGGCGGTAGCCGGTTGCCTGGCCAGTCTCGGCCTCAAGTCCGCGATAGAGTTCGCCGGTGTATTTGGCGAGCTTGGTCATGTTGATCGAAGGACGCAATTGCCCAACCAGGCCAGCCGCGTGCCAAGTGGTGCCGCTGGTCAGCTGTTTGCGCTCCAGCAGCACGACATCATCCCAGCCGATCTTGGTCAGATGATACGCGATCGAGCAGCCGATCACGCCGCCGCCGATTATGACAACGCGGGCCCGCTTGGGAAGTTCAGCCGCCATCGTGTTCAGGCTTTCATCTTGGCGTTGTCGGGATCATAGGCGGGATGCTCGAGCACGGTGGCGCTGCGCAATTCGCCTTGCAGCTGGATCGCAAAGGTCGATCCGGGCGCGGCATGATCCAGCGGGACACAAGCGAAGAACAGGCTTTTGCCGGTCCGGTGGCCATAACCGCCTGAGGTGGTAAGTCCGATACAGTTATCACCGACTAGACACGGCTCGCCGCCGCGCACATCGACATTGGCGGCGTCGACCTCGCCATAGACGATCCGGAACCGATCGGGCGCGTCCAGCGTCTCCTGCCTGCCGGTGAAGTGGTCTTTCTTGAAATTGATGAAGCGGTCCATTCCGGCTTCAATCATAGTGAGTTCGTTGGTCAGTTCGCTGCCCCAGGCCTTATAGCCTTTTTCCATCCGCATCGTATTGACCGCGTAGAGCCCGTAGTTGGCAATCCCAAACTGCTGCCCAGCAGCCCAGACGGCGTCATACAGCGCGGCCAGATCGTCCATCGCCGGATGCAGCTCCCAGCCCAGCTCGCCGACATAAGATACCCTGAGCGCACGGACAGCCAAGCCCGCGATGGTGATGTCCTGCCCGCTCAGCCAGCGAAAACCTTCGTTGGAAAGGTCGGCATCGGTCAACGTGGCGAGCAGATCGCGCGCGCGCGGCCCGCTAAGCACCAGCACGCCGCGATCCATCGTGGTGTTGGTGATCGACACATCCTCGTCCGCCAGCTTGCTTTGCAGCAGATGATCGAGGTCGCGCTGTTCGGCGGCGGCGGCAGACAGGCAATAGAATTGCTCATCCCCGATCCGCGTCACAGTCATTTCACCATAAATCCGCCCGAGCCGCGAGAGTGGGTGGACAAGGCCGATCCCGCCGAGCTTTTTCGGCATCCGGTTCGCGCAAACCCGGTTGAGAAAAGCCTCCGCATCCGGCCCGGTGACTTCAAATTTGGCGAAGCCCGACAGATCGAGCACGCCGACCCGCTGCTGCACCGCCTGCACTTCGGCGGCGACCACTTCGAACACATTGGTGCGGTGGTAGCCAGCTTCTTCAAGGCGGCCATCGAGCGAGAACCACTTGGGCCGTTCCCAGCCATAGGTTTCGCCATAGACCGCGCCCGCCGCCAGCAGCCGGCCATAGAGCCCACTGATCTTTTGCGGACGGCCATCCGGCTCCTCCTCACCCGGCGGGCGGGTGGTGAAAGTCAGCCGGTAATCGAGGAACACCTTGGCGCGGCAATAGGCCTCATCGGCAAAGGAGCCATACCGCCGCGGATCGAACTCGGCCATGTTGATATCAGCATCGCCATAGACGATCGACTGGGCGAGGTACTTGCCCGAACCGCCGCCTTGCGCGATGCCAAATGAGGTCCCGGCGCAATGCCAAAAGTTTCGCAAGCCGCCTGCCGGGCCAAGCAACGGGCCGCCATCGGGGGTGTGCGGGATCGCGCCGTTGACGATCCGGCGAATGCCGACTTCGCCAAAGATCGGCATCCGTTCGATTGCCCGCTCAAGCCATTTCGAGATCCGGTCCAGATCGTCGATGAACAGCTCGCTGGTCGATGCCCATTCGGGCTGGCCTTTTGGAGCCCACGCTTCGGCCAGACCAATATTCTCGTAAATGCCGATCAGTCCGCTTTTCTGCTCCTGCCGGAAATAGCCCGAGACGTGCGGGCAGCGCATCACCGGAATTTCCCCGTCCCGCTCAATGAAGGCCGGGATTGGATCGGTGACAATGTAATGGTGCTCCATATTGGTCACCGGAATGTCGATTCCCGCCATCTGCGCCACCTGCCGGGCGTAGCAGCCTGCTGCATTGACCACGATTTCGGCGCGGACCGTGCCTTGCTCGGTTGCCACGTCCCATTCCCCGGTCGGCAGCTGGGTCAGCCCGGTCACCCGGTTGCGCCGGACG
>JAYURW010000044.1:0-25242 GCA_043756025.1 Novosphingobium sp. | reverse complement strand
CGACAACAAGGATGCGCTTTGCCATGAGCGCAGCCCTACGCCCAACCCCGGAGCCTGACAATTCTTCGCGAGCCCAAATCCCCGGCCCATGATCCCTTTGCCTTGGCGCTTGGCGCGCTCGGCTGGGTCTTGAGCGACGAAAGCCGTGCGGACCGGCTGTTGGCGCTGACCGGGCTGGGTGCCGATGATCTGCGCGCCGGGCTGGGCGATCCGGCGGTGCTGGGCGCGGTGCTTGAATTTTTGGGCCAGTATGAGCCCGATCTGGTGGCAGCGGCCGAAGCGCTGGGAGTTGAACCGGCCGAATTGATGGCCGCGCGAGAGAGGTTATAAGAATTATGGCAAAGCCGCTGATTATCAGCGATTGCGACGAAGTGCTGCTGCACATGATCGTGCCGTTCGGGGAATGGCTGGAGGAAACCCAGCCGGTCTCGTTCAAGCTGATCGGCAACGATTTTTCCAAAGCGATCCGCGACAAGGTCAGCGGTGAACCGGTTCCGCCAGAGGAAATCTGGCGGCTGCTGGGCGGGTTCTTCGATGACGAAATGCACCGCCAGTCGCCGATTGCCGGGGCAATTGCCGCGATCAATACGCTGAAGGATCATGCCGACGTGGTGATCCTGACCAACCTGCATGACCGGCATAACGAGGCCCGGCGGCTGCAATTGCTGGGGCACGGGATCGAAGCGCGCGTGTTCACCAACCAGGGCCCCAAAGGCCCTGCGCTGCAGGCGATCATGGATGAGTATCAGCCGAGCAAAGCGGTGTTCATCGACGATCTGGCCCAGCATCATGGTTCGGCAGCCGAAATGGTTCCTCAGATAGATCGGCTTCACCTATGTGGTGAACCAACATTGGCGCCGCATATCACCTGCGGGTTTGAAGCAGGCCACGCCCACGCCCGGATTGACACTTGGGAGCACGCCTTGCCTTGGCTGCTTTCACGCATTCAGGAAGATTGACCATGAGCATTGACGCAAAACTCGCTGAACTCGGCATCACGCTGCCCGAACCCGCTGCGCCGGTTGCAGCCTATGTCCCGGTGGTGATCGCGGGCGGGCTGGCTTACGTTTCGGGGCAGGTTTCAATCGTCGGCGGCCAGCTGCTTAAAGGGCGGCTGGGCGAAGACCTCAGCCTTGAACAGGGGATGGAAGGCGCACAGGCCTGCGGGCTGATGATCCTGGCCCAGTTGAAAGCTGCACTCGGCTCGCTCGACCGGGTTGAACGGGTGGTCAAGCTGGGCGTGTTCATCAATTCTACGGCTGATTTCACCGATCAGCCCAAAGTCGCCAACGGCGCTTCGGAACTGATGGCGCAAGTATTTGGCGATGCTGGAAAGCACGCCCGCAGCGCGGTCGGCGTGCCCTGTTTGCCGCTGGGTGTCGCAGTCGAAGTGGATGCAATCGTTGCTGTTCGCAGCGCTTGATCGCTGGCGCTCGCCGCCGCCAAAGCCCGCCAAAGTCGCTTGGCTGGGCACAGTCAGCTATGCCCACCGCGGCCTGCATCTGCCAGGAGTGCCCGAGAACTCGCTGACCGCGTTTCGTGATGCGATTGCGGCGGGCATGGGGATCGAATGCGATGTCCAGCGGTCCAGCGACGGCCAAGCGGTGGTGTTCCACGATTTCGAGCTGGACCGGCTGACTGCTGAGAGCGGTCCGATCAACCAGCGCAGCGCCGATGAACTGGGGCGGATCGAACTATCGGGCAGCGGCGACCGGATCGCGACGCTGAAGCGGATGCTCGATGAAGTGGCCGGACGCGTGCCGGTGCTGATCGAAATCAAGTCGAAGCGCGGCAGCTTCAAACATACCGGCGCGCTATGCCAAGCTGTGCGGCGCGTGCTCGAAGGCTACTCGGGCCCCCACGCAATCATGAGCTTTGACCCGCGGGCAGTCCGCTGGTTCGCCAATCGCTCGCCGCTGACCGTCAGAGGCCTGGTGGTGACCGAGGAAAACGCCAAAACGCTGCCCGGGATGATCCGCCGCCGTCTGTTCCTGTGGCGGGCCCGGCCCGATTTCCTCGCTTATGATATCCGCGATCTGCCGAGCCGGTTTGCTGCCGGTCAGCGGCGGCGCGGCCTGCCGGTGCTGAGCTGGACGGTCCGCAGCGCCGAACACCTAGAGCGCGCTGCAAACCATGCCGATGCCCCGATTGCGGAGGGCGCCGGGGTAGCGTGATCGAAGCGCGGATCGCCAGCAGCGTTGGTTCGCTTGCCGCCGATCAGTGGGATGCACTGGCGCAGGGCAATCCGTTTATCAGCCACGCATTTTTGTCGGCGCTGGAGGATTCCGACTCAGTCGGTCCCGGCACCGGCTGGTCGCCAGCGCCGATCACCATTGCGGACGCTGATGGAACGCTTGTGGCGGCGCTTCCGGCCTACCTCAAAAGCCATAGCCAGGGCGAATATGTGTTCGATCACGCCTGGGCCGATGCCTGGCACCGGGCGGGCGGAGCCTATTACCCCAAGCTCCAGATTGCCGCGCCGTTCACCCCAGCCACCGGGCCGCGGCTGCTGCTGGCGGATGAGGCGCTGGCCCTGCCGCTGCTGCGCGCGGCCGAGCAGGTTTGCGCCGACAACGGCTTATCATCGGCCCACGCCACTTTCATAACGCCAGAGCAGCTTGCGCTGTTCGAGCGGGCCGGATGGTTGCTGCGCAGCGACATCCAGTTTCACTGGCAGAACACCGGCTATGCCAACTTTGATGATTTCCTCAGTCAGCTGTCCTCTCGCAAGCGCAAGGATTTGCGCAAGGAGCGCGCCGCGGCGCAGGCCGGGGTCGAGATCAAGACGCTGATTGGCAGCCAGATCGGCGAGGCCGAGTGGGACGCATTCTGGGCGTTCTATCAGGATACTGGCGCGCGCAAATGGGGGCAACCTTATCTGACCCGCGCAGCGTTCAGCCTGTTAGGCCAGCGGATGGCCGGTCAGCTCGCGCTGATCCTGGCCTACCAGAACGGGCAGCCGATTGCCGGGGCGCTGAACTTCATCGGAGCCGATGCGCTCTATGGCCGCTATTGGGGCGCGCTGGCGGACAAGCCGTTCCTGCACTTTGAGCTGTGCTATTATCAGGCGATCGATTTGGCGATTGCCTTGGGGCTGCCGCGGGTTGAGGCTGGCGCACAAGGCGGGCACAAGATGGCCCGCGGGTATGAACCGGTCCAGACCTGGTCCGCCCATTACATCGCCCATCCGGGCTTTCGTGATGCGGTTGCAGACTTTCTGGAGCGGGAAAGGGCTGGGGTGGCGATGGACCAGAACCATCTGGCCGCGCGCACCCCGTTCAAAAAGGGCAGTTAGGCCGCGCGGCGGGTGGAGGCTGAGATCCATTCGCGGGCACGGCGCTGGGCTTCGGCCACTTCGCGGGCGGTCATTTCGTCGGAGATGTCAGCCCGGCACATTGCGGCTTCAGCGTGACCAGCGACGGCGGCCAGATTGAACCATTTGTGTGCTTCGATCAGATCACAGTCGACACCGTGGCTGCCGGTCGAATAGGCGACCCCCAGATCATAGTAAGCGCTGGTATCGCCCTGCGCCGCGGCGGCGAGGCAGCTGGCGACCAGCAAGTCTTCGCGGGTCTCGTCGGCGATGGCGATGCCCCCGGTAAATGGATCCGAAAGCTTGGCGGTGTTGATCCAGGCTGTGCTCATTTTAGGTACCCCTTGCGGCGAGTGGCTTTACCCGCCTTGAGCCCCCAAAGTTGCGGATCATGGTCAACAAAAGGTTAACGTGGCGCAAGAAATCTCCTGAACTGTTCACGCGGCCCTCATTTGCGTCAGATTAATGCGCCGCCGGATTGCTGCTTGTGCGGGAATCTGCGGACCTCTATAGGCGCGCTCAAACCGGCGCCGGGAGGCCAACGGGAATACCCGAAGCCGCAGAATTCCGCATCACCGGCTGGTTTCGTTTGGAGAGTTTATGGCGACTACGCTCGGCGAAGAAATCGATGTGCTGGCTAAGGCGAAGCGGGCAATCGCGGGCGATTTTGCGCCCAGCGAAAGCGATCCTTATATGTGTGAGGCGCAGCTCGACTATTATCGGCGGCTGCTGCTTGAGTGGAAAAAGCTGATCCACGCAGCCTCGCAGGATACCTTGCAATCGCTTCAGGACGGCCCGATCCGTGAACCCGATCTCAATGACCGGGCCTCGAGCGAGACCGATTGGGGCATCGAACTGCGGACCCGCGACCGCCAGCGTAAACTGATTACCAAGATCGAATCGGCCGTGCGCCGGATCGAAGAGGGTGAGTATGGCTATTGCGAAGTGACCGGCGAACCGATCGGGCTGGGCCGCCTTTCGGCGCGTCCGATTGCCACCATGACCGTCGAAGCACAGGAAGCCCACGAACGCCGTGAGAAAGTTTCCCGCGACGATTGAGTTACTTAGCCGGGAAATAGGAGACCTGCCGGGCCGTTAACTGCTTTTTCGTCAGTGTGGTTGTAGTTTTGCGAAGAGTGCACTCCCTAGCGGCTGGCCTAAGGCCTGCGCTTTGGGGTGAAGGTCGCGGAGCAATGGGACAAACAATGAGCGATAACGAACATCGGCAGATCGGGCGCGACAGCTTGTTCGTGCTAGCCGATCTTCGGATCGACGGCATAGTCGGCGAACAGCGTATCCGCGTCCGCAATCTCTCTGCTGGCGGCCTGATGGCCGAAGGCAGCTTTCAGGTGCAGCGCGGCCAGCAGGTCTGGATCGGGCTGCGTAATATCGGTTGGGTCGAGGGAACCGTGGCCTGGTTGCAGGACAGCCGCTTCGGCATTGCCTTTCGCGAAGAGATTGATCCCCGGCTGGCGCGTGCGCCGCTCGTTTCGGGTGAGGGCACTCCGCGCTTTGTTCGGACGCCAATGAGCCAGCTTGATCCGGGCGAAATGCGCAAGATTTAATTCCCGCCGCTGGGAACTTGCTGAAAAATCCGATAGTATCTGCGGCGTAATGCCCGCGCTCCGATCCCAACTTCTTGTCTTCACGCTCGCATTCGCGCTTGGCGGGTGCATTGGCGATGATGATCGACCGGTGCAGGTCGCGGTAATCGGGCCTTCGTCAGCGGCATTCGCCCCCGGACCAAGCCTGCCACCGGCCGCCCAACTGTTCCGCGGAGCTACTGTTGAAGGCCTGGTCGGGTTTGACGAACAGGGCCGGGTTGCGCCGGCCTTGGCCGACCGTTGGATTGTGACCGACGATGGCCTCAGTTTCATTTTTCGGCTGCGCGATGGTACCTGGGCCGATGGCAGCCCGATAACCGGCGAGTCCGCCCGCGACGCCCTGCTGAAAGCGTTCGCCCTACAGCGCAGTACTCCGCTGGGGCAGGATCTGGCGGTGATTGCCGAAGTGCGGGCGATGGCCGGCCGGGTAATCGAAATTAGGCTGACCCGCCAACAGCCCGAATTGCTCCAGATTCTGGCTCAGCCCGAACTGGGAATGGCCCGGGGCGGACGCGGCGCCGGGCCAATGAAGCTGCGCCGGGAAAAAGATGCGGCGCTGCTGCGCCCGATCGCGCCGGTTGATCGCGGGCTGCCGCAGGATGAGCGCTGGGCCGATCGGGCGCGGCGACTCAATCTTGTCTCGCTGCCGGGCAAACAGGCGATTGATGCCTTTCTGGCGGGCGATATCGATGTCCTGCTGGGCGGAACCATAGCCGACTTTCCCCGGCTCGATGCCATGGGGGTATCGCGCGGAGCGATCCGGCTCGATCCGGTTTCCGGCCTGTTCGGGCTGGTCGTGGTTCACGACGATGGCTTTCTGGCCAAAGCCGAAAACCGCGAAGCGATGGCGATGGCAATCGACCGGTCGGACTTGGCCGGATCGATCAATCTGGCCGGCTGGGTGGTGACTACGCGGGTGGTCAACCCCGGCCTGCCGGGCGACAACGCGACAATCGGCGAGCGCTGGACCGGCCGTTCGATTGAGGAACGCCGGGCCTTGGCATCGTCGCGGGTGGCGCTGTGGAAAGGACCTGCGGGAGCGGCACCGGTGCTGCGCATTGCGCTCCCCGCCGGGCCGGGCGGCGACCTGTTGTTTTCGCGGATCGCCGAAGATTTCAAAGCGGTGGGGCTGATCGCCCGGCGGGTGGCGCTGGAGGCCGATGCCGATTTGCGGCTGGTCGACGCTGCGGCCAGCTATGCTGCGGCACCGTGGTTTTTCAATCGGCTCAGCTGTGCCAACCAACCGCCCGCCTGCAGCGTGGCGGCCGACCGGATCGCGGCTGAGGCTTTGAAGGAGCCAGACCCGGCCAAACGCGCTGAACTCTATTCACAGGCCGAGGTGCAACTGACCTTGGCGAATGGCTATATTCCCCTGGGCGCGCCGATCCGGTGGTCATTGGTCGGGGGTTCGGTCACCGGTTTTGCGACCAACCCGCTGGCAATGCATCCCTTGATGTCACTGGCGATGCTCCCCAGATAAGCAGAACCGGCGCTGGGTCCGGCCTGTTTTGTTGGTACCAGACATCTGAAGGATCGTTGGCATGGGTGATACCGGTAAACTGCGCGAGATGACCGCCGAACTACCACTGGGGACCGATCCGCAGGCCGTGCGGCAGCGGATCGAAGCGCTGGAGCGCCTGCTCGAAGGAATGTTCGAAGTGCCGCTGCTGGGCCGCAAGGTCGGGCTCGATGCGCTGCTCGGTCTGGTTCCCGTGGCGGGCGATGCGATCGCCGCAGTGCTGGGGCTCTATCTGGTTTGGGAAGCGCGCAACCTAGGGATGCCGCGCTGGCAGCTGTGGCGGATGGCCGGGAATGTCGGGGTTGATAGCCTGATCGGCGCGGTGCCGGTGGCGGGCGATCTGTTCGACTTTCTCTACCGTTCGAACACCCGCAACCTGAAGATCGTCCGGCGGCACCTTGATAAGCACCATCCCGGCACGCGGGTGATCGATGGCTAGGCTGTATCACAGGCGGATGGGGTCCCTGACCATGGCTTGGCAAAGAGCAAGGTTGCCGCTCACTTACCCCCCTCTTGCGACTCGCCGGAATCCCGCCGTTTACGAGAAATTAACCTTTCTCTTTCATTGGTCATATGGTTAATGGCGATCAGCACCCCTTACGAAAGGGTTGATGGCCGCGAAAACGGGGCGAAAAGGGGACTAACCCATGCGCGTATTGTTGATTGAGGACGAGCCGACCACGGCACGGGCTATCGAATTGATGCTGACGACCGAAGGCTTCAACGTCTATTCGACCGACTTGGGCGAAGAGGGCTTGGACCTCGGCAAGCTCTATGATTACGACATCATCCTGCTTGATCTTAACCTGCCCGATCTGCACGGATATGATGTGCTGAAGAAGCTGCGGGTCGCCAAAGTGCAGACCCCGGTGCTGATCCTGTCGGGCATTTCGGAAATGGATTCGAAAGTCCGCTCGTTCGGTTTCGGCGCAGATGACTATGTCACCAAGCCGTTCCACCGCGAAGAACTGGTTGCCCGGATCCACGCCGTGGTGCGCCGCTCCAAAGGCCATTCGCAGTCGGTCATCCGGACCGGCAAACTGGCGGTCAATCTGGATGCCAAGACTGTCGAAGTCGATTCCGCGCGGGTCCATCTGACCGGCAAGGAATATGCGATGCTCGAGCTGCTTTCGCTGCGCAAAGGCACCACCCTGACCAAGGAAATGTTCCTGAACCACCTGTATGGCGGAATGGACGAACCCGAACTCAAGATCATCGACGTGTTTATCTGCAAGCTGCGCAAGAAACTGGCGCACGCCTGCGAAGGTGAAAACTACATCGAAACCGTCTGGGGCCGCGGCTATGTGCTGCGCGATCCGGGCGAGCAGGCCGAAGCAGCCTGATTGTCACACTGCTTTTCGTCACCCCAAGCGGCCCGCCAGCAATGGCGGGCCGTTTTGGTTTTGCGGGTTCGTTTGATCCCGGCTAAGGGCGCGTCCCATGACAGCCCACAAATCCGGCGATCCGACCACGATCAATCGTCTCTATGGCCGCGCCAAGGGCAAGCCGCTGCGTGACCGGCAGCAGGGCCTCGTCGATACGCTGCTGCCGCGGATTGCGATGCCGGCCGATGGCCCGATCACGGCTGAGGCGCTGTTTGGCGATGATCGCCCGCTGCATTTCGAGATCGGGTTTGGCGGCGGCGAGCATATGGCGGCGCGCGCTGATATGCTGCCCGATCATGGCTTCATCGGGGCCGAGCCGTTTCTCAACGGGGTCGCCCAGGCGCTGACCCATGTCGACGGGGACAACGGCGAACGCGTCCCATTGGGCAATGTCCGGATCCACCACGGTGATGCTTTGGAAGTGCTGCGGCGGATCCCGGATGGGTCGCTCAGCTTCCTCTATCTGCTCCACCCCGATCCCTGGCCCAAAGCGCGCCATGCCAAACGGCGGATGATGAACGCCGGTCCGCTCGATCTGTTCGCGGCCAAGCTGAAGCCCGGCGGCGAGTTTCGGTTTGGTACCGATCATTCAGTTTACGTACGCCACGCGCTGATGGTGATGCGCCGACACACCGATCAGTTCGAATGGTTGATCGAAGCCCCGGGTGATTTTCAGGTCCGCCCCGGCGGCTGGCCCGAAACCCGTTATGAGGCCAAAGCCCGCGCGGTTTACGGGCACGAGGTCTGGTACTTCAGGTACCGGCGGAAATAGTCCGGACGAATCCCGGCGATTGGCTCGCTATCGGACGGTTCCGGGGTCTTGCCATCAGCCCAAATTGGGCCTGCTTGCGGCCCCCTTGAGCCTGGCCGCCATAGTCCCCGCGCCACCCGCCGCAGGAAAATTTCGCTTGGGCGCAGCGCGGCAGAACTTTCTGGTGGCAGCATGGTTCAAACTCTATTGAAATAGTCGACATAACCCAAAGGACGACTTGCCATGGATTTCGACCTTTCTGCTTTGCTGCCGTTCATTGCGATCGGGTTTGCCGCTCAGGCGGTCGATGGCGCGCTGGGGATGGCTTTCGGGGTAATCTCGAACACGCTGCTGGTTGGTGTACTGGGCGTGCCGCCTGCTCAGGCGTCGCAGCGGGTCCATCTGGTTGAATGCTTTACCACCGCAACGTCCGGGCTCAGCCACCTGCTCCATGGCAATATCGACAAAGCGCTGTTTTTCAAATTGCTGCTGCCCGGAATGGTGGGCGGCATTCTGGGTGCCTATGTGTTGACCTCGCTCGATGCCGCAGTGGTCAAGCCGTTCGTGCTGGCCTATCTGACCGCGATTGGGCTGATGTTGCTGTGGCGCGGGATCAAATATCCGCCGCAGGCTCGGCCAGCCAAAGTCGTGGCGCCGCTGGGCCTGATCGGCGGGTTTCTTGATGCAGCGGGCGGCGGCGGCTGGGGCCCTGTGGTGACATCCAATTTACTGATCCAAGGCGCTGACCCGCGCCGGGTGGTGGGTACGGTCAACGCAGTTGAATTCTTTCTAACCCTGACGATCAGCGCCACTTTCATCTATCATTTGGGCTTTGCCAACCTGGCCGGGGCAACGCTGGGACTGCTGATCGGCGGCATTGCGGCTGCGCCGCTGGGTGCCTGGGCGGCCAAGCATATTCCCGCGAGGCCGATGCTGGTGATGGTCGGGATCGTGCTGACTGCGACCAGTGCTTTCGGAGTGTGGAGGGCCTGGGGTTAGGCCCTGTCCAGACAGGGCTGCTACGTCTAGAGATCATCTATCATGGACCGACAGCTCCTGCTCATCTGCCTGCTGACGGCAGTCATCAACCTGATCGGCGCGCTGGCCTATGCCGCGCGGATTGCCGGGATCCGCACGGGGCGGATCGCGATGAGCTTTGCCCTGTTCAATCTGCTGGTGCTGATAAGCCGGATGTCGAACAGTTTCCTTGGACCGTTTCTGGCCAAGCGGATCGAACTGCGGCTGGCCTCGGGTGGCGGCGATGCGCTGATCGGGGATTTCCGGCTAGTTTTAGCCAGTGCCAGTCTGGCGGTCTTGGCAGGTATTCTGCTGGTGCCGACCGCGCAGCGGCTGTTCGCGCAGGCGATCGGCTGGTTTCAGCGCAATCGCTCGACCGCCCGGCTGGTCCTGCGCACGGCTTCGCCTGCGGGGCTCTCAGCGATCCGCCAGTCGCTGACGATCCCTTCGGCAAAGAGCTTCAAAGACTTGCGCCGCCCGATGGGGGTCGGCTGGGGAGTGCTGGTGGCCAATATGCTGGCTCAGGCGTTGCTCACGGTCGGTGTGCTTGCCTCGCTTTATGCTGGCTATCTCAATCCCGAATTCCGGGTCACTGCATCGCAGCTGTCCGCCGTGGTCAACGGATTCGCGACGATCCTGCTGTTCGCCCTGATCGACCCGCAATTGTCAGTCATGACCGACGATGTGGTCGAAGGGCGGATGGACGCGGCACTGTTCCGCCGGGCGATTATCTGGGTCTCGCTCAGCCGCCTCGCCGGGACCGTGCTGGCCCAGCTGGTATTTGTCCCGGCGGCCCTGACGATAGCTTGGCTGGCGAACTTTATCTAACCCACCACGCCTGCCGCAGCCAGCACTGCCAAGGCCAGCACATCGGGCGCAATCGCGGTCATCGGAGCGATCTGGACCGGCTTTTCCATGCCCAGCAACATCGGCCCGATCGTGGCGTTCCCGGCCAGTTCGCGCAGCAGCTTGGCTGAGATATTGGCCGATTGCAGCCCCGGCATGACTAGCACGTTAGCGGGCGCAGTCAGGCGGCTGAATGGATAATTCGCCATCACCGTGGGGTTGAGCGCCGCATCCGGTGCCAGTTCGCCCTCATATTCAAACCCTGGGTCTTCGGCATCAAGGATCGCTACCGCCTCGCGGATTGGCTCGAGCCATTTGCCCGGCGGATTGCCAAAGGTCGAATATGACAGAAATGCCACCCGCGGCACGTGCCCAAGGCGGCGGGCGACAGCGGCGGTTTCCTTGGCGATCCGGGCCAGATCCTCAGCGCCGGGGCGCTCGTTGACCGTCGTATCAGCAAGGAACACGGTGTAGTTTTTGCCGATCATCAGGTGGATCCCGAACGGCAACTGGCCTTCTTTGGGATCAAGCACCTGCCGCACTTCGCGCATGGTCTGGGCAAAGGTCCGGGTCATCCCGGTGACCATCGCGTCCCCGATCCCCAGTTTGAGCAGTAAGGACGCAAAGACGTTGCGGTCCTGATTGACCATCCGCTTGACGTCGCGTTCAAGGAACCCGCGCCGCTTGAGCCGCTCATAGAGCAGTTCGACCATGGCCGGGACGTATTCGCTGATCGCCGAGTTTTCGATCTGGAAGCTGTCGGGATTGCCGATCCCCAGCTCGGCCAATTTGGCTTTGACCTGATCGGTCCGGCCGACCAGCACGGGTTCGCCATAACCGAAATCGCGGTACTGGATCGCCGCGCGCAGCACGATCTCGTTTTCCCCTTCGGCAAAGATCATCCGCTTGGGGTTGGCTTTGACCGTGTCATAAACCTGGGTCAGCACCGACGTAGTCGGGTTAAGCCGGGCCTTCAGGCTGGTCCGGTAGGCGTCAAAATCCTCAATCGGTTTCTGGGCGACGCCGGTATCCATCGCCGCCTTGGCGACGGCCGCGGAAACCACTTCCATCAGCCGCGGATCGAACGGGGCGGGGATGATGTAATCAGGCCCGAACTGGTACTTCTTGCCATAGGCCGCGGCGACTTCTTCGGGCACCTGCTCGCGGGCCAGCTGGGCAATCGCATGGGCTGCGGCGATCTTCATTTCTTCGTTGATCGCAGTCGCACGGACATCCAGCGCACCGCGGAAGATGAACGGAAAGCCCAGCACGTTGTTGACTTGATTGGGATAGTCGCTGCGGCCGGTGGCGACAATTGCGTCGGGCCGCACCGCTTTGGCATCGGGTGGGGTAATTTCAGGATCGGGGTTGGCCATCGCGAAGATGATTGGTTGGGGCGCCATCTTGGTGACCCATTCGGGCTTCAGCGCACCGGCTGCTGACAGACCGAGGAAAATATCCGCGCCTTCCAGCGCATCTTCCAGGCTGCGCGCGGCGGTGTCGATCGCGTGGGCGCTTTTCCATTGGTCCATGCCGCCCTCACGCCCGCGATAGATCACGCCGGAGCGGTCGCAGACGGTGACATTGCCATGGCGCACGCCCATCGATTTGATCAAGGCAGTGCAGGCCAGCGCCGATGCCCCGGCGCCGTTGACCACCACTTTGACGTCTTTGAACGCGCGCCCGGTTAGGAAACAGGCGTTTAGCAGACCGGCTGCGGCGATGATCGCGGTGCCGTGCTGATCATCGTGCATCACCGGGATCTTCATCCGTTCGCGCAGGGCCTGCTCGATCACAAAGCATTCGGGTGCTTTGATGTCTTCCAGATTGATCCCGCCAAAGGTTGGCTCCATCAGCGCTACGGCTTCGATGAACGCGTCGGGGTCTTCGGTGGCCAGTTCGATATCGATCGAGTCGACATCGGCAAAGCGCTTGAACAGCACCGCCTTGCCTTCCATCACCGGCTTTGACGCGAGCGCGCCAAGATTGCCCATGCCCAGGATCGCGGTCCCGTTGGTAATCACCGCCACCAGATTGCCTTTGGCGGTATATTCATAGGCATCGGCAGGATTGTCGAAAATCGCCTGAACCGGGACCGCGACGCCCGGCGAATAGGCCAGGCTCAAGTCGCGCTGGGTCGCCATCGGCTTGCTGGCGATGATCTCGATTTTTCCGGGGCGAATGGTCTTGTGATAGAACAGCGCCTCGCGCTCGGTAAAACGGACGTTGGATTCGTCTGACACCCGGCAATCTCCTGTTTTCGGGGCCCGCCCTAACCCAAGCCTTCGCGGCGCGATAGGGGATAGATTGGCAGGTCGGCCTCCCGAATCGCCACCATTGGCGCTAGTCCCTCCCAATGAACGGCGCTTCTGCCCCACCCGGGTCCACTCCGATGATGGTCCAATACCTCGCCCTGAAGGCTGAGGCCGCCGACTGCTTGCTGTTTTATCGGATGGGCGATTTTTTCGAACTGTTCTTCGATGATGCCCGCACTGCCGCGCAGGTGCTCGATATCGCCTTGACCAGCCGGGGCGATCATCTGGGTGTCCCGATCCCGATGTGCGGGGTGCCGGTCCATGCGGCCGAGGGTTATCTCGCCCGGCTGATCAAGGCTGGCTGCCGGGTTGCGATTGCTGAGCAGATCGAAACGCCCGAAGCAGCCAAAAAGCGTGGCGGGTCAAAGACCTTGGTGGCGCGCGATATCGTGCGGTTTGTCACGGCCGGAACGCTGACCGAAGAGGCGCTGCTTGAACCGCGCCGCGCCAATGTGCTGGCGGCGGTTTGCGATGTGCGGGGCCAAATCGGGTTGGCCGCTTGCGATATCTCGACCGGGCGGATGGAGCTGGAGGAATGCCAACCGGCGCAGCTTGGCGCGGCGCTCGCGCGGCTGGGGGCCAGCGAAGTGGTTGTACCGGGTGGCTGGGACGCCGCGCCGCTTGATGCGATCGCGCGGCCGGGCCGGGATTTTTCGAGCGACGGCGGTGAAGCTCAGCTCAAGACAATCCATACCGTTGCCACGCTCGACGGGTTCGGTACCTTTTCGCGTGCGATGCTGGCGGCGGCGGGCGGACTGATCAGCTATCTCGACCACGCCGGGCGGGGCAAACTGCCATTGCTGCTACCGCCGGTGGCGCGCGACGGGCAAGCGCATCTGGCGATGGATGAGGCAACCCGGGCGAGCCTTGAAATCCTTGTCTCCAGCCAAGGCGGACGCCGCGGCAGCCTGATCGAAGCGGTTGATCGCTGCGTTACCGGCGCTGGTGCACGGCAGCTGGCCGATGATCTGTCTGCGCCGCTAACTGACGCGGCGCAGATCGAGGCGCGGCTGGCGCTGGTCCAGTGGCTGAATGACGATGCCTTGTTGCGCGGCGATCTGCGCGCCGTGCTGCGCAGCGCGCCCGACCTGGGCCGGGCGCTGGGCCGGGTTGTGGCCGGGCGCGGGTCCCCACGCGATCTGGGGCAGCTGCGCGATGGCCTGAGCGAAGCGCGCCGGGTCCACGATCATTTGAAGGGCCGGGCCGAACGTCCCGCGCTGCTCGAAGCGCTGCTGCCGCACCTGACCGGGCATGGCGCGCTGACCGACCTCTATTCGCGCGCGCTGGTGCCTGCGCCCCCGACCGAGCGCGGGCAAGGCGGCTATATCGCCGAAGGTTACGATCACGCGCTCGATGAGCTGCGGCGTATTTCAGGCGACGCGCGCCGGGCGATTGCCGCGCTAGAGGCAAAGTACCGCGAGGCAACCGGGATCACCGCGCTCAAGATCCGGCACAATGGCGTGCTGGGCTATTTCATCGAGGTTCCGGCGCGGCACGGCGATGCGTTGATGGCGCCGGACAGCGGCTTTACCCACCGCCAGACTATGGCCGGGGCAGTGCGGTTCAATGCGCTGGCCCTGCATGAAGAGGCCAGCCGGATTGCCGAAGCGGGCGGCCATGCGTTGGCCGCGGAAGAGGCGCATTTTGAAGAGCTGGTCGCCGAGGCGGTGAATGCCCGTCTGGCCATTGCCGACACCGCGCAGGCGCTGGCCCGGCTCGATGTGGCAGCGGGGCAGGCCGAACGCGCGGCAGAAGGCGGCTGGTGCCGTCCGCAAGTGGTGAACGAAGCCGTGCTTGATATTGCCGGCGGGCGCCATCCGGTGGTCGAGGCCGCTTTGGCGGCAAAGGGCGACCGGTTTGTCGCCAACGATTGCCGGCTGGCCCGTGACGACCGGTTGTGGCTGGTCGGCGGGCCGAACATGGGCGGCAAAAGCACCTTTCTGCGCCAGAATGCGCTGATTGTGCTGCTGGCTCAGGCCGGCGGGTTTGTGCCTGCCACCAGCGCGGTTGTCGGCTTGACCGACCGTCTATTCAGCCGGGTTGGCGCATCGGACAATCTGGCGCGCGGGCGGTCGACCTTCATGGTCGAAATGGTCGAGACCGCCGCGATCCTGGCGCAGGCGACACCGCGCAGTTTCGTCATTCTGGACGAAGTCGGGCGGGGAACGTCAACCTATGATGGGCTGGCGCTGGCCTGGGCGGTGGCCGAGGCGGTGCATGGGACCAACCAGTGCCGCTGTCTGTTCGCGACGCATTATCACGAGCTGTCGCGGCTGGCGGCTAGCTGCGAAGCGCTCAGCCTGCACCACGTCCGCGCGCGCGAGTGGCAGGGCGATCTGGTGTTGCTGCATGAACTGGCGACAGGCCCGGCGGATCGTTCCTATGGTCTGGCAGTGGCCAAGCTGGCCGGGGTTCCGCCGCCTGTGGTGGCGCGGGCCAAGGCGGTGCTTGAGCGGCTGGAGAAAGGCCGGGCCGAAACCGGTGGACTCGCGGCCGGGCTGGGCGATCTGCCGCTGTTTGCCGCTGCGATCGAGCAGCAGCATGAGGCTGTCGATGCTCTGCGCGACCGGCTGGAGGCGCTCGATATCGATGCCTTATCGCCGCGTGAAGCGCTCGATCTGCTGTATGAGCTGAAACGCGAGGCGGGAAAGCTTCTTTAACCTGCGCCGTTTATGCAGTTCACCATGTTCGGTTTCGGCACCAAAATGAACACGGTTTTCGCCAGTCGCTGGAAAGCGGTTACCTGGTCGCTGGGGATTCTCCTGACGGCCTATTGCACGGTGCCTGCGACCGAACAGGCCCGGAACCACGCCGACAAAGAAGTCGCCGCTGCCAAGGCCCCGCACAAATCACCGTGGGCGAAGGATTGAGCCGGGTTCGCCCTGGGTGATTGCCGCAACTGCGCGATCAATGATTGCGTCCTTCATCCACCGCTCACCCGCTCGAACCTGGGCCGCTTTGCCCATTACGTCGCGGCGTGCGGGATCATCGGCCAACGCCGTAATAGCCTCCGCCAAAGCCGCCGCATCGCCCGGCGGGGTCACTAGCCCGCAGCCAACGACTTCATCATAAAGCCCGGTCCCCGGCTCGGTCGTCGCCACCACCGGCCGAGCCGAAGCGAGCATATTGGTCAGTTTTGAGGGCAAGACCAGATCAGCCGCCCCGGCGATCTGCGGCAGCAGGTGCAGGTCCGCCATGGTCAGCATTGCGCCCATTTTCTCGGCCGGTTGCAGATCGTGCAGCTGAACATTGGGCAGGCCCGCGGCGAGCCCTTCCAGTTCGGCCCGGTTGGGACCTTCGCCGCAGATAACGAGGCCGATATCACCGCGATGTTGCAGCAACCGCGCCGCTTCGATCAGAATTTCGATCCCCTGCTTGCGAGCGATATTGCCCGAATAGAGCGCGACGATTTTGCCGCTCAGGCCCCACGCTGCACGGATCGCATCGGCGCCGACTGGATCAGGGGCAAAGCGCGCATCAGACCAATTGCGCATTTCAAACACCCGGACCGGCTCCACTCCTTTGGCAACCAGCTTGGCACACATCTGCGGGCTGATGGTTGAAACATAATCGCCAAGACTCAGGAGCGTAATTTCGGCCCAGCGGGCCAGCCGGGCGGGCAGTCGCCGATCATCCAGCAGGCCGGTGGCCAGCGCGGCCTCTACTTCGAAGTCCTGCACGTGAATCCACAACTTCGCTCCGGCCAGCCGTGCGGCCAGCCAAGCCGTGAATACGCTTAGCAAAGCTGGAGCAATCGCAATCACCACGTCCGGTCGCTCAGCCTTGCCGCGCAGCCCGGCGCGCAAGGCATGGGGCAGCGCCGACAGCGCAAAGCTGGCCAGATGGATGATCCGCTTTAGTCCGCTGGGCTGGGCCGGGACATAGTGCGGGCAGCGGGTGATCTCCACTCCACTTTCGTTGGTGGTCTGCCAACCGGCGGAAGCAAAGGCCGGATAGGTCCGCCACTGCGGATAGTATGGCTTGCCCGCCAGCACGCGAACCCGCGCTCCGCGCGCCACCAGGGCTTCAGCCAAGCCTTGCGTATAGGGTCCGATCCCAACCGGCTCGGGCGCATAGTTCAGCCCCACAATCAGCACGCGGCGCAGGCTTTCAGATGGCGCTTTCACTGGTCGAGCCACTTGCTGAGCGCGGCGAGTTGGCGTGATTGATCGCGCACATCACCGCGCGACAGATCGCGCAGCGAACGCAGGATGCGCGATCCGGCCCAAGCCAGCGCACCGCCTTCGTAGCCGGTCTGCCGGGTCACCGCGGCCTCGCCTTTGACTTTGCGGCGCCCGGCTATCCGCTCGGCCAGTTTGGCCGGTCCTGCTTTGAGTGTCGCTGCGGCCAGCCCGGCGCTGGCCCGGCTATCCAGCTCCTGCAGCAGCAGATCGGGCGCGGCGGTCAGCAGCTTTGTGGGGGCCGGTTCGCCCGCATCGGCGCTGAAATCGATCATCGCACCGGGCCGATAATGCGCGGTCAGTTCGAGCAGCAATCGCGCTCCCCCGCGCCAGCCCTGCGCTGCTGCATCGGCCCAAAAACGCGGCCAGTCGATCGGCGCGGCGCGCAGCAATAGGTCGATATCGGCCAAAACCAGCGGCCCGCAATCCAGCCGGTGGCTGTAGACCGCATGGACAATCAGGTGGGCCAGCAAATCCTGCGGGGCGAGGTAGCGCAGCCCATCGGCGGCGATTTGGGAGCGGGCGCGCAGCGCGGTTTCATCGCCAGTCGGGCTGGCGTGATCGAGCCGCCCGTCGCGCTCCCACAACCTTTGGTGCAGTTCCACCACGGTGCCGCGCGGGGTGATCAGCGGCGGCATATGTTTGTCGAGCCGGACCACTTCGTCCAGCGTCATCTCGCTCGGCTTGGCCAGCGTGCAGCCTGCGCCCAGCAGCGTTTCGTAAGCCGGGATCACTATTTCGGGTGTGACCAACAAATCGATATCGCGCATCGGCCGCTGGGCCGCCTCGGGGTAAGCGTGGACTGCCAGCCAGGCACCCTTCAGCGCAATCGGGGCAAAGCCCGCGCGTTCCAGCAAAGCGCAGGTTTCGGCCAGATCGGCCTGCTGGGCCATGGCTCGCAGCGCCGCAATGCGGCGCGCGGCCTGCCATTCAGCCGCTATTTCGGCAGGGATGGTATCACGGCCGCGATGCTGGGCGTGGAGCAGCGGTTGCAGCCGGTGCAGCCCTGCGATCCGGTTGAGCTCGGCCCAGTCCTTTGCGCCCAGCCCGGACAGATCGGGAGCCGGGCCGGTCCCGGCAAGTTCCAACAGGACGCGCCGCAGCGCCGGGCGGTCCATCGTCCCAGCGGGGCTCAGTTGGTCTTTTTGGGAACCGTAAAGGTCCCGGTGATCCGCCCGCCGCGCGGTGAAGCACCGCTGCCATCGCCGCCCAGCGCGGGCGAGCCACCACCAACCCGGCCGTCGATGGTCGACAAGCCCGAAGACAGATCAATCGTCAGTCGTCCGCCAGTCAGCCGGTCTGTCCCGCGCAGCAGCACGACATTGCCAGCCAGAATAATCAGCCGCCGGTCAAAATCATAAATCGCGACATCGCCTGTTGCGCTTTGATTACCCTTGACGACCCGGACGCCGCCGACGGCATCGAGCCGGTGGATTTTGAAGCCGCCGCCATCGGTTGAAAACGCCATGGTGGCACGCCCGGCCCGAACCGAGAGATCGCCCTGATTGATCACCACATTTCCTGCCAGAATGGCGCGGTTGGCTTTGCCCTGCAATTCGCCGTGATCGGCCCCGAAGCTGACCGGGGCATCGCTGTTGTGCCCGCCGAATACTTGCGCGGCCGACGGGGCCAGCGCCAGGATTGCGGCCGTGCCAAGCGCCATGCCGCCGAGCAGCGAACGCAAGGCGGTCTGCCTGAGAGTGCGGCGGGGACGGAGTTGGCTCATCGCGGGATCCTGAAATTCTTTTGTTCGAACCGCATTCTGACATTGCCATCCAGCGTCAGTATCCGGTTATCGAGGTCGGCACTTAGCCGTTCAGCGCTGAAAGTGCCAGCCGGAACCGACCCGCTGACCCCGCCGCTGCCGGTGACCCTGCGGCCATTCAAATCGATCTGCACGTTCTGGGTCGTAATCCGGTAGCCATCAGCGGCGGTAAATACCACTGGACCTTCGACGTGGACCGTTTCGGCGGCATAGTTATAACCGCCGCGCACCGCAGTCAGTTCTGCGGGGCCATCGGTCAGCCGGATCCTGGCGGCCAGATTGTCCATCCAGACCACCGGCTCTCGCGCAGAAACCTGTACGGCGCTGCCTGCAGTCAGCGTGAAAGGGCGCCCATCCTTATCCTCGCCCCGGTACATGGCATTGTTCACCCGCAGACGTTCGCCGGTTACCGCGACCTTGTTCCGGTCGAGCAGAAACGACAGTTCACCGCCGCTGAACAGCGGGCCGATGATCATCGCAGCGGCGACCACCCCGACCAGCCCGGGTAACCAGACCGCAAGGATCCGGACCTTGCGATCATGCGAACCGCCCGGAGCGGCCCAGTGGCGGCGCTTGTCGCGGATGCTGTCGGCGGCGTGGGTCATCAAATGCTGGCTTAGGCCTCGTGGCTGAACAGGTCTTTTTCGGCCCATCCAGCCAGATCGAGCCGGGCCCGATAGGGAAGGAAATCGAACGCCGCCTGCGCCAGCTCGGTTCGGTGCTCACGCGCCAGACGCTCGGTCAGGATGGTATGCATGGCATGAAGATAGCGCACGTCAGAAGCCGCATATTCGCGCTGCGCCTCAGAAAGCTCGGCCCCGCCCCAGTCGCTTGACTGCTGCTGCTTTGAGATTTCCTTGCCCAGCAGTTCGCGAACCAGATCCTTCAGCCCGTGCCGGTCGGTATAGGTCCGAACCAGTTTGCTGGCGATCTTGGTGCAGAACACCGGCGCGGCAACAACGCCCAGATAATGCTCGATCGCGGCCAGATCGAATCGGGCAAAATGGTACAATTTGACCCGCGCCGGATCGGCTAGAACGGCCTTCAGATTGGGCGCGGCAAAGCTGGAGCCGGGCGAAAACCGCACCAGATGTTCGTCCGGACTGCCATCTGAAATCTGCACCAGACAGAGCCGGTCACGCGGGGTAATCAGCCCCATCGTTTCGGTATCGACCGCAATCGGGCCAGGTCCCAGCGCGCCGGCGGGGAGATCTTCTTCGTGGAGGTGGACTGCCATAAGCCAAGTTGCTTAGGCTGATCTGCGCAGGGTGGAAAGCCCCGCAGTGTGGAGCAAACCATAGTGGCCCAATCCGATCCCGTTCCCGAAAGCTGGCGCGCCGTGCTGGGGCCAGTGCTGGCCAGCGCCAAATCGCGCGCATTGGGCGGGTTTCTGAAAGCTGAGGAGGCGGCAGGCAAGGCGATCTATCCGCCGCGCGGGGGCCGACTGGCCGCACTGGAACTGACCCCGCTGGACCGGGTCAAAGTCGTGATCCTCGGGCAGGACCCCTATCACGGGCCGGGTCAGGCGCATGGCCTGAGCTTTTCGGTCCAGGCCGGGATCAAAGTGCCGCCGAGCCTGAACAACATCTACAAAGAGCTCGCCAGCGATCTGGGCTTGGGGGTCCCGGCGCACGGCAACTTGACCGGCTGGGCCCGGCAAGGTGTGCTGCTGCTTAACACCGCACTGACAGTTGAGGACGGTAAGCCAGCGTCGCATCAAGGCAAGGGCTGGGAGGAGATCACCGACGCGGTGGTCGCTGCTGTTGCCGCCAAGACCCAGCCGTGCGTGGTTATGCTGTGGGGCAACCACGCCCGCAAAAAGGCCGCCAAACTGCCGGGCTTGGGGCCGGGCGGCCACCATCTGGTGTTGACCGCACCGCATCCCAGCCCGCTTTCGGCCTATGCCGGGTGGTTTGGCAGCCGCCATTTCAGCCAAGCCAACGCGTTTCTGATCAGCCATGGCCGAGGCGGGGTCGACTGGCAGCTTTAGGCGCGGCAGGCTTGTTGGCTGGCTCTGCAAATCCCCTCCCGCCTGCATGCCGGTGGAAAGTTGAACTGTAAGAGTGCCCAAGCCCTTTGGGGTAGGTGACAATGTCATACTTCCTGTTTATCGGACTGTCTTGTGACTTCACCAGCTGCGCCCCTGCTCGACCATTTTGTTGCCGCCTCTGGCACCGATCCGCTGCCCGATCCGCAAAAGCTGGTCCGTGCGCTGAGCGCTTTTAAAGACCCGCGGCCAGTCCGCAGCGGCTGGGAACTGGCAATCACGTTCGTGCCGTTCGTTGCCCTGGTTGGCCTGATGCTGTTCGCCGTGCAGGCCGGTCAGTTTTACGCGCTGGCGCTGGCTCCGATCGCTGGACTGTTCTTGCTGCGGCTGTTCATTATCCAGCACGATTGCGGGCACGGCGCGTTTTTCCCCAGCCGTATTGGCAACGACTGGCTCGGCCGCGCGCTCGGCTTGCTGACTTTCACGCCCTATGAATGCTGGCGGCGGTCGCACGCGCAGCACCATGCCACTACTGGCAATCTTGATGCCCGCGGAGCAGGCGATATCGATACGCTGACCGTGCGCGAATTCTTTGCCCGCAGCCGGTTCCAGCGGTTGTTTTACCGGTTCTACCGCAATCCGGTTGTGCTGTTGGGGCTGGGGCCGGCCTATCAGTTCCTGTTGCGGCACCGGCTGCCGGTTGGGCTGTTCAAGGATGGCCCGCGCTATTGGATCAGCGCGATGGGGACCAATGCTGGCTCGCTCCTGATAATGGCCGGTCTGATTTATCAGTTCGGCTTTGCGGTCGCACTGCTGGTGTTCCTGCCAGTGCTGTTGATTGCGGCCACAATGGGCGTCTGGCTGTTCTATATCCAGCACCAGTTCGAAGCCGCCCACTGGGACCAAGGGCAGACCTGGGCGTTCCACGATGCGGCGCTGCGCGGGAGTTCGCATCTGGAGCTGCCGGCGGTGCTGCGCTGGTTCACCGGCAACATCGGGATCCACCACGTCCATCATCTGGTCAGCCGCATTCCGTTCTACCGGCTGCCCGAAGCGCTGAATGCGATGCCCAGTCTGCAAGGGCTCAATCGGGTCACCGCGCTCGATGCGATTGCTTCGCTGCGACTGGCCTTGTGGGATGAGGATCAGCGGCGCTTGATCACGTTCCGCGAAGCTGCGCGCGCCAGCCGCTAGGGCTTTTGGACAACTCAAGCCTGCTCAGCGGTGGACGGAACCTGCCAAAGCCTGCACACAGCAGCTCATGGCCTTTGAACTCCCCCTAACCGAGACCGCGACGCTATTGCAACAGAGCGTCCAGCGTTATCTGACCGATCACCCCAAGCCGGAATGGTCGGGCCTCGCCGAACTCGGCCTCGCTGCCGTCGGCATTCCCGAGGACGCGGGCGGGATCGGTGGCGGACCGATTGAGCGGGCGGCGATCCTGGCCGAACTGGGCCCGGCGTTGGCCGGAGCAGACTGGCTTGCCCATCACCTCGGCGCTGCGTTGTTGGCCCGGCTGGCGCCCGATCACGGCCTGCTCGCTGCATTGGCGACGGGCGAGGTCCGGATCGCGCTGGTGCTGGGCGATAGCGGCGAAGTGCCCTTGGTTGCGGGCGCGGCTGAAGCAGGCTGGCTGCTGCTCGCCGGGACCGCACAAACGCTGCTGGTAGCCGCTAACGCCCCCGGCCTGTCGCGCCGCCGCCGAGCGATGATGGACGGCAGCTTGACCGCGGATCTTGCCATCGGTGCCAGTGTTGAAGTCGATACCGTGCTGGCCGAGGATGCCGATGCCGCCGCCGCTCAGGCCTGGGCGGAGGACGCGCAAGCTGCTGCGCGCTGCGCCGAAGCGGCTGGGCTAATGGCCCGGATGCTGGCCGATACCGCCGCTTATCTGCAACAGCGCAAGCAGTTCGGCGTTCCCATCGCCAGCTTTCAGGTGTTGCGCCACCGGCTCGCCGATATGCAGATGGCACTGCTCAAGGCCGAGGCGCTGACCGAACGCGCGGTGCTTACCGAAGGCACCGACGGCTGGGGCCATGCCGTCAGCGCCGCTGTAGTCGAGACGATCGACGCAGTCCGGCTGGTCGGCGAAGGCGCGGTCCAACTCCATGGCGGGATGGGCGTGACCGAAGAACTGGCGCTCGGCGGCCAGTTCAAGCGCGGGCTGGCGATTGCAGCGATGCTGGGTTCAAAGAGCCAACATCTCGCCCGCCATGCGCAGCCCGCCTAAACCAGCACCGCCCGCGCAATCAGATCGCGCTGGATCTCGTTTGATCCGGCATAGATCGTCGCTGCGCGGCCATTGAGATAGCGCGGCAGCGCGGTCGCCAGCAGGTCAGGGCTCTGTCCATCGGCAATCGCCCAACCGGCGGGCCCGGCAATTTCGCAGGCCAGCACGTCAATCCGCTGCGCCGCTTCGGTCCCCTGTACTTTCAGGACCGAGGCATAAAGCGCCGCTTTAGCCCCGCCTGCACCGATTGATTTCAGTTCCAGCGCCTCCAGTGCTTCCAGCGTCACCGCCTCGCGCTGCAGCCGGCCTTGCAGCACCGGATCGCCCGCACCTTCGCCCTCTAGCCGGGCCAGCGCGGCAAACAGTCCGGGGGCATAGCGCCCGCCGCGCTCAAACGTCAGCAGGTACTTGGCGACTGACCATCCGTCGTTTTCCTCGCCCAGCCGGTTGGCTATGGGAATGCGGACATTGTCAAAGAACACCTGATTGAGCTCGTGCTCACCCGCCAGCGAAATGATCGGATCGACCTGCAGCCCGGGGGTGGCCATATCAATCAGCACGAACGAAATCCCGGCCTGCGGCTTGCCCTCGGTCGAAGTGCGGACCAGCGCGAACATCCAGTTGGCAAAGTGGGCGTGGGTGGTCCAGATTTTGGAGCCATTCAGAATGTAATCATCCCCGTCGCGGGTCGCCTTCAGCTTCAACGAAGCGAGGTCCGATCCCGAACCCGGCTCGGAAAAGCCCTGGCACCAATAATGCTCACCCGACAGGATGCGCGGCAGGAAGAACGCCTTTTGCGCGTCGCTGCCGTAATGCATCAGCACCGGCGCAACCATTTTGAGGCCCTGCGGCAGCAGGCTCGGCGCCCCGGCCCGCGCGCATTCGGCGGCAAAAATGTATTTCTGCATCGGGCTCCACCCGGTCCCGCCATATTCGACCGGCCAGTCAAGCGCCCCCCACCCTTTGGCGGTCAGGATCTGCTGCCATGGAATCGAATGATCGGGATGCGAAAAAACCGAGGTCGCGCGCCGCCCGGCCCGCGCCAATTCCGGCGTTAGGCTCTCGGCCAGAAAGCTGCGCACTTCGGCGCGGAAAGCGGAAAGGTCGTCGGGTTCGATCATGCGGGGAACGTGCCTGCTCTGCGCCGCGAAGGCAAGTAAGCTGACAAAGCTGACGGGGTTCGAAGAAAAGAAATCACGGCGCGGTGCGTTCGGCAATTTTGCGTCACCCGGTGTCGCTTTGTGTCACCTTGGGTCATTGCGCGGTGCGGGGGAAGCAGGAGCAGTTGGGGCGTCATGCCAGTGGTTTTCGCATGGCGGCGAGGTGTAGGAAAGTGGGGTGACGGTTGCATCACCCCCTCCGCCAAGCGTCAGCCCACAACCTTCGCCTAAACTGGGTAAAGCTAGGGTACGATCAGGGTTCTATCAAAAGCGAAAACTGTAACTGATCGCGACCGTGTCGAACTTGTCGCGCATCGTGAAGTGGCATAGATTGTCTGGAGTCGCAGTCGCCGACCAACTGCAATCATTCGGGATTCCAGCCGAATCGAGCAGGAGGTGCTCGCTTCGGCCAAATTGATAGCGGCTCGCTGTTAGGCCGATAGAGGAATGCTTGGTCAACGAATAGTCAAAGCCGATTCCAGCAACCCAACCAGTACGACTGCCGTTTCCGCCAAAGTAGTCCGCAGAACCATCGATTTCGAGATATCGGTGCTTGGCGTTCGAGAAGGCAACGCCGCCGTTGGCGAAAGCCGTTAGCCTGCCGCTGTGAATGCCGAGTTTGGCTCGGGCCGAACCAAGCATGGTGCTGCGTGAACCGATTTCATAGGCAATGAACTCCGGTGTAGCTTCGGCGTAGGTGTCTAGCGTGCCAAAGTTCACTTCCGCCAAGACACCCAATACCAGCGCGCCCTTGCCCAGATCGTAGCCAGCATGAACGCCGCCGATCGTCCCGTTTTGCTCCATACCGAAATCGCTGACAGCATAGTACCAGCCCTGACTATCGGTGTGGGTATCCAGCACGCGGGCTGCAGCAATTTGGACGCCGACATAGGGACCCGATACGCTCTCGACATCTTGCGCAAATGCCGGTTGGGCCATGGCAGCGAGGGCCACGGTGGTACAAAAAATCTTGTTCATGGTGCTTCCTCGAAAGTCTATGTCAATTGAGATCGCGTTTGTGACGCAACAATCCCAATACTTTCGAGATGACCAAAAACGGGTTCATTGCTGGCTAGGTACGGTTCCGCATCCAACGCATTTATAAATTTGGAATTGCGTCGGCCTAACCCACGACCCCCAAAACTGCCTCCGCTAACAATCGCCCAAAC
>JAYURW010000043.1:0-9019 GCA_043756025.1 Novosphingobium sp. | reverse complement strand
CAGACGATCAGCCGGTCCTTGCGCAAGGAAATCGACACCCGCATCGCGCTGCTCAATCGCACCCGGATGAAGCTCGACGAATGCATCGGCTGCGGCTGTCTGAGCCTGCAACGCTGCCAACTCTACAACCGCGATGACCGCGCCGGGACGGGCGGGACGGGGCCAAGGTTTGTGCTGGATTAGGAGAAGGCCTGATGTTTGATCCGTTTTTCGCGCTATGGCTCGTTCCCGGGCCACTCGCTCTGTGCGTGTTCTATTACCTCGAAGCGAATCGACCAGCGGACCATCCCTTTTCGTCCGGATGGTCGATCTTGCTGGCGTTTGTCGCGATTTGGGGACTCTCGTATGGCATTCTACTTCTGCTCTTCCTGTCGATTTCAAGCATCGCTTCGTTAGGCTCGGAGAGCTTTGATTGGCTCGTGTGGACTACCAGGGCGGTATCGGTCCTCGTTGTCGGAATGGCCTATCGCCGCGCATCTAGAATCAGCAAGCGCCGCATGATCCCAGAAGACACAATCTCTGACATCACTACTCCGCCGCCAGCAATTCCTCTGCCGCCTCCAGATCAACACTGACAAGTCGGCTCACCCCGCGTTCGACCATGGTTAAGCCGAACAGGCGGTGCATCCGGCTCATGGTGACGGCGTTGTGGGTGAAGATCAGGTAGCGGGTCTGGGTCTTCAGAACCATTGCATCAAGCAGGTCGCAGAAACGTTCGATGATGAAATCGACACGATTGCGTTCAGGCAATGCTCGGCTGCCTGACCCTTAGGCGCGCAGTCGCCGCGCTACGCGAAGTGTGTGGCGGCAAGGAATAGCCCATCAAGCTTTGTGATTGACTAGATGCCGAGCACCTTGCGCAATTCGGCATTGATGCGGGATTGCCAGCCTTTCCCGGTAGCGCGGAACTTTTCAACGATCTCCGGGTCAAGGCGAAGCGTGACCTGCTTTTTGGGATTCTCGACAGGAGGACGGCCAACTGTGCCGAGTGTCCCTCTGGCTGGCCGAATTAGTTTCGTGCCCTTATAGATTGCCGCATTGCGGAACATCTCTTCAGTCCAGACAACGTCGTCATCGTCAGGATCAATCCAAGGAGTTTTGATAGATTTTGTGTTCATGCTCATGGGCGTGCCTCAGTGTAATAATGCGCCGTTTATTCCCGCGTTGCGTCCAAACCAATGAAACACGACGACGATTGAGAAATCCCCAAACTCGAAACCTTGTTTCACCGTAATCTTTGCGCAGATCCTCGATCTGAAAATGTTGTTCAGCAAAGATCGCTTCGGATTCCGCCATATCCAAACCGCGCTCTGCCAAAATTCTCTGACGCTTGGCTTCATCATACTCAATTTCCATAAGGCCCTCTGGCATTTCAAATACAAGGATGGCCTCTAGGTGCAGACTGCAAAAGCAGAATGCCGGCGAGTGCAGAAATTTGTAGCTACAAAAATGGTATTGTCAAGCCATACTCCGCCGCCAGCAATTCCTCTGCCGCCTCCAGATCGACGCTGACCAATCGGCTCACCCCGCGTTCGACCATCGTCACGCCGAACAGGCGGTGCATCCGGCTCATCGTTACGGCGTTGTGGGTGACGATCAGGTAGCGGGTCTTGGTTTCGAGCACCATTGCGTCGAGCAGGTCGCAAAAGCGTTCGATGTTGGCATCGTCCAGCGGGGCATCGACTTCGTCGAGGACGCAGATTGGTGCCGGATTGGTTAGGAACAGTGCAAAGATAAGCGCCACTGCAGTTAGCGCTTGTTCCCCGCCAGACAGCAGCGTCAGCGATTGCAGGCGTTTGCCCGGCGGCTGGGCGTAGATTTCGAGCCCGGCTTCCAAAGGATCCTCGCTATCAACCAACGCCAGATGCGCCTGTCCGCCTTCAAACAACCGGCTGAACAGGCGGCGGAAGTGAATGTCGACCGCTTCGAACGCGGCGCGCAGCCGTTCGCGGCCTTCGCGGTTGAGGTTGCCGATTGATCCGCGCAGGCGGTGGACCGCCTCGGTCAGTTCGGCCTGTTCGGCGATGCTGGTACCGTGGCGGGCTTCGGATTCGGCCAATTCGTCGGCGGCCACCAGATTGACCGGGCCAAGCCGTTCGCGGTCGGCGACCAGCTTGTCATGCTCGGCGCTTTCCTGCGGGGCAGGGCCAACTTCGGCGGCGGCGAAGGCGAACCGTTCAGGCAGCAACGGCGGCGGACACTGGAAGCGTTCGCCGGATATCCCGGCCATTTCGGCGCGTCGGGCTTCCTCGTTTTCGGCCCGTGCGGCGGCTCCAGCACGGCTTTCGCGGGCACTGGCAAGCGCTTCGTTGGCGGCAGCAAACCCGGCCTCGATCCCGCGCGCGGCGTCGCTCAGTTCGGCGACTTTGGCTTCGGCAGCTGCCAGCTCGGCACCAAGCCGGGTGCGTACTGCGTCGCCCGCCTCAATCTCGCGGATCAGGCTGGGCGGCTTGGCGGCGATGACGTTGCGTTCCTGCGCGATCTCCTCAAACCGGCGGGTCATTGCGGACAGGCGGCTGGCGGCATCGCCCGCGCGGGCCTGCCAGCTTTTGATGTCGGCGCGCTGGGCGTTGCAGCGCTCGCGCGCCACGGCCAGCGCCTGATCGTGCGCGGCGAGGGCCGCGGTGGCGGCTTGCAAGCCCTGCCGCGCGGCATCGTGACGGGCCTGCGCGGCGGCGAGCTGCGCGCGGCCAGCGGCAGGATCGGGCAGCTCCGCGCGGCGAGCCTCGGCGGCCTGACGTTCGGCTTCGGCCTGTCCGCGCTGCTCGGCCAGATCGGCCCCGCTGGCGGCCAACTCGGCGCGGCGAACCTCAATCCGGGTCTTGGCAGCTTCGGCTTGATCGCAGGCGCGCAAGGCGCTGCGTTCGGCATCGGCGGCCTGCGCGACGGCACGCTCAGCGGCGATGACGCTGAGTTGCAGGGCTGACAGTTCGGCAGTGACGGCGGATGCTGTGCGTTCAGCCAGTTCGGCAGTACTACGCAGCGCGGGCAGTTCTGCTTCGAGCGCGCTCAGCCGGTTCTCGGCTTCGAGCCGGGCGGCTTCGGCAGCGCCTTCGCCTTTGGTCACGAAACCGTCCCACCGGCGAATCCGCCCGGATAATGTGACTAGCCATTCGCCGGGATTCAGCGCGCGGCCATCGTCGGCTTCGGTGATATGGACCAAAGCGAGACGGGCTTTGAGTTCGTCGGGGCACTGGGTGACGTGATGGGCAAGGCTGCTGGCAACGGGTGCCGGTGCCGCCGCTCCGGTCCAGAACCGCCCGTCGGCATCAGCCGGAGCAGCCCCCAGCGGCGCCTTGGCATCGCGGCCCAGCACAGCGGCGAGCGCGCGTTCATAGCCCGGCGCGGCGCGGACGGCGTCGAGTGCGGTGGTGCCGTGCCTACCCGCCGCTTGCTTGGCCCGCGCATCACGGTCCCGCATCAGGGCCGACCATTCACGCTCAATGCCCGCCAGTTCGGCCTTGGCTGCTGCCAGGGTCGATCCGGCGGAATCCCGCTCGCCCTGAAGTTCAGCCTTGCGGTCCTGCTGGCTTTCCAGCGCGGTGCGCGCGGCGGCAAGCGCAGTGGCGGCGGCATCGCGCGCAGCCTCAGCCTGCGCCAATGCGGCCAAGGGATCACCTTCGCGGGCCAGACTGCTGGCCAGTTCCGCCTGCCGCCGGGCCTCGCCATCGAGCCGGGCGAGGCGGGCCGCTGCGGCAGACAATTCGGCATCGGCGACGCGCCATTCCGCCTCAACCCCGGCCTGATCGGCAGTCGCTTTGGCCAGCGCCAGTTCTGCGCCGCGCAGGTTGCGGTCGGCATCATCGAGCGCGGCGGCGACCAGCGGACGGCGTTTGTCATCGGCGGTCAGAGCGGCTTCACCAGCAGCCAGTTCGCGTTCCAGCTTGGCCAGCGCTTCGGCGGCATCGCGGGTCAGGCGGTCGGCATCGCCGCGGTCCTCCTCCAGCCGTTGGTGCTGGCGTTCAAGGTCTTTCAGGCGGTCTTCGGCAGCTTCCAACTGGCTGGAAAGCTGGGCCATCCGGTGGCCGTGGGCGGTGCAATCGTCGCGCCGATCGGCCAGCTCCTCACGTGCTTCGGCGAGGGCCTGTGCCGATTGATGCTGTGCCTCCTGCGCGGATTTCATCGCGGTCTGAGCCTCAGCCACGCGTGCTTCAGCGCCGCGAGCCTCAGTCCGGGCGGCATCGGCAGCAGCGGCGGCATCGCGCCAGCGGGCAAAGACCAGCCGCGCCTCGGCCAGTTTGATCTTGTCGCTGAGCGCCCGGTAGCGTTCGGCGGCGCGGGCTTGGCGGCGGAGCGAGCCGATCTGCTGATCGAGCTGGCCCATCAGGTCTTCCAGTCGGGCGAGGTTAGCCTCGGTCGCGCGGAGCTTTTGTTCGGCATCCTTGCGGCGGACGTGAAGCCCGGCGATCCCAGCGGCTTCTTCGAGCATCATCCGGCGTTCAGCCGGTTTGGCGGCGATTACGGCGGCGATCTTGCCTTGCGATACTAGCGCCGGGGAATGTGCCCCGGTGGCCGCATCGGCGAAGACCAGATTGACGTCCTTGGCGCGGACATCGCGGCCATTGACGCGGTAGGCGCTGCCCGCGCCGCGTTCAATCCGGCGAACGACTTCGAGTTCGCTGTCTTCGGTATCGGCATGGAGCACGACTTCAGCGAAATCGCGCGGCGGGCGGGTTGCGGTCCCGGCGAAAATCACGTCGTCCATTCCGCCGCTGCGCATCGATTTAGGGCTGGATTCGCCCATCACCCAGCGGATCGCTTCGAGCAGGTTGGATTTGCCGCAGCCGTTGGGGCCGACCACGCCGGTCAGGCCCGGCTCGATCCGCAGTTCAACCGGCTCGACGAAGCTTTTGAAGCCAGTCAGTTTGAGCCGCTTGATCTGCATCTGTCAGTCCAATTGCCCCCTTTTGGCCCGGCTTAGCGGGCGCCTGCGGCTTTCAACGCGGTTTCAACCCCGGCCCATTCGCCAGCCTCGATCTTGCTGCCATTGATGAAGATCGACGGCGTTCCGGTGATCCCGGCTTCGCCATACTTCTTGGCCTGATCGGCAACCAAAGTGGCTTTGCTGAGATCGGACAGGCAGGCATTGGCCTGATCTTTGGCGACGCCGCGGGCTGAGAAGAAATCGGTGTAGCCGACCACTTGCGAGAAAGCCGCCCAGCGCCGCGCCGGGGGCAGGGCCATTGCCGCTTCGGCCTGCGCCAGCCGGGGCTTGTCACCATAGACCGCGTTCATCGCGTTGAAGTTTATGTAGACTTGTTCGATCAGCGGGAAGAACGCTTCTTGCGGGGCGCAGCGGACCAACACGGTCAGCGGCACATCCTGCGGGTGGATCGCAAAGCTGCGGAATTCAAAGCTGACTTTGCCGGTTGAAACGTAGTTCTTGACCAACGGGCCGAACCCTTCCTGCGAGAGTTTGGCGCAGTGCGGACAAGTCAGCGAGCCGTATTCCATCAGTTTGATCGGTGCCGCCGGGTTGCCCATCCGCATCCCGCCGTCAGGAGTGGCTTCAACCACATCGGCCCAAGCCTTGCCTGCGGGCGGCGCAATCGCGGCAACCGGTTCACCCTTGGGGCCATCAGCCGTGGCAGCATCGGCAGCGGGGTCTGCTTTGCACGCGGCCAGGCTCAGGGCCAGCGGGGCGACGGCGATGGTTAGCAAAAGGCGGGCGGTCTTGGCGGTCATGGCGGTTCAAATCCTTGGTCTGCGAGTCGGAAAGGCTAGCTTCAATTGCGCGAATGCAGAAGCGGCGACCGCGCCGGGCCGCCGCTTCTCCACAGCTGTATCAGCGCGCTGCGGGGCCGAGCAAAGGCTTGAGATCGGCCCACTCATGAACCGATTGCAATTCGCCGTTGATCAGGAAGCTGGGGGTGCCCTGCACGCCAATCCGGGTGCTGGCATCCTTGGTCTGATCGGCCAATTTGTCTCCCAACGCCTTGTTGGCGAGGCAGCGGTCGAGCTGCGCCGGGCTATAACCGCGTCCGAGCATCAGCTTATACAGCCCTAGGTCCTGCGCCACATACTTCATCTTGAGGCCGAAATCAGGGTTAGCCCAGCGGTCCTTGGAATTGGGATTGGTCGGCTCTTTCAACCAGACGTTTTGCGCGGCAAGGATCGCATGGTGGTTGCCGATAAACCGGCTGTCGGCTCCGCACTGGGCCAGCAGCGTGGCGGCGACATCGATCCCGTTGCGGAAGAACGGCCGCATCTCGACCGAAACCTTGCCCTGCCGAACCGGTCCGGTGAACAGCGGGGCCTTTGAATCCAGCGCATAATGCGCGCAGTGACCGCAGGTATAGCTGATGAATTCGACCAGTTGGACCGCGGCTGCCGGATTGCCGACCAAATGATTGCCGGTGGCGCTGCGGGATAGTTTGGCATCCCACATCAGCTTGGCCGGCCCGACTTTTGGCGCAGGCTTGGCCAGCAGCGGGGCGGCGACAATCGAGGTGCCAAGGAGGGCAGTGCCGCACAGTGCGGCGATCAGGATCTTGTTCATGCTAGTTCAGACTTTCATCCAATTGCGGGCGCAGGCTGGCCCAATCATGCGTGTCTTTTAACAGATTGCCGCCAAGCGAAAAGCTGGGAGTTTTGGTCACTCCAGCGGCCAACGCGGCGGTCGATTGCGCTGTGATCCGGTTGGCCACCGCTTTGTCGGTCAGGCAACGCTCGACCGTTTGGCGATCATAACCGCGCGTCGCCATCACCGCATAAAGCCCGAAATCGGCGGCAATTGCGCGATTGCGCGCGCCCAGCTCAGGCCCGGCCCAGCGGTGCCGCTGAATATTAGAGGCATGGGCCAGCGGCTTGATCCAGCCCGGCTGGCTGCGCAGCAAAGCGTTGTGGTTCATGAAAAACTTCTCTTTCGGCCCGCAATTGGCCAGCATCGCGGCGGTCAGGTCGATCGGGCTTTCGATCACCGGATGCAGTTCTATCGCCAAGCGTCCTGACGGCAGATAGGCCAGCAGCAGCACCCCATCGGACTGCATCTGAAACCGCGCGCAGTCCTTGCAAGTATAGCTGACATATTCGGTCAAGCGCACGGCAGCTTTGGGATTGCCAAGCAAGTTGTAGCCAGCGGGCGTCAACGACACCGTGCGGCTCCACCCGACCGACTTGGGGGCAGCGGCGACACAGAGCAGGGCAGCGGCTACTAATGCTGCAATCTTGAAGCCGTGGTTCACTCTGCCTTGTCCCCCGTGCCGCCCAGATTGCGGGCCAGCGATTCGAGCACCGTGCGCAGTTCCGGGTCGCCGATATCGCGTAGGCTTTCGCCCAGCTCGATCGGGATCGGACGCAGCGACGGCGGTGCTGCGGCGCCTTTATCAGCAGGTGGCGGCTTAACCGCACCTTGCCGAAGTTTGATCCGGGTGACCGCGTTATAGCCAAAGAAGCGGTTGACCCGCTCGATGATCTCCGGCTCGACATGGGCGATCAGCGGGGCATGAGCGGCCACCACGACCAGTTGCAGGATCCCGCCGCTTTTTTCGCCAGGGGGAAAGCGGATCGATTCGGGCGCGCAGACCCGGGCGTGTTTGGCACCGACAATCTCGGCCCAGCGGGTCACTACGCTCGATTGAATGAAGCCGAATTTGCGAAACGCCGTGCGGCCGATTTCGGGCATCAGTTCGCCAATCGGGCGGACTATGCCGCCGCGCGGCCGCTCGTACTGGCGGGGCTTGGCGGCGGGCTTGGCGGGGCGGCGTTCCATTACGGGTGCAGCAATGCCATAGCCGCCCGATGGAAGCCACCGCGAAACACCTGCTGGCCTGGTACGATAGCCACGCCCGGACGCTGCCGTGGCGCAGCGCCCCGGGCAATCCGGCGCCGGAACCTTACCGGGTGTGGCTGTCTGAAGTGATGCTGCAACAGACCACGGTGGCGGCAGTCGGGCCCTATTTCGCAAAGTTTGTCGAGCGCTGGCCGACGGTCGAAGCGTTGGCTGCGGCGGAGGACGCCGACGTCATGGCGGCTTGGGCGGGGCTGGGCTACTATGCCCGCGCCCGCAACCTGCTGGCCTGTGCCCGCGCAGTGGCGGCGCGGAGCGGGGTGTTTCCCGATACCGAAGAGGAGCTGCGGCAGTTGCCGGGGCTGGGAGCCTATACTGCTGCTGCCGTGGCGGCGATCGCGTTCGGGCGGCGCGCGGCGGTGGTCGATGCCAATGTCGAACGGGTGGTGGCGCGGCTCTATGCCATATCCGAACCCTTGCCCACGGCGCGCACCGCGATCCGGGCACGGGTTGAGGAGCTAACCCCGGACCAGCGCCCCGGCGATTTTGCCCAAGCGATGATGGATCTGGGATCGACTGTCTGCACATCGCGGGGCCCGCGCTGTCTGCTCTGCCCGTTGAGTGGGGACTGCTTGGGGCGAACGACTGGCCCCGAAGGTTTTCCCGTCAAACCGCCCAAGAAGCCCAAACCAACCCGGCAAGGCCGTGCCTTTTGGATGGAGCGCCATGGCGCGGTCTGGCTGGTCACCCGGCCAGGCAGCGGGATGCTGGGGGGAATGCGGTCCTTGCCCGACGATGGCTGGGCGGCGCGCGGCGATGGTACCGGGGCGGGTCCGCTGGACGGTCCGTGGCAAAGCCTCGGCACGGTCCGCCACAGCTTCACTCATTTCGATCTCGAATTGCAATTGATGCTTTATTCGGGAAGCGATTGGGCTAGGCTGGCGGGGCAGCCAGGCGAATGGTGGCCGGTCGATGCGCTGGACAGCGCGGGACTGCCCAGTCTGTTTGCCAAGGCGGCACAGCTCGTGCTGGCTGTGAAGGTTTAGGGAGAAGTCCATGCAAGAATTCGATCTTTCGCGCCGCAGCTTGCTGCGTGCGTCGGCCCTGTTTGGGTCGGGCGCCGCACTGGCCGCCAGCCCGTTTGGGCGGTCGTTGGCCATGGCAGCAGAAGCCGCCGGGATTGAACTGCAATGGCCCAAGGTAACCGAACTGCTGACCAAGTTCGTTGCCGATGGCAAAGTATCGGGCATGGTCGCCGCACTCGGCTGGGGCACCAAGCCGCCGGGCTAT
>JAYURW010000042.1:0-9056 GCA_043756025.1 Novosphingobium sp. | reverse complement strand
GGGCCTCTGCCCGAAGCAGAGTGGTGATGGTGGAGCCGCCGGGTACCGCCCCCGGGTCCGCTGTGCCTATTGCACGCAACAATTTATCGCCATAGCCGAGCGAACCCGGCGAAGACCAATATAGCCCCGATTGGGCAAATGAAAAGGGCGGAAGCTGCATCGCAGCCCCCGCCCCACCATTTTTGCTGAAAGTTCTGTTACTTCTTCAGTGAATCCCGGATTTCCGTGAGCAGATCAACTTCGCTCGGTCCGGCGGCGGCTGGCGGCATCGCCTTGTTGGCCTGACGGACAATCAAGAAGATCACAAAAGCCAAGATCAGGAAGTTGATCACTGCCGTGATAAAGCTGCCCCAGGCCAGCACATTGGCTCCTGCAGCTTTCGCCGCTGCCAGCGGAGTGCCGTCAGCAACGCTGCCGCTGAGCACCGTGTATTTGCTGCTGAAATCGGTATCGCCAACCACGGCGCCGATCAGCGGCATCAGCAGATCGTCCGTCATCGACGCCACGATTTTACCGAATGCGGCTCCGATAATCACACCGACCGCCAGATCGAGCACACTGCCGCGCGCGATGAACGCCTTGAATTCACTAATCATGTTTCGTCCCCTCGTTATTTTTTTGAGGAGTTGAGCCTGCCATGCCCACCCACATACAGCAACAGACGATTGTCCGGTTTCGCTTGAACTGGCCGGGTAGTCACCTACATTAACCGGGCCCGCAACTGGCGGGTGACAATTAGGATTCTTGCTCATGCCCGCTTCGTTTGACCGCTTTGGCACTTTTGGCCGATTTGCGCTGGTTTCCGTCGCCGCCGCGTCTGTTGCGGGCTGCGGGATCAATTCGGTCCCATCCGCTGAAGAAGCTGCCAAAGCAAAATGGGCCGACGTTCAGGCGGCTTTTCAAGAGCGTGCTAACCTGATCCCCAACTTGGCTGCCGTGGCCAAGGGTGCAGCAGATCAGGAAAAAGGCATCCTGACCGGCGTTATGGAAGCCCGTGCCAAGGCGACCAGCATCCAGCTCAGCGCCAACGATCTGAACGATCCGGCCAAGATGAAAGCGTTCCAGGACGCCCAGAACCAGTTTTCTGGCACGATCGGCGGCCTCGGCCGACTGCTCGCCAATGTTGAGGCTTATCCGACCCTCAAGTCGATCGAGAACTACCAGATGTTGCAAAGTCAGCTGGAAGGATCGGAAAACCGCATCCGCATCTCGATCCGCGATTACAACGAGGCCGTGCGGGTCTATAACACCACGATCCGGACCTTCCCCGATATCATTGGCGCCAAGGTGATCCATGGCGCGCAGCCGATGGTCCCCTATCAGGCCACGACGCCCGGAGCCGAAGTGGCACCCAGCCTTGAAGGAAAGCTCTGAGAGGGGGCCAGCCAATGCTCGGCAGACCCGGGCAAAACCCGATCAGCAACGATACCGGCCCAGGCCGCATGATCGCCATCGCTGCGGCCGTGCTGCTGACCGTGGGCGGCGGATATTACGCCTGGTTCGGCGGAACGCTGCCCAATCTGGGGGCATTTTCCGCTTTGTCGGCGGACCCAGCGGTGCGCCAGACGCAACTCGAGCCCATCAAGACCGCGCCTGCCAAGGTCAAGATCGCCGCGCTGATCGAACCGCGCGCAACCTATGTGGTCGATGGCGCGCGGACTTTTACTCAACAGGGTCTAATTGACCTTAACGCCCGGCTGAGCGAGCTCAACGTCACTTCCGGCCCGCAGGTGGTGGTGATGACTGTGCCAAACCTAGGCGGCGCAGCCATCAACGACTATGCCTTGCGGATCGCCAACCAGTGGGGGATCGGCGATGCCGAACGCGATGACGGCGTGCTGCTGTTGATCGCGCCCAATCAAAAGCAGGTGCGGATCGAGGTCGGCAAGGGCCTGACAACGGTGCTGAGTGATGCCGAGGCCAAGCGCATCATCGACTTCGAAATGCTCCCGCTGCTGCGGGCCGGCAAGATCGAAGCAGCCGCGATTGCCGGGGCCGATGCGCTGGCCGCCGTGCTGCGCGCCCACCCCACTATCGGGAAGGACTGATCGTCATGGCTTTCTTGCGCCAGATCGCAATTCTGCTGTTTGCGGCGCTGTTGTTGCCGGGCGCTGCGCAGGCCCAGACATTCCCCGTGTTGACCGGGCCGGTGGTGGATGCGGCCAATATCTTGCCGCCGGAAACCGAAGCGCGGATTGGCCAAAAGCTGACCGCGCTGAAAGCCCAATCCCAGCGTCAGGTCACGGTTGTCACTCTCGCGAGCCTCGAGGGCTACGAAATCTCGGATTACGGATACCGGCTGGGCCGCCACTGGGGCCTGGGCGACAAAGTCCGCAACGACGGTGCAATCCTGATCATTGCCCCGAAGGAACGCAAGCTAAGGATCGAAGTCGGCTACGGGCTGGAACCGGTGCTGACCGACGGACTGTCATCGCTGATCATCAGCCGCCAAATCGTGCCCAAATTCAAAGCCGGCGATATGGCTGGCGGGGTTGAGGCTGGGACTGACGCAATTATCCAGCAGCTGACCCTGCCCGCCGATCAGGCCCAACAAATTGCGGCCAAAGCCAATGCCAAGTCCTCGTCGGAGGGCTTTCCGATTGGCGTGGTGTTCTGGCTGATCATCTTTGTGCTGTTCTTCGTGCTGCCGCTGCTGCGGCGGCTGGGCGGCGGCAGGAACTATCGCGGTGGCAGCGGAATTGGCTCGGTAATTGTCTGGGAAGTGCTGAGCGCAGCGGCCCGGAGCGGCGGTTCTGGCGGCGGAGGCTGGGGCGGCGGCGGCGGCAGCTTCGGCGGCGGCGGCTCCTCGGGCAGCTGGTAGGAGGCAAACATGAAACCCCCCATTCACCTCAGCGAAGCCGATCATTTGGCAGTCAGCGCCGCCGTGGCCGCAGCCGAAGCGCAAAGCGCCGGCGAGATCGTGACGATCATCGCGGGCGAGAGCAATTCGTTCCACGATGTCGCACTGCTGTGGTCGGCACTGGTGGCCTTTGCCGCGCTGGCCGCGTTGTCGCTGTTCCCCAACTTCTACCTCACCAAGATCGACTGGTTGCTGGGCAACTGGGCCAGCGAGTGGTCGGCGCAGCACGTGCTGGCGCTGGGGCTGTTTGCAGCAACCGCCAAGTTCCTGGCGATGTGGCTGCTGCAACTGTGGACGCCGCTGCGGCTGGCGCTGGTTCCCGGCCCGCTCAAGCACGCGCGGGTCCGCGACCGGGCGGTGCGCTATTTCAAAGTCGGGGCCGAGCGCCGGACCCACGGCCGCACCGGGATCCTGATCTACCTCAGTCTGGCCGAACACCGCGCCGAGATTGTCGCCGACGCCGCCATTGCCGATAAAGTCGCGCCCGAGGTTTGGGGCGAAGCGATGACGGTGTTGATCGCCGAAATCCGTGCGGGCCGCCCCGGGGCCGGAATGATAGCGGCAGTCGAGCAAGTCGGCGCTGTTTTGGCCCAGCACTTCCCGCGCGCTGATGATGACAAGAACGAGCTACCGGACCGGTTGATCGAGCTTTAGGCGATGAGCAACGACGCTGAGCAGACCGTCTGGCAAGGCAAGTTCATCGCCGCCAAGGTTCAGGGCAAGTGGGAATATGTCGCGCGCGCGCGCGGGATCAGGGCCGCAGTCATTCTGGCGATCGACGAGCACGATCACGTTCTACTGGTCGAACAGTTCCGCGTGCCCTTGGGCAAGGTCTGCCTTGAACTTCCCGCTGGCTTGGTCGGTGACGATGATAGCGCGCCCGGTGAAGACGCCGCCACCGCTGCCGTGCGCGAGCTGGAGGAGGAAACCGGCTACACCGCCGAACGGATGGAACTGATCGGCGAGTTCTACTCCTCCCCCGGCATGGTCAGCGAGAGCTTCACCCTGCTCAAAGCCCACGGCTTGCGCCAGATCGGCCCCGGCGGCGGCACTGACGGTGAGAACATCACAGTCCGCCGCGTCGCGCTGGCCGACTTGCCCCAATTCGTCGAATCCGCGCGTAATCGCGGTTTGGGGATTGACGTTCGGCTGCTGATGCTGCTGGCTCCGTCGATATTGGGAGGAGGCTGAACATGGCTGGAAGAGTTGCGGGCAAGAAGGCGCTGATTACTGGCGCGGCGCAGGGACTGGGTGCGGCGCAGGCGTGGATGCTGGCCCGCGAAGGAGCCAAAGTCTTGCTGGCCGATATCAACGCCGCTGGTGCTGCCGAACAAGCCGCCGCGATCAACGCTGAACTGGGCGAGGGCACGGCTTTTGCGGTCAAACTCGATGTCACCCAGGAAGCCGACTGGACCGCCGCGATGGAAGTCGCGCAGGCGCGGCTGGGCGGGCTTTCGGTGCTGGTCAACAACGCCGGCGTTGGCATCCGCGGCAATATCGAAACCTGCACGCTGGAAGACTGGCACAAGGGTTTTGCGATCAATGTCGATTCGGTGTTCCTCGGCTGTCAAAAGGCGATCCCGCTGCTCAAGGACAACCAGCCCGGCTCGATTATCAACATCTCCTCGATCGCCGGGCTGATCGCTTCGGACACCATGCCGGGCTACAACGCCAGCAAGGCGGCGGTGTGGATGCTGTCCAAATCGGTCGCGCTGTACTGCGCCAAAATGGGCTGGGACATCCGCAGCAATTCGGTCCACCCGACCTTTATTGATACTCCGATCCTTGATGGCATGGTCACCAGCTCGGGCAAGTCCAAGGACGTCATCATGGAAAAACTGGCCCGCCAGATCCCGCTCAAACGGGTCGGCCAGCCTGATGATATCGCCAACGGCGTGCTCTATCTCGCCAGCGACGAAAGCCGCTTCATGACCGGAGCCGAGCTCAAGCTCGACGGCGGCATTTCGGCGATGTGATGGACAAGCCAAAGCCGCGCCCATTCCGGATCACCTCGTTCGACGTTGCCGCCGAAGCCGGGGTCAGCCAATCCACCGTCAGCCGCGCGCTGGCCGGCGATCCGGTGGTCAGCGAGGCGACCCGGCTGCGGGTGGCAGAGGCCGCCCGGCGGCTCAACTATTACGTCGATAACAACGCCGCGCGCCTGCGCACCGGCAAAACCGGGACGCTGGCGGTGGTTGCAATCTGCCGCCCGGATGAAGACCGCAAAGACCTCAACCCGTTTACCTATGCCCTGCTTGGCACGATCTGCGCCGCCGCATCGGCGCGCGGCTATGAAACGCTGGTCAGCTTTCAAGACAGCCCCGCCAACCTCTCGGGCCGGTATGAAGAACAGCGCAAGGCCGACGGCCTGATCGTGATCGGCACCACCCAGAACGAGGCCGCGTGGGACTATTACCGCGCGCTCAGCCAGTCTGGAATGCACTGGGTCTGCTGGGGCTCGCCCTATGACGAGCTCGAATGGATCCGCAGCGACAACCACGCTGGCGCCCGGATCGCCACCGCCCACCTGATCGAGCGCGGCTGCCGCGCCGTCGCCTGCCTCGCCACACTCGATTCGCCCCAGCGGCAGTTTTCCGAACGCTATGATGGCTACACCGCCGCCATGATCGCCGCCGGGCTGGAGCCCTGGCTGATCGAGATTGAACCCGATCTGCCGCGCGAAGAACAAGGCCGCCGCGCCGCCCGCGCTTTGCTGAGCAGCGGCAAACGGTGCGACGGCGCCTTCGCGGTCTGCGACGAGATTGCGCTCGGCGCCTTACGCGAACTGAGCGAAGCCGGGGTCCGCGTGCCGCAGGATCTGGCCCTGATCGGGTTCGACGGGATCCGCGCCAGCGCCCACGCCATGCCCCCGCTCAGCACTGTCGAGCCAGACTTTGCCGCCGCCGGGGCGATGCTGGTCGACAAGCTGCTGGCCAGCGTAGCCGGTGAACCGCACGAACAGCGCCGCGTCCCGGTGCAACTGCTGGTGCGGGAAAGCACGCGCCGCGGGTAGAGCGCTGGCTCATTACGATTTTCACGCCAAGACGCCAAGGACGCCAAGCGCTCGCCCCGCGCCGCAGGCCTCCCGAATCTACCCAGACTGCGATTGGCAATGCCCTTAGCTGGAATGAGCAGCTGCGCCGCAAACGCCCACTCTTGGCGCCTTGGCGTGCGAAACCACTTGCCCGCGCCTCCGCGTGAACCCCTTTCCTGCTTCCTAACTTCACAAACCTGACAGGGTCCAAAGCGGCCAAAAAAGCCGCGCGCCCTCTCACCGTTCCGCCCCCCACACCCGCCCGCCATTCCCCGCCGCGATCGCGGCGCGTTCGGCCGGGCTGGCCAGGCCAAAGGCGGACCGGCGGTACAGCTCCAGCCGCGCCGCCGCGTGGTCCTGTGCCCGGGTCTCGGCGTCCTCCAGCCCGGCGGCTTCAGCCGCGCTCAGCGTGCGGGCGTAAGTGCGGTCTACCGCGAAGCCCAGCTCGGTCAGCGCGGGCGCGTCCTCATCATAGCGGCCCAGCACGGCGCGGTTATCATCGACCCAGAATTCCTCCCCGGTCCAGACTTCGCCCTCGGGCAGCACCTCGGGCAAGGGCCAGTCGGTCAGCCTGCGCGCGCCGCCCTCGTCCCACCAATGGTCATAGCAGCCGATGTTCAGCACCTGCGCCTCGGTCAGCGCCGTGCCATCGCGTTCGCAAGTGCCGGTCAGCGGGGCCCCGAACGGTTCGTCGCCGGCCGCCGGACTATCCGCCGCCGCCACGCGGGCAGGTTCCGTAGCAGGCAGCGCCGCCATCTCTGGCGCCGGCTCCGGCAGCGCCTCCCCGCGCTCCGCCCGGTCCAGCGCCGCATCCCAATCGGCCGCGACCTGCGCCACCAATTCGGGCGAGGCAATTGCCGCCCCCTGCCCAGCTGCCCCCTGCCCAGCGGCCAACGTCGCCCGGTTCTGCGCGATCAGCGCCAGCAGCAGCCGGTTGTCATAGTGCCGCGTCTCGCCCACCAGGTCGCCATGGTAAAAGATCGGCCGCACCTCGCCGTGCAGCGCCCGGTCCCAAGCCACCTCGGTCAGTTGCTCCACCGCCAACGCCCGCGCCGCATCCCAGGCCTGCGCAAACCCCCGCGCATCGGCCCGGCGGCGCAGCGCATAAGCGCTCTCCCGGCTCATCGAAACCGAACGCGCCGCAACCGTAACCGAACCCGTCGCCGCCAGACTCTCCAGAAAATCCCGCTGGCGTTGGCTGGTCCACCCATCATCGCGCGGACGAACGGGGACGTGGGCAAATTCAGAACCGTGGAGGGGCACGGTCCCTAATTCCTCCCCGTCCCGGGGAGGGGGACCGCCAAAGGTGGTGGAGGGGGCCCGCCCCATCTCCAAACCTAGCCCATCACCCCCACCCCCAACCGGCGGCACAACACTAAACACCCCGTTAGGCGCAATTTTCATGGGTCAAACTCCTGATCAGGCGGGATAGCCGATCAGGATAAGGGATTTGGGGGATGTAGGAAAATGGGGTGGGGGAAGTCAGCGACTTGGCAATTTCTGACCTTTAACCCTAGCCCTTACCTTCTCCAATTTTCGCGTCTTCGTCCTCCCCTATTGCAGCGGCCGATGACGCAATTGGAAGCGATGCTGTCGCTATCGAAATTGGTTTGTTAGGTAACAATCCCACAATCTTCTCCGCAATATTCGGTACCTTTTCAAGCGCTGTTCGAATGGACGGATTACTAAGTAATTCCTGCAACGGCGAACTGTGATAGGCAGGATCGATTAAGCGGATTGGCGCTTCTTCAAATCTATCCAATGCTGCGGCAAATAATCGGGTACGCATGTTATCATCGATTTCCATCGCTTCGGTGCGGTAGCCCTCATATGCCTGCGCGACACTTGCTTTAAATGCATAGTCTTCCGCAAGTCGGAAAGTCGTTCCAATCTGCTTCGTAGACAACCAAGCAAACCATACTGGGGCACCAATTCCCAAAATTGCGAGCAACGCATTCACCACTATGATGGTTGATGACTTGTCACCACTCAAAACCTCCTTGAGGTTCGTTACCCGTTCCCAACCGATAGCCAACGCGATAACCAGCGCGATAGCGAGTCCGAAGACCCACCACATACCAGCTTTAGACAGTGCTCTTCGACGGGCCTCAAATGCTGTCGACAAACCTACTGCCGTTGCCCCTCGCAGCGCGTGCTCACTCTTTGAAAGAACGCTCTCCGCGCTTGCAGAAATCTTCTCCAATTTTTCCTTAGCAGTTTTAACATTATCATCGAGCTCCAACCTAGCGGCCTTAACCACTTCATTAGAGGTCGAAATATCTTCAGCTAGCTTTTGCGCTTCCCCGATTAGGTCACCAAGTTCCTGTCGCTTTTCTGCCAATTCAGCGAGATCAGTTGGAAGTTGATCTTCAGCGGCATGAGCATCCTCAATATCAGTGATCTTTTGCGAAATCTCCTTCGATCGCGGCTCTAATTCAGTTATTCTTGCATCGACTGAGCGAAGCCTTGCTGCCAAATCACGCGGCAATAAAGACTTTTGCCCCTTCAAATCTTCCCAATTAACTTTCGGTTCGCGCGGCGGAATACGCGGAATAGCAGTATCAATCATCTGAATGACAGCGAGGGCATTGGTCAATTGCAGGTGATGCCCTTGATTCATAGTATTAACCTGAATCTGATCAAGATTTTCGTATAAATTGTCCAGCCAAACTCCGAATCCATCCGTTTCGAGCTGCGCCTTGGTTAGTCGCTCGACCCTAAGCGCGACAATTTCTACATAGCCAGCCACGGCTTCCGGTGAGGCCGGCAATGCGTTGGCTCCGCCGACGGTCTGAGAAAAAGGCTGCGAAGCTGACCATCCAAATTCTGTAAATTGCTTAGTAATACGTTCGCCAACTGCCCTGATCTTGTCAGCGATTTCCGTGACAGTTGCCATTGATTTTCCTATCTTCTGCAATTCGAAACCGGATTAACGACTTTATCGAAACTGCACGAGCTTTTTCAATCCCTAATTTGGGAATTCCGGGGACAGGCGCACACTGCAGTTACGGTGACACGTCCCAAGTTACGGAGTTACGGTGACACTTTGGAGTTACGGTGACAGGAGTTACGGTGACACTTTACTTAACCCCTAAACTCCACCTCATGCCGCACCGTCTGACGGGGACACGCAATAGCATGTCCCCGGTTTAGCACCGAGTA
>JAYURW010000041.1:0-4017 GCA_043756025.1 Novosphingobium sp. | reverse complement strand
CGCCGTCCTGCGCCGTCCACCAGTCGCGCACCGCGCCGGTGGCGTCGATCTTGCGGCCCTGATCGTCAAAGCCGTGCGTGATCTCGTGGCCGATAATTGCCCCGATCGCGCCATAGTTGACCGCGTCGTCGGCATTCATGTCGAAGTAGGGGGCCTGGAGGATGCCGGCGGGGAACACGATCTTGTTTTCCAGCCCGCCGTTATAGGCGTTCACTTCCTGGGGGTTCATTCCCCACTTCTTGCGATCGACCCGCTTGTTCAGGTCTTCCATGCCGTAGGCGGCGTTGAACGCCCCGGCGCGCTGGACGTTGCCATAGAGATCGCCGGGAATTACCTGCAGTTTGGAATAGTCGCGGAACTTGTCGGGATAGCCGACCATCACGTCCATGCGGCTCAGCTTTTCGAGCGCGGCGGTCTTGGTCGCGGGGCTCATCCAGTCATTGGCGCGGATGCGGTCGCCCATCGCCAGTTTGAGGTTGGCGACCAGCGCGGTCATCTTGGCCTTCGCCGCCGGCGGGAAATAGCGGTTGACGTAGTCCTGACCGACCAGCTCGCCCAGCGAGGTATCGACCAGCGCCACCGCCCGCTTCCACCGCGGCCGCAGCGTCGAAACGCCCGATAGCGTCTTGGTATATTCGAACCGGCTGTCGACCATCGCCGTGGTCAGATAGGGCGAGGCCTGGTTGGCGATATGGAACTGTTGCCACAGTTTGAGCGAGGCGAGCGGCGTAGCGGCATAGAGCGCGGCGATATCGCGCACCGCGGTGTTCTCTCCCACGATCATCCGCTTCTGCACCGGCACTCCGGCCCCTTTGAAGAATTCCGACCATTCGAAGCCCGGCGCATAGGTGCCCAGCGCCGCGGTCGAATAGGGATTGTTGACCTTTTCGATCTGGCGGCGATCGGCGATCTTCCAGCTCTTGTCGGCGATCTGCGTCTCGAACGCGATGATCGTGTCGGCCGCGCCCGCCGCACCCGGATAGCCCAGCATGGTCATGGTGCGGGTAATATAGGCGCGGTAGGCGTCGCGCTGCTTCTTGAAGCTCTCGGCGAAGTAGTATTCGCGCTCGGGCAGGCCGAGCCCGCCCTGACCGAGGTAGAGCGAGTTTATGTTCGGGTTGGCGGTGTCGGCATCGACCCCGATGTCGACCACGCTGCTGCCGAAGCGGCCGTTGGTGGTGCCCATGTAGCGCGCGAAGGCGGCCTTGGTCTTGATCGCGTTGACCACCGCGAGGTCACGCCTCAGCGGAGCGAGGCCGACCGCTTCGAGCTTCTTCTCGTCCATGAAGCTGGAATAGAAGCTGGCGACCTTGGTGCCCGGCTGGGCCTTGGTGATCAGCGCCTTGAGCTGGTCCTGGGTCTGCTCGCGCAGGTCGTAGAAGGCGCCGGTCGAGGCCCGGTCCGAGGGGATGACGGTGGCATCGAACCATTTACCGGCGGTGAAGCGGAAAAAGTCGTCGCCCGGCTTGACCGAAGTGTCGCCGCCCGCCAGGTCGACGCCCCAGGCACCGATGGCTGGCTTGCCCGAGGTCGCTGTGGCGGCGGCAACCTGCCCGATCAAGGCACTGGTCGCGAACGGCGCGGCAAGCACCGCGAGCGCGGCGCTGGCGATCAGAAAACGTGATTTCATCATTGAAAACTCCCAATTTACGACGAGCGTCATCGCGGAACAAACCGCGCGCGCAAAGCTGGAGCATGCCTTGCGCGCGCGGGGTTGGGAGTCAATGTCGTCTGCCGATGGGGGTGGGGCGTTGGTGGATGGGGTCAGGCAACGGAAAAAGTGGGATGAAGATCGTCGCTGACAACCGCGGCGACGGCGTAAGGGATATGGAAGTAGCCATGATCTCCCCAGCCAGGCCCAAAACTGTTCTGGCATTCCCACATGCCACCATGATCATCGTCGTCGTACCCGATTAGCAAGACCGCGTGGTTGAAAGTCTTCGAACCTGCCGGGAGCCCTCGGTAGACGAACGGTGCAGCAAGGTGTTCGAAATCAGAGCCAAGCGTAAGCACGGCAAGCGCCGGTCCGGACGAGGCAATTCTCGATTTTGTCTGCGCGTCCGAAGTGTTTCTGGCCAACCGCGGGACTGCAACCAGGCCTAGCGCTGCATTGACCGGACAGGCGTTGCCGGCCACGAACCCCGGCGCTTGCGGAGCGCCCTTGATCTGCAACTTGTCAGTAACACCCGAAACCAGACCGGCGGGCATCGAACAGGCATAGCCGTAAATGCACTGGTGCGCGCATTCAGCGTTCAGGCTGACCGTCTGGCCTTGCTGGCGATAGTGTGTTTCAATCATCCTGCAGGCAGCATGCGCTACACATGTCGCGTTGGCACCCTGGTAGGACACAGGTGCGAGCGAGGGACGATTGCGCCAGCTGAAACGCCTTGGCGCAAAGTAAATTGCGTCGAGTTCAGTCTTGTTCTTCGCGACTGACCAAGGCGGGGCAACCAATGGCGGCTCAGACTGGTTAAGTCCGCTGTTCGCCGTGATCCATGCAAAATCGCCGGGCGCCAATCCGGGCAGGCGGTCGGTCATTGGACTGCACCACCCGCTGCGCTAGCCAATTCTGTTTGTGCCTTGCGCAGCGCCAGCTCTGCATTGGCCTTGGCCACCCGGGCTTCGAGAAGCTTGGTTTGCGCTTCGGTTGCCGCAGTTTCATCCTGCACCGCGGCGTTGGGCGACTTGAGGCTAGCTTGCTGTGCCAGGTCGAGAGCATTCTGCGCCTGGACGAGTTCGGTCTCTTCCATGGTTTGCTGCAACGGCGTTTTTTGTCCGGCACGGGCGCCTTTGATGACCCCGCCAACGCTGTCGGCCGCAGTATCGATTGCGCCGAACAGTTCTTCGCCAGGAGCCTTTTTCTGGTCATAGCTGGCCAGGGTAAGGGTGCCGTCCTGAGCAAACTGAGCCTCAAGCGCCCCATTGCTGAAGCCCTTGCTGGCGAAAGGAAGATAGAAGGTCGTAGCCCGGCTGAGCACCCGCACCGGCATGGGCTTGCCCACAGGCGTGCCCGGTGTCCCCACCTGTCCATCCGCGATCGTGCAGGGATTGGCGATACACCCGATCAAAGTTGCCGGAACGGCCACGCGATAGCGGATGCCCGCTTCGCGCTGGGCTGATGGTGATGCCCCGCTGGCCTCGATATCGACCCCGCTTTGCCAATTTCCGGTCGAGCGGAGTTCAAGGTGGACGGCATTTTCCTCCTGCTTGGTCGCTGCCGAAATGACGGCGCTATCCGACAGCCACTTTTTCCAGATTTTGTCAGGTATCGCCACACCAGCCCGCGCCGCAGCTATGTCATCGGCCAGAAAGCTGATGCTTCGGGTGTATGTGAGCGCTTTTAAGGCTGGGGCGAGGTTTTCCTGCGCGACTTGCAGTTCCTCTTTGCGCTGTTCGACAACGTCGATCTGCTTGAGCAGGGCCGCTGCGGCGCTCGCATTTTTTCCGGCCTTGGTCTGAGCCAGCCGCGTGGTGAGCGCTTCCAGGGTCGCCTGCGCATTTTCCAGGCGGCGGGTCGCGGTGTCCAACTTGTCACCAAGATCATCGACAACGGCGAGCGCGTCGTTCACCTCCTTGCGGCAACCATCCTCTGAACTTTTGCCGCCTGCTGCCGCGAGCGCGATCTTGCTGGCTGCAGAGACCGCGTGCCCGATGATCGCACCGGTCTTGTCCTCTGCCGAGGCGTTGATCGATTTGATCGCTCCGTTGTCATAAAATTCGACCTTCACCCCGCTGGTTTTCGTGAAGGAATCAAGCGAAGTGTAATCGATGACCTGCAAGGCTGCGGGATCCGGTTCGGTCGCAGTCCGCGCCACAATTTTTGCGGCCAGTTCCGGGCCGCTCGCAGTACAACCGGTTACGGTCCAGGTTACATCGACGTCGAACCGGGTCACCGGCAGGAAATAGGCAATGCCCTGCCGGGTAGTCGGATCGCTAGCCTTGGCCAGCCCGCTTTCGAGGTGCGTGGTGCAGCCGGTGAGGCTGGCAAGCATAGTCGCGGCCAAGAGTGGGTATGTC
>JAYURW010000040.1:0-25725 GCA_043756025.1 Novosphingobium sp. | reverse complement strand
TCATCGCGACATGGTCGTCGGTCAGGTGGTCAAAGAAATCCATCAGAGGAAGTCCTGCGTCAGAGAGAATCGCGCCTTAGAGAAAGGCGCGCAGCGTGGCGACGAACCGATCGAACTGGTCGTGGTGCAGCCAGTGCCCGGCGTTCTCGAACTCGATCACCGAAGCAGTGCTGAAATAGCGGATGCGCCCGTCGGTTTCGGGGTTCGAGGCCCAGCTGTTGGCTCCGTAGAGCAGCAGGGTCGGGCAGGAGATCGCTTCCCACACCGATTTCAGCTCCTCGTATCCGGTCTCGACCGGCCAGTTGTTGAGGTGCGGATCGAACTTCCAGCTGAACGTGCCGTCCTCGTTGCGGTTGACCCCGTGGATCGTCAGGTGCTCGGCTTGGTCGGCGGTGAGGTAGGTGTTTTCCTCGCGCATCCGCGCCAGCGCATCATCGATCGTGGCATATTTGCGCGGGATCCGCCCCGCCGAGGCGCGCTTTTTCTCGATCCATTCGCGCACCCGCTCGCGATAGGGCTTGGCAAATAGTTTGGCGATCACCGCAGGCGACGGGCCGAGGCCCTCGATCGCCACCAGCTTGCGGACCATTTCGGGGTAGATCCCGGCATAGCGCAGGCACACCTGCCCGCCCAACGAATGGGCGACGATCGTGACCGGGGCGAGATCGAGCTGATGGACCAGTTGGGCGATGTCATAGACCATGTCCCCGGCCGAATAATTCCCGTCGGAGACCCATTCGCTGTCACCGTGGCCGCGATGGTCGATGGCGATGACGTGCCAGTCGTCGCGCAGCGCCTGCGCGGTCCAATCCCAGTTGCGCGCATGATCGCGCCCGCCGTGAACCAGCAGCAGCGGCGGCTTCTCCGGGTTGCCCCAGTCGAGATAATGCAGCCGCAGCCGCTGCGAGATGAAGGTGCGCGAGACGGGGCCAAGCAGGGTCATGCGGAGCGCCCTAACCGGTTCGTCACCCGTTGTCAGCGTTCCTTGATCGCCGAGAACGCCAGCTCGGGGTTGCGCTCCTGCTGGTAGCTTACGTCCCATGCCGAGCGGGCCATGAACACCGGGTCGCCGTCGCGGTCGCGGGCCAGATTGGCGAGGTTGAACCCCGCGAACGCCGCCAGTGCCGCTTCGGAACCCTTGACCCAGCGGGCGGTATCGAACGGCGCAGGTTCGAGCGCGGCGGCGACCTTGTATTCCGCCTCCAGACGGCTGACCAGCACCTCGAGCTGGAGCTGGCCGACCACGCCGACGATCCACTGCGCCCCGATCTCAGGATAGAACACCTGGATTACGCCCTCTTCACTCAGATCATCGAGCGCCTTGCGGAGTTGCTTGGTCTTGGTCGGATCCTTCAGTTGGACCCGGCGCAGGATTTCCGGCGCAAAGTTGGGCAGGCCGATAAACCGCACCTTGTTGGTCTCGCTCAGCGTATCACCGACCCGCAGCGTGCCGTGGTTGGGAATGCCGATGATATCGCCCGGCTCGGCGCTATCGGCAATCTCGCGGTCCTGCGCAAAGAACAGGATCGGCGAATGGATCGCAACGGGCTTGCCGCTGCCCGAAGGCGTCAGCTTCATGCCGCGTTTGAAAGTGCCCGAAACCAGCCGCATGAACGCGATCCGGTCCCGGTGCTGCGGGTCCATATTGGCCTGCACCTTGAAAATGAACCCGGTGACTTCCTTGTTCTCGGGCAGGATCGTGCCCTGCTCACTCGGCTGGGGGCGCGGCGGCGGGGCGTACTGGGCAATTGCGTCGATCAACTCGGCCACGCCAAAGTTCTTGAGCGCGGAACCGAAATAAACCGGGGTTAGATCGCCGCTCTGATAGGCTTTCAGATCAAACTCGGGATAGCCGCCCCGGGCCAGTTCGATTTCATCGGCGATATCGGCGGGGATCGCGTCCGCCGTCACCGGATCGCGCTTGCCCAGAAATTCGCGGCTGTCGCCTTCAGGCCGGGCAATCAGGCCGGTCGCGAAATCGAGCACGCCTTTGAATTCGCCGCCCAGCCCAATCGGCCAGGCCATTGGGCAAACATCCAGCGCCAACGCATCGGCCACTTCGTCGAGCGTGTCGAACACCGACCGACCCTCGCGGTCGACCTTGTTGACGAACGTGATGATCGGGACATTGCGCAGGCGGCAGACTTCGAACAGCTTGCGGGTTTGCGGCTCAATGCCCTTGGCGGCGTCAATCACCATGATCGCCGAATCGACCGCGGTCAGCGTGCGGTAGGTATCTTCGGAAAAATCCTCGTGCCCCGGCGTGTCGAGCAGATTGAACGTGATCCCGTCACGCTCAAACGTCATCACGCTGGAAGTGACCGAGATCCCGCGCTGCTGCTCGATCTTCATCCAGTCCGACCGCGCCCGCCGCGCCTGCCCGCGCGCCTTGACCTCCCCCGCCAAGTGAATCGCCCCGCCCTGCAGCAGCAGCTTCTCGGTCAGCGTGGTTTTCCCAGCATCGGGGTGCGAAATGATGGCGAAGGTGCGGCGGTTGGACATGGTGGTGCGCGCTTAGCGGGGGGAGCACGCCAAGTCACCAGAATTGGTCAGTTAAGGTTTCGGCGACTGCGATACCAATTGATGAGCACCCTTGCGCCGAGGCCAACAGCAACTGGGATCAAAATAGCGGGGACCATCAACTCCCAGATTATCCCATGACCGCAAGGTTCCTGATCTAGACAATCGCCCAGGACGCCTGCCAGAAATGCGACACCGATTAAGGGAACGCCCAAAACCGCCGCTAGGGCACATCCCCATTTGCCGCCGGCTGTCGCGCCGCTTCGATATCCGCTGGGTTCCATAGCCACGATCAGTATCAGGCACGCCGCATTGTTTCGAGCAGAGAGTCTAAGCTATTACCCCAAACCATCCTTCAACAACGCATTGGCCGCCTTCGCCACGTCGCCCAGATCGGCGCTGCCGTCCATCACGCCGAACCGCAGGCCGAGGAACACGTTCATCCCCATGATCGCCCAGGCGTGGACTTCGCTGGGTTCGACTCCCAGTTCGCCTTTCGCCCGCGCGGCTTGCAGGCGTTCCAGAATACGCGCTGCGGTGTTGAGATAGTGCGCCTGCCAGGCTTCGGGGGCGACGAATTCAGCCTCGTCGATGATCCGGTAGATTTCCTTGTGGCTCCGCGCGAAGTCGAGGAACGCGGCGAGCGCGATGCCTTCGGCGCCGATCGCCCCGCCGCCATGGCGGGCGAGGATCGGGGCGACATGATCGCGCACCCGGCCGCTCATATCGGTCACCAGCGCCTTGAACAACGCCTCCTTGCTTTCGAAATAGGTGTAGAAACTGCCCAGCGCCACGCCGGCCCGGATCGTGATCGAAACGATCGAGCTTTCGTGAAAGCCCTTCTCGCCAAATTCTGACGCAGCCGCATCGAGGATCGCGCGCTGGGTCCGGCGGCCACGCTCGGTGCGCGGTTCGCGCAGCCCCTCAGCGCTGCTGACAGCGTCCACTCTCGTCCCCCTTTTGCCAGCTGCCACTGTTGCAACCGTGCCACGTTTTTGCACCATTCACTCCCCAAAGCGTCGATGCAAGCATAACAAAGTTGAAAGTTGGTTCAACTATTATATAGGAGCCCGACAAGCCTGCTGCCAAAGCGCGCAGGCGGTAAGTTCACCGGGAGGGAAAACCCATGCGTAAGACCGATCTGCTGTGCCGCGCTTCGCTGATTGCCAGCGCTTTTGCCTGCTTCACCGCCGCTCCGGCGCTGGCACAGGATGTCGCCGCCGAAGCTGATTCGGGCGAAATCATCGTCACCGCCCGCCGCCGCGAAGAAAGCTTGATCGACGTGCCAATCGCGATCACCGCAATTTCCGGCGATCAGCTGACCAATTCGGGCGCGGTGGATATTACTGCGCTGGCCGAACAGGTTCCCAACGTCACTTTGGAAGCATCGCGCGGCACCAACTCCACCCTGTCGGCCTTCATCCGCGGGATCGGCCAGCAGGATCCGGTTTCGGGCTTTGAACAAGGCGTCGGGATCTATCTTGACGATGTCTACCTCAACCGGCCGCAAGGCGCGGTGCTCGATATCTACGATGTGGAACGGATCGAAGTGCTGCGCGGGCCGCAGGGCACGCTCTATGGCCGCAACACCGTTGGCGGCGCGGTCAAGTATGTGACCAAGCGCCTGCCTGACCATGCCCGGCTTTCGGCCCGCGCCACTTATGGCAGCTATAACCAGCTCGACGGGGTGCTGACCGCATCGGTCGCGGTGGGCGATGCCAAGGTGATCCGGATTGGCGGATCGGTCGCGCGGCTGACCCGCGACGGGTTCGGCACCAACCTGACCACCGGCGCCGAAAACTATAACAAGGACGTCTGGGCCGGACGCGGAACGATTGAACTGCACGGCACCGATGTGTTCGCGCGGATTTCGGCCGACTATGTCCACGATGCCAGCAGCGCGCGCGGCGGCCACCGGTTGATCCCCAGCCTGCTAACCGCAGCGCCAGTGCTCGGCAATGTCTATGATACCCGCGTCGGGCTGACTTCGCCGGTGCAGGACGTCAAAGGCTGGGGCGTTTCGCTGTTTCTTGAAGCGCAGCCGACCGAGCACCTGACCTTCCGCTCGATCACTTCCTACCGCAAGGATGATTCGGCCACCCCGATTGACTTCGATGCTCTGCCCGCAACCGATGTCGACGTGCCCGGGTTCTACTTCAACACCCAGGTCAGCCAGGAATTGCAGGTGCTGTTCGATAGCGACCGGGTTCACGCGATGGCCGGGCTCTATTACCTGAGCGCGACCGCGTTGACCCAGTTCGATGTGCGGCTGTTCACCACCATCGCCGGCCTGACCGGCTATACCAATGCCGATATCGGCACCGAAACGATGGCCGGGTTCGCTGATTTCACTTTTGACATCACCGATCAGCTCAGCCTGAACCTCGGCGGACGCTACACCTGGGACAAGCGTGAAGCCTATATCCTGCGCCAGAACTATCTGGGCGGCGGTTCGCCAACCTTTGGCGGGCTGGGGATACCGTTTGGCGCACCGGGCACCAACTTCACCGGCACGCAAAGCTGGACCAAGTTCACGCCGCGCGCTTCGCTGTCATTCAAACCAACCGACGACCACAACCTCTATGTGTCGTACTCACAAGGCTTCAAAGGCGGCGGGTTCGATCCGCGCGGTGCCGGGGTCAACGCCCCTGACCTCAACGGCGATATGATCCGCCAGGACAGCGAAGTCGCCGCTTACCTCAGCTTCAAGCCTGAAAAAGTGGATAGCTACGAAATCGGCTACAAGGGCCGCTTGCTTGACCGCAAACTGACTGTGGCGCTGGCGGGCTTCTGGGCCGATTATACCGATGTCCAGATCCCCGGTTCAGTCGCCTGCACCGTCAGCGGCCTGCCCAGCTTCTGCGGGGTGGTTTCCAACGCTGGCAAGGCCCGGCTGCGCGGGTTCGAAGCCGAAGCACGGTTCAAGCTGGGCGCGCTGACGCTGAACGGATCGCTGGGTTACATCGACGCCGATTTCCGGACCTACATCGCCAATATCGCCTCGGTTCCAACCGACGTTTCGCAATACCGCAAGATTCAGAACACTCCGGCGTGGAGCGGCAACTTCAATGCCAATTATGCCGTGCCGCTGGGTGATGGCCGGGTCGATCTGGGCGCGGGTGTCTCGTTCAAAAGCAAGACCCATCAGTTCGAAGTGCCCAACCCCTACCTCGATCAGCCGGGCTATGCGCTGGTCGATGCCTCGATCGTCTATCACGCGCCCAACAACACCTGGACGCTGGGGCTCTATGGCAAGAATCTGACCGACGAGCGGGTCAAAACCTCGGGCTATTCGTTCATGGCCGCTAATGCCACGACCGGCGTGCTCAATTCCCCGTTGGCTTCGGCCCTCGGCCGCGAAGGCGTGCTGACCGCATTTTACGCCAATCCGCGCCAAGTCTTTGTGACCGCAACACTGAACTTCTGATCCCACCCCTCTGCCTGGGATCGCGCCCCTGCACCTCCAAGGTGCGGGGGCGTTTTTTTGGGCCAACCTATCTGGGCCAGCCTATCTGGGACGCCGCAGGACGATGTAAACCGCGCCGGTCCCGCCGTGGCGAGGATGCGCGCCGCGCACTGCCGCGATCCGGCTGGCGTGGCTGCCATGGGCCAGCCAATCGAGCAGTTTGGCCCGGATCGCCCCGCGCCGCCCGCCGCGATCCGCGGCCTCTACCGGGCGCGGCTTGCCGGTAATCACCAGCACCAGCCGCGCGCCCAGCGATACTGCCTGAGCCAGCCCATGCTCCAGCCGGGCATGGGCGGCATCGAGACTGTGACCATGCAGATCGAGCGTGAAATCGGGGCTGATTTCGGCCTTGGCCAGCTTGCGCTCCCACGACCCGTCCAGACCGTGCCGATCAAGCGGGCGGGGAGCCGCACTCTTTTGAGCCGCAGCCTTGGCGGGCGCTAGCGACCCCGGACCTGATCCGGGGAAAGCAGTTGAGGACCGGGCAGCGGATTTGACGACGCGCAAGGATGCGCCTTCATCGGCTGTGCGGCCAATCAGCGCTTCCATTGAGAGCGGCTTTAACGGCTTCACCGTTTTTGCGACCCGCCCCCACAGCTCCGCCTCTTCGCGCGACAGGCCCCGGGGCGGTCGCATTACTGGTTTTGCTGGAGCCGGGCGAGTGTGCCCTTGGGCAGCAGCAGCAGCGCTTCACCGCGCCCGCTCATCCCGCCAGCGGTAACCCGCGCTTCGGGCCCGGCCCCCCAGAAGGTGTCAAACCGGTTGGCGCCCTTGATCGCCCCGCCGGTGTCCTGCACGATCCACAAGCCGCTCGCTTCAGTCCGGTCCATTTTCAGCCAGACCGGCGCGCCCAGCGGCACGAAGGCCGGATCAGCGGCTACGCTATCGCGCGCGATCACCGGCACGCCAAGCGAACCGATTGGCCCAGCGGTGCCAATCTCGCGAAAGAACACATAGCTTTTGTTTTCGCGCATCAGCGCTTTGCCAGCCTCAGGGTTTTCGGCGATGTATTTCATGATCCCCTGCATCGAGCCGGAGTATTGTCCCGGAGCCGTGCCAAGCAGTCCGCGCTGCCGCATCACTCCGCCGATCCCGGTATAAGCATGGCCGTTCTGCCCGGCATAGCCGATCCGCAGCACCGTTCCATCGGGCGCAATCAGCCGGCCGGATCCCTGGACTTGCAGAAAGAACAATTCGACCGGGTCAGCCGCCCAGCCAATCTCCAGACCGCGGCCCATCAGCACCCCGTCATCAATTTCAGCCCGGTCGAAATAGGGTACGAATTTGCCATCGCGGTCATAGCGGCCCAGTGGCATCGACCCATTACCATTGGCCGGGGCCTCGCCGACCTTGGCTCGGACCAGATCGGGCGGCAGGGCATAAACCGGAACGTCAAAGCCGGGCTGGCGGGTGCGCACACCGGCAATTTCTGGCTCATAATACCCGGTGGCAAAGGCTTTACCATCGGCCACCTTTACGGTTTCGAACCAGCTTTCAAAAAATCGCGGTGCTTCGGCATCCGGCCAGCGAGCGGCGGCATCGCAGGCCGGTTTCCAATCCGCGCCGCTGGTCAGGCCCGAATTATCGGTCCGAGTGGTCAGCCGCGGGCAGCTTGACCGGAACGATGCCAAAGCGCCGCGCGCATCGGCGCTGCCCATGTTCAGGCTCGACACCACCGGCCCAGCCGAAAGCCCCGCCGTCACTGCGGTTGCAGCGACTGGCAAAGCAATCACTGGCGGCGTAACTTGGGTATTGGGAATGAGCCGGACGCAGCCAGCCAACGCGAGCACCACCCCGACCAGTGCCGCAAACCCACGCGCGCTGCCCCGCATCGTGCGATCAGCCTTCGTCGGTTTCGTCGACCAGCCAATCCGGCGATCCGGACTGAACACTGCGCGAGAAAGTCCACAAATCGCAGGTTTCAACCGCATCGTTGAGCGATCCTGCAATCACCCGGCCTTCGGCATTGCGGGTTACAGCGGCGATATCGGCATTAAACCGGAGTGCGATCCGGGCCAACGGCGCCTGATAGGACGCCGCAACGATCACGGCATCTTCGATCCGCACCAGTTTGTAGTCAAAAGTATTGCCGGCGGCTTCGCGGGCTTCGATTTCGGCGGTGAATGAAGCCAGCACATCGCCGTCACACAGCTGGGCCAAAGCTGCGCGGTCGCCGCGCCAGAACGCTTCGAGGACCATTTTGTAAGCGCCCTTTGCGCCGTCGATGAAAGCCAACATATCGAATTGGCGGTCAGCCGCAGAAATTTCACGAATGCCGCGTTCGATCGCCGGAGTGACGCCGGGGACCATGATCCGCGGCGCTCCGCCAGCGCCGCCGGTTTCGGGCAGAACGCCGCGCGGCGCATCAAGCCGGGGCTCCTTCGGTTCGAACCGCGGCGGCAGCGGCTGCTCTTTATGTTCAGCACGGCGGCCGAGCACGGAGTAGAGCCGCAGGCCCAGAAAGGCCGCAACCATGGCGATAATGACGATTTCTACAGTCTTGTCCAAGGTCTCAGTCCCTGCCGCACAACCGGCGTTTCGCTTATTGTCTAGCTGAAAATAGGTAGTCATGACAAATGAACAACGCGTGGACGGCCTATTTCGTGCAATTTTTACGGGCAATCGGTGCTGCCGCCCCGCATCGCCCGCAAATGGCCCGGCACTTTGCCCTATAATCGTTGCCGCCGCGCCGCCGCAGTGCTAGTCGCGCCGCCAATTCTTGATCCTATTTGACGGAAAGCCACAACGCCCATGTCCGACGAAGGCAACATCATCACCGACCTGAACCTTGAGGGTCCCGTGCCCAATGGCGCCGATACCCTGCCAACCGCCGGGATCATCTCGCAGTACATCAAGGATCTGTCGGTCGAAAATCCAAATGCGCCCGAATCCTTCAATTGGCAGGATCCGCCGCAGATCGACGTGCAGTTCAATATCGCCGCGCGCGATATCAATGACGAAGTGAGCGAGATCGAACTGAAGATCTCGATCAATTCCAAGAACGAAGCCGGCACTGCCTTCATCGTCGAGCTGTCCTATGGCGGCCTGATCGGGATGCGCAATATGGAAGAGCAGCACAAGCACGCTTTCACTTATGCCGAAGCGCCGCGCCTGCTGTTCCCATTTGCGCGCCGGGTGATTTCGGATGCGGTCCGCGATGCTGGCTTCCCGCCGCTGCTGCTCGAACCGGTCGATTTCAACGGCATTTACGTGCAGCAACTGGCCGCCAGCCAAGGCGCGCCGGGAGCGGGCGAAGACGCACCGCTCGGCGAAGCCTGAGCCTGCTGCCGGGCTGGCTGGGTAGCCGCTCATGAACCTGCTGAAGAGCACCGGAATTATCGGCGGGATGACGCTGATTAGCCGGATTTTCGGCTTTGCCCGCGATATGATGCTCTCGCGCCTGCTGGGCGGCAGCGCGATGGGCGACGCCTGGCAAATCGCTTTTCAGCTGCCCAATATCTTTCGGCGGTTATTTGCCGAAGGGGCCTTTTCAGCCGCGTTCGTGCCGCTGTTCAATCGCCAGATGGCGGCGGATGGAACCCGCGACCACGAAGGTGCACAGCGTTTTTCGAACGAGACGCTGTCGGTTTTTGTCCCGGTACTGCTGGTCTTTTCGGCAGTGATGATGGCGCTGATGCCGTGGGCGATCTGGTTGATCGACGATTTCGGTCAAGGTGGCCGGACAACGCCCACTGCGATTGCGCTGGCCCGGATCGCCTTTCCCTACCTTGGCCTGATCAGCGTAATGACGCTGTTTGGAGCGATTCTCAATTCGCTTAGCCGGTTTGCCGCAGTGGCTTTTGCTCCGGTACTGCTAAACCTGTGCATGATCGGGGCGATGCTGCTGGGAATCTGGCAAGGGTACTCGAACGATCCCGAAGCCATTGCGCTGCTGCTGGCCTGTTCGGTGACGCTGGCTGGGGTGCTGCAAATGCTGTGGCTTTACTGGCACGCTCGCCGCGCCGGGTTCCGCTTTGCCCTGCACCGCCCGCGCCTGACCCCGCAAGTGCGCGATCTGGGTGTGTTGATCCTGCCAGCCGTGTTCGGCGCTGGGATTTACCAGATCAGCCGCTTCCTCGACCTGTTCTTCCTTGGCCGTTTGGAGGAAGGCTCGTTTGTGTTTCTCGCGCTGGCCGACCGGCTCAACCAGTTACCGCTGGGGATTATCGGGATTGCGCTGGGCACCGCGATCCTGCCAGCGCTGTCGCGGTTCATTGCCCAGGATGATCCAGGCGGGGCGCAGCGGATCCAAAGCAACGCGATCGAGCTCGGCTTGCTGCTGACCGTGCCCGCCGCCGTCGGGCTCTATTTCGCCGCACAGCCGCTGGTCAGCGCGTTCTATTTTGGCGGCAAGTTTGATGCCAGCGATGTTGCGGTAACCTCCGGGGTAATCGCCATGCTGGTGCTCGGCCTGCCCGCTTATGTGATGGTCAAAGTGCTGACCCCCGGCTTTTTCGCCCGCCGCGATACCCGCACCCCGGTTTATACCGCGCTGGTCGCGATCTTGGTCAACCTGGGCTTTAACCTATACTTGATCCCGATCTTCGGCGTGGCCGGCCTTGCGCTGGCCGGGTCAATCGCGGCTTGGACCAACTGCACGCTGCTCTATGCCGTCCTGCACCGCCGCGGGCATTTCACGATCGAGCCCGATCTGCTGGGCCGGATTGGCCGGATTATCCTTTCAGCAGCGGCGATGGGCGGGGTGATCTGGTTTCTGGCCCCGCTGGGCGCGGCCTACTATGGCGCGGGTGCCGCCGCGCGGGCGGGCAGCATCGTTGCGCTGGTCGGCGCGGGCGCTATCGTCTATTTCGCGCTGGCCTGGCTGACCGGAGCGATTGACCGCAGCAAGATCACCATGCTGACCCGTAAACAAACTTCCAAAACTGAGTAACAGTCCCATGCGTATCGTTTCCGGCATCCAGCCCACCGGCAATCTCCACCTCGGCAATTACCTGGGGGCGATCCGCAATTGGGTAAAGATGCAGGATCAAGTGGCGGCGCAGGGCGGGCAAAGCCTCTATTTCCTCGCTGATCTCCACGCGATCAGCCAGCCGCACGTGCCGGGCGATTTGCGCGAAAACACCTTGGAAATGACCGCAGCGCTGGTCGCTTGCGGGATTAATCCGGATAAGTCGGTGCTGTTCAATCAGGCGCAGGTTCCGGCCCATGCCGAACTGCAATGGCTGCTCAGCGGCACCGCCCGGATGGGCTGGCTGAACCGGATGACCCAGTGGAAGGACAAAGCTGGCAAGAACCGCGAAGGGCAGTCAGTGGCGCTGTTTACCTATCCGGTGCTGCAAGCGGCCGACGTGCTGCTGTACCAGGCCACCCATGTGCCGGTCGGCGAAGACCAGAAACAGCATCTGGAACTGGCCCGCGACATCGCGCAGAAATTCAACAACGATTTCGCAACCGAAGCCGCGCCGCTGTTCACTCTGCCCGAACCGATCATCCCACCCGAAGCGGCCCGGATCATGAGCCTGCGCGATGGCAGCGCCAAGATGAGCAAGAGCGATCCATCGGACATGAGCCGGATCAATCTGACCGATGATGCCGATACGATCATGGCCAAAATCAAAAAGGCCAAGACCGACCCCGAACCACTGCCCAGCGAAAAGGCTGGCCTCGAAGGCCGCGCCGAAGCGGCCAATCTGGTCGGGATCTACGCCGCGATGGCCGGAACCGGCGTCGCTGCGGTGCTGAGCGAATTTGGCGGCGAAGGCTTTGGCAAATTCAAACCCGCGCTGAGCGAACTGCTGGTGACCAGCCTCGCCCCGATCAATGCGCGGTTTGTGGAACTGCGGCAAGACCGCGAAGCGCTCGATGCGGTGCTGGCCAAAGGCGCGCTAAAGGCCCGCGAACTGGCCGGGCCGACGTTGACGGCGGTTTATGCGGCGCTGGGATTGGTGCGCTGATCGCGCCAAACCGGGACCGGCCCATTCAACCGCGATTAAGCCTGCTTCCCCTAGCCCTACCGCACTCCTAGGCTGCTCGCCCTTCCGCGCGGCGAGTCGCGCCGGGACGCACAACGATAGGAAATGGCTCAATGGCTCACGATAACCGCTCACCGCTTGGCTGGATGAAGCTGGCTTTGGTGCCGCTGATGCTGGCCGCGCTGGCTGCTTGCGCGACCCCGTTCAAAGCCGATGTTCAGCGCTTTTCCGCGCAATTGCCTGCGCCGCAGGGCCAGTCCTATGCCGTAGTGGCCGATGATCCGGCAATGGCCGGCGGCCTTGAATTTTCGCAATATGCCGCGCTGGTCGATGCCAAGATGTCCAGCCTCGGCTATGTTCGCGCCGCAGGTCCGGCCAATGCCGATCTGGTCGTGCGGTTTGATTACGGCGTCGACAAGGGCCGCGATCAGGTCCGCTCGACCGGGTTCACCGATCCCTATTGGTCCAGCTGGTACGGCTATCCGCGCTACGGCGCTTATGGACGCCGCGGTTATTACAGCCCCTATTCGCCGCGCGGGGTCTGGGGCTATGGCTGGAACGATCCGTGGTTCAACCAAGGCTATGAAACCACCACCGTCTATATCAGCGCGGTCAGCCTGAAGATTGATCGCCGCGCCGATGGCACCCGCCTGTTCGAAGGCAAGGCCGAAGCCGCCAGCACTTCCAACCGGCTCGGCTATCTGGTGCCTAATCTGGTCGAAGCGATGTTCTCCGACTTCCCCGGCAATTCGGGCGAAACGGTGCGGATTTCAGTAGCGCCAGAGAAGAAGAAAAAGAACTGATCCAGCCTGACTGGATTGCAAAAGGCGGGCCCGCAGCGCGGGTCCGCCTTTTTGCTGTGTGGGTCAGTTACCCAGCGCGACCACGCCGCCGGTTGAGCCAAATCCGCCTGTCCCGCGCGCGGTTTCATCCAGTTCCTCGGCCACTAGCCAGGTCGCGCGCGTCACTGGCGCCAGCACCAGTTGCGCGACCCGGTCGCCGCGCTGGATCGCGAACGGTTCTGAACCGTGGTTGATCAGGATCACTTTCAGCTCGCCGCGATAGTCGCTGTCGATCGTGCCGGGCGCGTTGGGCACCGAAATCCCGTGCTTAAGCGCGAGCCCTGAACGCGGGCGGACCTGCACTTCGAAGCCATAGGGGATCGCCATGGCCAGGCCTGTCGCCACCGCGTGACGCCCGCCCGGCGCAATCGTAACGTCTTCGGCCGAAACCACATCCATCCCGGCAGCGCCGTCCGTGGCATAGACCGGCAGCTCCAGGCCCTCACCATGCGGCAGGAACTTTACGCGGATCGGAACCTCATTTGGCGAGTGCATCGGCGATCCTCTGGACAATGGCCATGGCAACATCGCCCTTTGTCATTTCCGGAAGGTGCTCGACACCCTTGCCAGTGATAATGTGCACGGCGTTGACATCACCGCCCATCACATCGCCCGAAACGTCGTTGGCGATGATCCAGTCGGCGCCCTTGCGCTTCCGCTTTTCCTTGGCGTGTTCGATCACTTTTTCGGTTTCGGCGGCAAAGCCGACCACCAGTTTAGGCCGCTTGTCGCTGACCGCTACCATCGCCAGAATATCGGGATTTTCGGTCAACCGCAGCGCGGGCGGAGCCGATCCGCGCTTCTTCATCTTTTCGGGTAAGACATCCAGCGTCCGCCAATCGGCCACAGCCGCCACCATGATCGCAACATCAGCCGGGAGCGATTGCTTGACCGCTTCGGCCATATCGCGCGCGGTTTCAACGTTGATCCGGTCCACCCCGGGCGGGTTACCGAGCGCGACCGGACCCGAGACCAGCGTCACCCGTGCGCCGGCCCGGGCCGCAGCAGCGGCAATGGCATAGCCCTGCTTGCCCGACGAACGGTTGGCGATGTAGCGGACCGGATCGATTGGCTCGTGCGTTGGCCCAGCGGTGATCAGCACGTGCTTGCCTTTCAGCGGCCCCTCAGGATCGATCATAGCGTCATCGGGGGCAAAATCTGGCTGGCCGGCCAAGGGATCGTCTGCCAGCTCGCCTTCAGCGAATGGTTGCGGCGCATGGGAATCGCCGTGAGGTGAGATTGTGTGGTTGATCGCTTCGGGATCGGTTGGCGGGGCGGCCTTGGCTTTGCCTTTGCGCGACAGGATCGGGCTCGACAGGTCCACTTCGACCAGCGGCAATTCTTCCACTGCCAATTCGGCAAAGTCGCCCTCAATCAAATCGTTCGCCGGTTCGAGCGGCGCACGTTCGGTGCTGCGCTGGATCAGGCTGCCTGATAGTCCGCCCAGCCCGGCATCCGCGCTGTCGCCCGCTTCCCAGCCCGCCAGATCGAGTTCAGCGACCCGTTCGGGCGCGGGCAGCAGCATTGGTTCGGTGCCCAGCAGCGCGCAGATCGCGTTATAGACCGCAACCGGTTCAGGCAGGCGGCCCGCGCCAAATTCGCCGCAGGCCATTGGGCCTTCATCGGGCATCAGCACATGGACGCCGCGCTCGCTCAAGGCAGCGACATTGGCCTGGGTGGCGGCGTGTTCCCACATCCGCACGTTCATCGCGGGCACCGCCATCACCGGCTTGTCGGTGGCGAGCAGCAACGTGGTGGCCATATCATCGGCGATCCCGTGGGCCATCTTGGCCAGCAGATCGGCCGTCGCCGGGCAGACCACCACCAGATCGGCACTGCGCGAAAGCTGGATGTGGCCCATCTCAACCTCGCCCATCAGATCCCACAGCGTGGTGTGAACCGGGTTCTCGCTGAGCGCGGCCAGGGTCATAGCGGTGATGAATTTCGCCCCGCCCTCGGTCAGGACGCAAGTCACCTCGCCCCCACCCTTGCGGATCAGGCGGACAAGTTCACAGGCTTTATAGGCAGCAATACCGCCGCCCACGACCAGCAGGATCCGTGGAGCTGTCATTTCAACGCGCTTGTGCAACGCCCTTCCCTCATGCGCAACAGGCTTTGCGAACGGCTGCTAATGCGCCACAGTGGGAAAAATCCGAATAATAGGGGTGGTTAACACGATGCGCTTTGTCCTTACCGCAGTGATCTTTCTGCTCGGGCTGTTCGACCTGTTCATGGGGCTGAACTTCCTGTTCAACCCGAACACGACCGCGGCTGGCTTTGGCTTGGCCGGGCTCGGCAATCAGGGCACGTCAACATTGCGGGCAGACTTTACCGCCTTTTTCGGCGTGATCGCGGTCTGCATGATGCTGGGCGCCTGGCGCCGCAACGGCGATCTGCTGCTGGTCCCGGCCGCGCTGATGGGCACGGCGGTGGTGGTCCGGGCGATTAGTGTGATGGTGGATGGACCCTATCCCGGCTGGCCGGTTCCGATGGTGGTCGAGGCCGTCCATGTGATCGTGCTGATCGCGGCGTGGAAGTTGCTGCCGCACCACAAGATCGAGGAACTCACGTCTTAGTCTGGCGCGCTGAGCGTAGCAGCGATCCTGCCGCCATCGGCACAAACGCCAGCCCGATGAACATCGCGGGCGCAATCACTGCGCCCCAATAGAAATTGTCTGGCCGACCGGCGATCATGAAGGCCAGGCCGTAGCCCAGATAGAGCAGCGTTGCGAAAGTTCCGGCCGGGCTTTTCCACCCGGCCCAGCCCAGCACCATCAGCACCACCAATGGCCCGGCCACGAAATGCGGCAGCAGCCGCAAGTTGCTCGATAACACCACGGTTGACAGCCAGCCTGACAGTCCGCGCAGCTCCAGCCAGTCTGGGCCCATCACGTCGCTGAGCAAAACCTGCTGCGCGACCTGTCCCAGATGCCAAGACAGATACGCACAAAACGCCAGCACCAGCCCGCTCCACGCCGCGCCCTCTTTCCAGTCGCGCCGCCAGAACGCCATCGCCGCCATCAGCAGCACAAACGGCAAAACGTGTTCACGGATCGCCAGCGCCAATGCCGCCACGGCCAGCGCCCCCAGCCATTTCTGGCCCGGACGGTGCAGGCCCATCGCCAAGGCCACCAGCATCCCGGCCCACAGTTCATGCAGCACAAAGTAATAGCGGTTGAGCCCGAGCGAGGCCCCGAAGAACAGCAGCGCCGCAGCAAAGCGCCGCTCGCGCCCGCTCAGCCCTTCATCGCCGAGCCGCTGCCACCAGGCCCACAGCGTTGCCAACAGCAGCGCCACTGCCGCGGCCAGCAACCCCGGCACCAGCACTTGCGCACCCTGGCCGGTATCGCCCAGCGCCACTGCCAGTGTGGCCAAGGTCGGCAGCCTGACCGCCACACCGGGGCGCAACGGATAATGGGCCTTGCGGTGTTCATCGGCGGCCACGGCGTAATAGTTTTCGCCTTGGCCGATTCGTCCGATCACCCGGTCATACAGCGCCAGATCATCGTCGCGCGGGCGCTCTGCGGCTTTGCTGACTTTGCCCGCCACAACATCGCTGAACCCGGCAACTTCGGTTTCCTGCTTGCCCGCTTTGATCGGGACCAAGGCCGCAGCGATCAGGATCAACAGCACTGCTGCAAGCAACAGCCGGGCCGGAAATCGCCCCCATCCGGCGAACCGGTCCCCGGTAAATCCCTGGTTCTGATCCATGCGGTCCCCCTGCGGCTGGCAGGCCTTTTGCAATCGCGCAAGAATCTGCGCAACCCACCACAAAGCGCTATGCCCGTTAGCTTGCGATTCAGCCCCCGCGTCCTACATAGGAAGCCGAAAGGATACCGCGCGCATGAACAATAACGAGGAACAGCCCACCGGCTCCCCGTGGATGAAGAACCTGATGATCTGGGGCGGGGTTTTCCTGGCCCTGCTGGTGATGGTTTCGTTGTTCGATAATCGGGGCGAAGTACCCGGTGCGCCGGTTGGCTATTCAGAGTTCCGCGCGCAAGTTGCCGATGGCAAGGTCAAGTCGGTCGAGGTGTCTGACACCAAGATCAGCGGGATCTACAAGGATGGCGACAAGCCGTTTATCACCGTGCCGATCCCGAACGATTCCACCCTGCCTCAGCTGCTGCAGGAAAACGGTGTCCAGTATGACGGCAAACCAGTTGCCGAGCAGAACCTGCTGGTCGCGATCCTGTTCCAGACTTTGCCGTTCCTGCTGCTGATCGGGCTGATGGTCTTTGCCATGCGCCAGTTCCAAAAGGGCGGCGGCGCTGGCGGGGCAATGAGCTTTGGCAAAAGCAAAGCCAAGCTGCTGACCGAAAAGCAGGGCCGGGTAACCTTTGCCGATGTCGCCGGGATCGACGAAGCGCGCGAAGAGCTGGAAGAGATTGTCGAATTTCTGAAAGACCCGCACCGCTTTTCCAAACTGGGCGGCCAGATCCCCAAGGGCGCGCTGCTAGTCGGACCTCCGGGCACCGGCAAGACCCTGCTGGCCCGCGCGATCGCAGGCGAAGCGGGCGTACCGTTTTTCACGATTTCGGGTTCCGACTTTGTCGAAATGTTCGTCGGGGTTGGCGCCAGCCGGGTCCGCGATATGTTTGAACAAGCCAAAAAGAATGCGCCGTGCATCGTCTTTATCGACGAAATCGACGCGGTCGGGCGCCATCGCGGATCGGGGCTGGGCAACAGCAATGACGAGCGCGAGCAGACCCTCAACCAGTTGTTGGTTGAAATGGACGGGTTTGAAGCCAACGAAGGCATCATCATCATCGCCGCCACCAACCGTCCCGACGTGCTCGATCCAGCCTTGCTGCGCCCGGGCCGGTTTGACCGGCAGGTGGTCGTCTCGGTTCCCGATATTGAGGGGCGTGAGAAGATTCTGGCAGTGCACATGAAGAAGGTGCCGCTGGCTCCCGATGTCAATCCGCGGGTAATCGCGCGCGGTACTCCGGGCTTTTCGGGCGCGGACCTTGCCAATCTAGTCAATGAGGCTGCGCTGCTGGCGGCCCGCCGTAAAAAGCGGCTGGTGGCGATGAAGGAATTCGAAGACGCCAAGGACAAAGTCATGATGGGGGCCGAACGCCGCAGCATGGTGATGACCGAAGACGAGAAAAAGATGATCGCCTACCATGAGGCCGGCCACGCCCTGGTGTCCGTCAACGAAGCGGCCAGCGACCCGATCCACAAAGCCACGATCATCCCGCGCGGCGGCGCGCTGGGGATGGTGGTTCGCCTGCCTGAACGCGACAGTTATTCATTCCACCGCGAACAGATGCACGCTCATCTTTCGGTCGGGATGGGCGGGCGCGTCGCCGAAGAGCTGATCTTTGGGCACGACAAGGTCTCGTCCGGAGCCTCATCAGATATCCAGCAATCCACCTCGCTGGCCCGCAAGATGGTCACCCGTTGGGGGATGTCGGAAAAGCTGGGCCCGCTGCAGTACGAAGAAGCGCAGGAGAGCTATCTGGGTTACGGGGGGTCGCAGCGCACAATGCAGTCAGCCGAAACCAACCAGCTGATCGACGCGGAAATCCGCGCACTGGTCGAAGGTGGGCACAAGCGCGCGACGATGATCCTGAAAAAGCACATCAAGCAATTGCATCTGCTGGCTCAGGCCTTGCTCGAATACGAAACGCTGACCGGCGATGAAATCAACGAGCTGCTCAAGAACGGTAAGATCGACCGTCCGGGCGAACCGACCGGGACCGCGGCCCTGCCGCCGGTCAAAGGCTCAGCAATTCCCAAAGCGGGCAAGCGGTTCGGCAGTGCGGAGGCGCAGGGGGCCTGAGCAATCAGCCCCCGGTCTGCGCCAGCAACAGCATCGCAAACAGGATCATCGTCGTCACCGCGATCATCAGCAGGGCGGCGGTGCGCCACAGGGCGCTGCGGCGACTGAGGCCATAGGCACCGCGCAGCTGGCGGTACATATGGATCGGCGGAACTAGCAAAGCGGCCGGGGCAATCAGCGGCGCTCCGGCAGCCGTAGCCAGTGTCAGCACCACCACCAACAGAGTCATAAAACACAGCGAGTAGGTTACAAACACGGTGTGATCGTACAGGTGGAACTGACGGCGCCAGGCAAATAACAACCAAACGAACGGCACTGAGATCGGGATCAGTGCCCAGCTGAATTTGTAGGCGTTACTCTGCAGCTTGTAGAGCACCAGCCCGGGGTTGGTCTTGAGCGCTTTCAGCGTCCGATCGATGGCGGGAACATCGCTACGGGCGTTGAGATCTTCAAAATTTGCCTGCTTGACCTCTTGCATCACCCGTAGCGCTTCTTCTGCGCCAGCTATCTGTCCATCGATCCCATAAGTTGGTTGATTGGTGCGAATTAGCTCAGCCCGGCGAGCTTTGAGCTCGGCCAGTTTTTTGGTCTGGGCAGGAAGCCCTTCGTCGACGCTAGCGCTGTTGATCTTGACAATGTCACCCGGATCAAAGGCCCCTGAAAACTGGTTCACCACGGCGAACATCAAGAATACGCTGAACAGAAACAGCGCAATCGGGCTGACATAACTGGCGCGGCGGCCCTCAATATACTCGCGAGTCAATTGTCCCGGTTTCCACGCCAGCATCGGTAGAGTGCGCCAGATCTTGCCTTCAAAGTGGAACACGCCGTGGACCAAATCGTGGAAGAATGCGGCGATCGTGCGGTGAACGTGCGCGGTCTGGCCGCAGCGGTGGCAATGGCTGCCGATCAGCGCCGCGCCGCAGTTGAGGCAGGCGGCTTCATGGGTGTGGCCTTCATCGCCGCCCTCACCATGGTCCGGCTCGGCCGCCCGGGCGGCCAGCGCGCCTGCTGCGACTTCACCGATGAATTCCGCGCCGTTGATCATGCTTGTGCCCCCATCGCCGGTTCATGCTCTTGCAAGCTTGGCTGGGTCAAGCCATGCCGCTGAGATTCAAACCGGAGATACCTTGATGAAGCGTCTGATCCTTACCCTCGGTGCCTGTCTGGCGCTGGCTGCCCCCGTCTTTGCCGCGCCGGGGGATATGAATGTCTCGACGTTCCTGGCCAAGGCCGACGCGCTGAAAGCCAAAGGGGCCACCGCGCTGTTCTCATCCGATTTGAAGTTGCTGAGAACCGAAGGGCAGGCCGCAGGTGCAGCCTACCGGGTCCGGCTTGATGGCGAACGGGCAGCCGGGCGCCCGTCCAGCTGCCCGCCCAAAGGGACCAAAGTCAAATCCGACAAGCTGCTGGAGTTCCTGCGGACCTATCCCGAAAATGTCCGCCCGCGCGTGAGCATGAAACAGGCGATGGCCGACTATTTTATCCGCACCTATCCGTGCCGCTAAGCTGAGAACCAAAAAGGCCCGCTTCCACTGGGGAAGCGGGCCTTTTTGAAAGGTCGCGATCTGCGGGGCAAATTACCCTTCGTAGTCGCCGCCAATCGAGGTGTTGCGCACGGGCGCAGCCGCAGTGATCCGCAGCGCTTCGGCCGACTGGCTGAGCGAGCCGACATCATCGACTTCATCATCATCATCCGGCAGCACGCGCTGAAGCGAACTGATTACCGATTCCTTGAGCAGGTCTGGCCGCACGGTTTGCTCGGCGATTTCGCGCAAGGCCACGACCGGGTTCTTGTCACGGTCACGGTCGATAGTGATTTCCGCCCCGCCCGAAATTTCGCGCGCGCGCTGGGCGGCCATCAGGACAAGGTCGAAACGATTCGGGATCTTGTCGACACAATCTTCAACGGTAACGCGCGCCATTGGGCACTCCAGTTCATCACAAAAAGCCGGGAATGCGCGCGCTTACGCAGCAAGTGATTCGAAAGTCAAGGAAAATTCATTTAACTTATTGAATGCAAAGCATTTTCAAGACTTATTCGTAGCTCTCTTGCCGCTGGCTCTCATCGGCCAGATCGCTGAACCGGGTAATCCGCGCTTCGAACCGCATCCGGATTTTGCCGGTCGAGCCGTGGCGCTGTTTGGCGACGATCAGTTCAGCCAGGCCAAAGACGCTCTCCATTTCAGCCTGCCAGGCGGTGTGGGCATCGTGAGTCTTGGCGTCATCGCTGCCCTGCGGGACCTTTGGCTCCCTGTTGCCGACATAGTAGTCCTCGCGGAACACGAACCAGACCATATCGGCGTCCTGCTCGATCGAGCCGGATTCGCGCAAGTCTGACAACAGCGGGCGCTTGTCTTCGCGCTGTTCAACCGCACGCGACAGCTGCGAGAGGGCGATCACCGGCACCGCCAGCTCTTTGGCCAAAGTCTTCAGCCCCCGGCTGATTTCAGAAATTTCGTTGACCCGGTTGTCGCTCGCCCGGCCCGACCCTTGCAGCAGCTGGAGGTAATCAACCACCACCAGCCCGATATTATGCCGCCGTTTCAAGCGCCGCGCGCGGGTCCGCAGGGCCGAGATCGACAGCGCCGGGGTATCGTCAATATACAGCGGCAACTCCGCCAAGCGCTGACTGGCATAAGACAGCTGCTGAAAATCCTCGCGGCTGATCTTGCCCATCCGCAAGGCTTCGCTGCTGATCCCGGACTGTTCGGCCAGAATACGCGTCGCGAGCTGATCGGCGCTCATTTCCAGACTGAAGAACGCGCAGGCCGCCCCAACCGATTTTTCAGGTGCAATCCCATCGGCAATATCGCGCCGGAGCCGGTCGGCCGCATTGAACGCAATGTTGGTCGCGAGTGAAGTTTTGCCCATCCCCGGACGCCCGGCGAGGATAATCAGATCGCTGTCATGCAGCCCGCCGATTTTCTCGTTGATCGAGGTTAGCCCGGTGGTCTTACCTGAAATGTGCCCGCCCGAAAGCAACGCGGTTTCAATCATGCCAAGCGCGGTGCGGGTGGCAACGGCAAAGCCCTGCGCTTCGCTCGCGCTCGATGCGCCTTCGGCCACTTTATACAGCGCGGCTTCGGCCTGCGCGACCTGCTCCATCGGATCGACGCTTTCCGAAGTATCGAGCGCCGCGCTGACCAGATCGCGGCCAACCGAAACCAGTTCGCGCAGCAAAGCCAGATCGTAAATCTGCTCGGCCAGTTCGCGCGGAGCGAGCAGCCCCTGACCATCAGCGGTAAGCCGCGCCAGATAGGCCGAGCCGCCCAGATCCTTCAGCGCCTCGTCAGCTTCAAAATAAGGTTTGAGCGTAACCGGCGTGACCACCGCCTTGCGATCGAGCAGTTGCAGGATCCGTTCAAAAATCCGGGCATGAACCGGTTCAAAGAAATGGTCGGGCCGAATCGGGGTGACCAGCTCCTCGATCACCCGGTTATCAATCAGCGCGGCACCCAGAAACGCCGCCTCCGCCTCAACATTCGAAGGCAAAGCGCGAGCGGCGGTTTCATCGGGGCGGGAAAAGGGGATCGGTTCGACCATAAGCCGCGATCAATGCGCGCGGGCGGGTCCGGGCGCAAGCGCTGCGGACTGGCGTTCGCCGATTTGACCCTGTGGATAGCGGGGATGAAAGGGTTTGGGTTCACACGAAGACACGAAGACACAAAGATGTCGTGCGCGCGGCGCCGCCGCTTTCAATCCTAGTGCCATTTTTGCGGAGATCGAATGGAGAGGATTCAGCCTGCGGCGCTGGCCCGTTATCTTCATGTCTTCGTGTCTTTGTGTGAACCATCTTTCTTCCCCTTGCCCCCAGATATTGCATCTGCGAAAAGCGCCGCCACCATGGCCGATCCGCGCATCATTCATATCGAGCTCGACGAGACGACCATCTTGTGGCGCAACGCCGATATCGAACAGGAACGGCGGATCGCGATTTTTGACCTGATCGAGGAAAACCTGTTCAAGCCGTGCCGCGCTGCGGAAGCCGGACATCTCGGTCCCTACCGGCTGAAATTGGCGGTTGAGGATGGGCGGCTCTCGCTCGATCTGGCCGATGAAAACGGCGGACAGCTGGAAACACTGATCCTTGGCCTCGGCCGGTTCCGCCGCCCGATCCGCGAGTATTTCGCGATTTGTGACAGCTATTATCAAGCGATCCGCAAAGCCAGCGCAGCTGAGATCGAGACTATCGATATGGCCCGGCGCGGGGTTCACAACGAAGCTGCCGAAATGCTGCTGGAACGGCTGGAGGGCAAAGTGGAAACCGACTTCGCCACCGCCCGGCGGCTCTTTACCCTGATCTGCGTCCTGCATATCAGAGGCTAAGGGGAACGCACCGCATATGGCCAGAAAATCACCCAGCCGATTGAGGCTGCGCCTGTTTGGCGCGGGCTTGCTGCTCGCGATCATTGCCGCTGGCTGGGGCTGGTGGAATCTGCGGCATTGGCGCCCACCGGTGCTGGAGTTCCCGATGCAGGGCGTCCAAGTGTCTGCCGATGACGGCGCGATTGATTGGAAGGCGCTGAAAGCCACCGGCGCCAGCTTTGCCTATCTCGATGCCTCGGCCAGCGCTTTTGCCCGCGACCCGGCCTTTGTGAAAAATCTGGAAGAGGCTCGCGCCGCCAAACTGCAAGTCGGCGCGGTCCACCGCTATGATCCGTGCCAGCCGGCTGAAAGCCAGGCCGCCAATTTCGTCACCATAGTGCCGCGCGACAAGGCGATGCTGCCGCCAGCAGTCGCCCTCGATATTCTGGCCGATGACTGTCCGATCAAGGTATCGGACGCGGCGGTGGAGAGCGAGTTGATGACCTTCATCAACCAGATCGAGACGCATACCGGCAAAGCCACGATCCTGAAGATTTCGCCCGCCTTCGAAGATCGCTATCACCTTGCCAGCGCGATTGATCGCAACGTCTGGCTGGAACGAACCCGCTTCCAGCCCGACTATGCCGGGCGGCCGTGGACCCTGTGGAGTGCAACGAATATGTTCGATAGCCCAGCCGCCGAAGGCCCGCTCAACTGGGTGGTGGTGCAGCGATGAGCTGGACTCGTGACAGCCTGATCGCCGCGGCGCGCGATGCCGCGACCCGGGCCTATGCGCCCTACTCGAACTACCACGTCGGCGCGGCGCTGGGTTTTGCCGACGGCAGCGTTGTGACCGGCGCCAATGTAGAAAACGCCAGTTACGGCCTGACGCTGTGTGCCGAGACGGTCGCAGTTGGCAAAGCCCTGAGCGAAGACTGGCGCGGGCGGCTCGAGGCCGTGGCAGTGATTGGCGGAAAGGCTGGCGCGGTTGGCACAGGCGAGCCGGTGACCCCGTGTGGCCGCTGCCGCCAGGTACTCAACGAAATGGCGGCGTTGGGGGGCAACGATCCGCAGGTCTGGTGTGTTGGCGAGGAACAGGTGCTCGAATTGTTGTTGTCAGAACTGTTGCCCAAGGCGTTCGGCCCGGGGTCGCTGAAATAGCGCAAGTTATGCGCCCGGCCGCAGCTCATCGCCCTGATCTACCCCGCCGGACCGCGCGCGCGATCCAGCAATCATGCGGTCTATCTGCCCGAAATCTGGTTTGACAGACCCAGTCGCGCTTGCGGGCTTGCGGGCCAGTGGACGCTCGCCCGGCAAGCTGGGGGGTTCGCGCTCAGCAATCTGGGTGACGGCGGGCAATTCATCATCCGGCTCGGCATTTGCGGTATCAGGATTTTGCGAAAGGTCGGCAAGATCCGCTGTCGCCGCATAGCTTGTGGCCGGCGCGTGGATCAGGCGCGGTTTAGACCCCGACAGCTGCGCCATAGCCTGCGGTGCGGCCAGACCGTCACCGGCCAAGGCACCCTCGTTGCCGGAAACAGCAACAAGCACGGCCAAGCCCAAGGTGCCCCATGCGAAGCGATGGTATCCGCTTGATTTCATGGCGATAGCAGGTTTGGCTCGGCGCATTTCGGTGTCCTAACACGGCGGACGTTAAGGTTCTGCGGCCAAGCTTGCTTACCAATTTATTGATAGCGCCATGCTCTGGAAATACTGGAGTTTTTGCAGGACTCAGTGCGAGTCAGGTGGAATACCCAGTCGAGTGTAAGGTGCTCATTAACCCCGCTCATTAGCGAAATTGTTAGTCGGCCAAGCGTAATAGACCGCATGATCGGTGCAAAACCAAAATCGGGCTGCTCGACTGTCAGGACTGCGGTTCTGGCGGTCCGCGGCTGCGTTCGGCGCTTCAGGCGCGACCGGTCCGGCAATACTTTGGCGATGATCGCGGCGGCACTCGTGCCGCTGCTTGCGATGGTCGGCGGGGCAATCGACATGGGGCGCGGTTATTTGGCGCAAACCCGGCTGCAGCAAGCCTGCGACGCCGGGGTGCTGGCCGCCCGCAAACGAATGGGTACCAGTCCGGCGGCCAACGGCGCGATTCCAGCTGATGTTGCCCAGGTCGGTCAGAGCTTTTTCAACGTCAACTTTCCCGATGGCAGCTACGCCACTACGGATCGCGGTTTTCAATTGACGGTAGAAGGTGATTTCTCGCTGACCGGCGAAGCCAAAGTCACCGTGCCGACGATGATCATGAACCTGTTCGGCTATGAAACCATCGCGTTGGCGACAACCTGCAAAGCTCAGGTCGGCATGGCCAACACCGATATCATGCTGGCGCTGGACGTCACAGGCTCGATGTACATGACCAATTCCGGCGATAGTCAGCCCAGAATTGAGGAGCTGAAAGGCACGGTCCGCTCTTTCCACGCCCAGATCGAATCGGCCAAAGGCCCAGACACGCGGGTCCGTTATGGCTTTGTGCCCTATGCTACCAACGTCAACTCGGGCAGCCTGCTGGCCGACGAATGGGTGGTCGATAACTGGGACTACCAATCGCGTAAGCTGGTTGGGACCGGAACTACCTCTGGAACCACATCGTTCTGGGCGGTTGGCAATGTCATCGGCGGAACGGTCACCGCGTCGATCGCTTCGACCTATCCGGCGGTCAATCTGGGGGCTGGGCCAACTTGCAACCCTGCACCGGGCAGCACCCTTACCTCCACCCAGGCATTTATTGGCACCACGACCCAACCTTTTCCCGGTCCGCCAGCTGGGACGATCAGGCGGGACAAGTACCACTATACCTACAACGGCAACACTTACGCAGTGAAGCTGAACGGTGCGACCTGCGAAGTACATCAATCGGCA
>JAYURW010000039.1:0-4057 GCA_043756025.1 Novosphingobium sp. | reverse complement strand
GCGGACGTTTCCGCCAGCTGGGACCGCGGGATCGAATGGCTCCGCGATGCCGGCGCTGAAATCGTCGAGATCAGCCTGCCGCACACCAAATATGCGCTGCCGGCTTATTACATCATCGCGCCCGCCGAAGCCTCCTCCAACCTCGCCCGCTATGATGGCGTGCGGTACGGCCTGCGCGACTTGCCCGATGGGGCGGGCCTGCAGGATATGTACGCCGCGACCCGCGCCGCCGGGTTCGGGGCAGAGGTCAAGCGCCGGATCATGATCGGCACCTATGTACTCTCGGCGGGGTTCTACGACGCCTATTATACCCAGGCCCAGAAAGTCCGCGCACTGATCGCCCGCGATTTCAAGGACGCGTTCACCCACTGCGACGTGATCCTCGCCCCCACCGCGCCAACCGCCGCGTTTGGCCTCGGCGAAAAGAGCGACGATCCGCTGGCGATGTATCTGAACGACGTGTTTGCCGTGCCAGCCTCGCTGGCGGGTCTGCCCGCGATGTCAGTCCCAGCCGGGCTGAACCGCGAGGGTCTGCCCTTGGGCTTGCAGATCATCGGCCGCGAATTTGACGAGCAGGGCGTTCTGAATGCCGGGCTGGCAATTGAAGCGCGGGCTGGGTTTACAGCCAAGCCGGAGCGGTGGTGGTAACAATGGCAAACGACCCAAATGCTACCCATGAACCGCTCAAGCCGCTGCCGCTGCTGATCTTCAGCTCGCGCTGGTTGCAGCTGCCGCTTTATGTCGGGTTGATTGTCGCGCAGTGTGCCTATGTGTTCTTGTTTCTTAAGGAACTGAAGCACTTGGTGCTGCACGCGTGGGAGTTCACCGAACAGCAGATCATGCTGGTCGTGCTGGGCCTGATCGACGTGGTGATGATTTCCAACCTGCTCGTGATGGTGATCGTTGGCGGGTATGAAACATTTGTCTCACGCTTGCGGTTGGAAAACCACCCCGACAATCCCGAATGGCTCAGCCACGTCAATTCCGGCATCCTCAAGGTCAAGTTGGCGATGGCGATCATCGGCATCTCCTCGATCCACTTGTTGCGCACTTTCATCGAAGCCGGATCAATCGGCCAGCCCGGCGCCCGCGTTACCGAGACTGCTGTGCTGTGGCAGACGATCATCCACATGGCCTTCATCGCTTCGGCCATTGGCATTGCCTGGGTCGACCGCATGACGCAGAGCAAGCACTGAACCGAGCGATTGCTAAGTCTAGAGCAGAGTTTTGGTCAAGCAGCGCAAGCAGATCGAGGGGCACCCAAGGCAGTGTCTCCGCCGTATCTAAACTTGCCGAGACGAAAAGCTGCCAATACGCGACAACTCACATCGGTTGATTTAGCCCTGAAAAGATGGACAAGGTGAATTCAGCGCCGCAATCAATCCCGACGGGGCGCTACGAGGCATTGGATAGTCTTCGGGGCATCTGTGCCTGCGTCGTTGTGTTGTTCCACTTCAAGACTACTGGATTGATTTCGAGCCTTGCTGTCGTTCAGGGCGGGGCGCTGTTTGTTGATTTCTTCTTCGTTTTGTCCGGTTTCGTGATCGCAGCCAGCTATGGCCAGCGATTGGAACACGGTTACCCGCTGGCCCGCTATATGTTGTTACGTTTTGGCCGGATCTATCCGCTCCATCTAACTGTGCTGGCCCTGTTTCTGCTGATGGAACTGGTAGGAATGCTGGTGCCGGGTTTGACTGCGCGGGCTGCTTTTACGGGAAGCCGGTCGCTGTCCGATCTGGGCATCTCGATTGCGCTTTTGCAAACTTTTGATCCCGCCTCAGGGCTCACCTGGAATGCGCCGGCCTGGAGCATTGCTGCCGAATTCTGGACCTATGCGCTCGCAGGATGTCTGTTCGTCTGGGGTGGTCGCGCCAAGGTTTGGGCAATGATCGCCGCGGTTATACTGTCGGGTGCGTGGCTGGCGGGGACAGCCAATCACCTGCTGCACGATTCAGATTTTGGCATAATACGCTGCATATTCGGATTCTTTATTGGCAGCCTGGCATTTACGCTGGCTCCACGCATAACGGCTCAGCTTGGCCAGCTTGGCAGGTCCAAGGCTTCTCTGGTCGAAGTCCTGTTCGCGGTTCTGTCGCTTTGGTTGGTCAGTGTTGCGGGGAGCGGAATTTTGACAATGCTGGCGCCGCCCCTGTTCGCCTTGGCCTTGTTGGCCTTTGCCAGTGAACGCGGCGTGCTTTCATTTTTGCTGCTCACCGGCCCGATGCGCCTGCTTGGTCGTTTGTCGTACTCAATCTATATGATTCACGTCTTTGTGCAGGGGCGCTTGCTCGATGCTGTGCGCATTGCCGGAGGAAAACTTGGATTCGATCTGGTCCAAACCATGCCAAGTGGAAGCAAGCAAATTATCGCGACGCCGCTTGTGTCCGATGCTCTGACCATTTTGATGATGGTGTTGGTCGTCGCCTTGTCTGCGATCTCCTTCAAACTGGTTGAAATGCCTGCCCGCGAATGGTCCCGGCAGTTGGGTGCAAGGTTTTGGCCGGCCCGTGGCGGCACCGTCACCCCTGCCAAATTAACCCAATGAGGACGGTGAGAGCGGCATTTGGACAAGTCGCCTCTTTCCTTGTTGTCGCTACCGCACTATCGGCTTGATCGTATGAGCAACTATCGCATCCACGGCGCAACTGGTGAATGGGAGGTCGTGATCGGCCTCGAAGTGCACGCCCAGATCGCCAGTCAGTCCAAGCTGTTTTCGGGCGCAGCGACCGCCTTCGGGGCCGAGCCCAACTCGCAGGTTTCGCTGGTCGATGCCGCCATGCCCGGCATGCTGCCGGTGCCGAACCGAGAGTGCATCCGGCAGGCGGTCCGCACCGGGATGGCGCTGGGCGCGCAGATCAACAAGTGGTCGCGGTTTGACCGCAAGAACTACTTCTACGCCGATCTGCCGCAGGGCTACCAGATCAGCCAGCTTTACCACCCCATCGTCGGCGAAGGTGCGGTCGATGTGGTGCTTGATGACAAGGACCCGGCGGGCTCGACCAAGACGATCGGGATCGAGCGGATCCATATCGAACAGGACGCCGGCAAGCTGATGCACGATCAGCACCCGACCATGTCCTACGTCGACCTCAACCGCTCGGGCGTGGCCTTGATGGAAATCGTCAGCCGCCCGGACATGCGCAGCCCAGCCGAAGCCGGGGCGTTCCTGACCAAGCTGCGGCAGATCTTGCGCTATGTCGGATCGTGCGACGGCAACATGGATCAGGGCTCGATGCGCGCCGATGTCAATGTCAGCGTGCGCAAGCCCGGCAATGAATTCGGCACCCGGACCGAGACCAAGAATGTCAATTCGGTGCGCTTTGTCATGGCGGTGGTCGAAGGCGAAGCCCGCCGCCAGGTCGATCTGATCGAGGACGGCGGGCGGGTCGTGCAGGAAACCCGGCTTTACGATCCCGACAAGAACGAAACTCGCTCGATGCGCAGCAAGGAAGACGCGCACGACTATCGCTATTTCCCCGATCCCGATCTGCTGCCGCTGGAACTCGACGACGCCTTCCTCGCCGAATGCCGCGCGAGCCTGCCCGAACTCCCCGATGCCAAGCGCGCGCGCTATGCCGGGGCGCTGGGGCTGTCGGCCTACAATGCCGATATTCTCACCGCCGAGGTGGACACCGCGCGCTGGTTCGAGCGGCTGGTCTCTGCCTGCGCGGAACGGCAGAACAAGAGTGAAGCAGACGTCGCCAAGCAGGCGGCAAACTGGCTGACCTCGGAACTGTTCGGCGCGCTCAACCGGCTCGGCAAAAGCCTTGAGGAGAGCCCGGTCAGCCCGGCCCAGGCGGCGGAATTGCTCGCGCTGGTGGCGGACGGGACGATTTCGGGCACGATTTCCAAGCAGGTGTTCGAGAAAATGCTTGAGACCGGCGACGGCGCGGCGGCGATTGTGACACGCGAGGGGCTGAAACAGACCTCGGACAGCGGCGCGATCGCGGCCGCAGTCGCCAGGGTGCTGGCCGACAACCCCGACAAGGTCGAACAGTATCGCGGCGGCAAGGAAGCGCTGTTCGGCTTCTTCGTCGGCCAGACGATGAAGGCGATG
>JAYURW010000038.1:0-9241 GCA_043756025.1 Novosphingobium sp. | reverse complement strand
TCACCGGGGAATTCGCATGGATCAGGCGTTGAATTGGCCGGTCCTTGCGCTAAACAGCCGCCGACAGAACTTTTGAAGGCATTCGATTTTGGCCACGCGTCCCCCGTCCGATACTCCGCCCACCAAGCCCGGCAGCCGCGAAGAAGCGGCGCAGGACGGCTTTCTGCGTGAGGTTGATGAGGCTCTGCGCGAAGAGCAGATGGTTACTGCGTTCAAGCGCTTTGCTTTGCCGGTCGGCCTGGCAATCGGCGCCGGGCTGCTGGCGCTGGGCGGTTACCTGTGGTGGGATAACACTCAAAAGGCTGACGCCGGGCAGCGCTCGGAACGGATGATTTTGGCGTTGGAGCGGATTGGGGCCGGCGCGAATGATGCCGGGATGAAGGATCTTGAACTGCTGGCCAAGGACGCCAATCCGGGCACCCGCGCGGTTGCCATGATGGAACTGGCGGCGATTTCGGCCAAAGCTGGCAATAGTCCCGATGCAATCAAGCGTTTTGCTGCGATTTCGGGCGATGCCAGCCTACCGCAGGCATACCGCGATCTGGCTACAATCCGCGAAGTTGCTTTGCGGTTTGACAGTATGAAGCCCGAAGAGGTGATCGCGCGGCTGAAACCGCTGGCGGTTCCGGGCAATGCCTGGTTCGGCAGCGCGGGCGAGCTGGTCGGCATGGCCTATCTCGAGCAGGGCAAACCGCAAGAAGCCGGCGCGCTGTTCGCCAAAATCGGCAACGACAAGAATGTGCCCAAATCGCTGCGTTCCCGGATGCGGCAGATGGCGGGCGGTCTCGGCTTTGATGCCGGGATTGATGTCCCTGAACTCGAAAATGATGGCGATGGCGAAGCGACTGCTTCCGCCTCTGCCGCGCCCAAGCCATGAGCACCAAGGAATTACCGATGAAGTCTATGAGCATCACCCGCAGTCTCTCTGTCCCGCTGGCGCTGGTTCTGGCCCTGAGCCTGACCGGATGCGGCGTGTTTGGCGGCAAGGACAAGCCATCGACGCCGACTGTCGGCAAGCGGGTGCCGATCCTGTCCAAGGTTGATACCAGCGCGACGGTCGATCCAGCGCTGGCGGCAGTCGCGGTGGTGGTCGAACCGGCCAAGGTCAACGAGGAATGGGCTCAGGCCGGCGGCACTCCCAGCAAGAGCTATGGCAACCTCGCTCTGGCAGGCTCGCCCAGCTATGCTTGGAGCGCGAAAATCACCGGATCAAGCAAGAAGCAGCGGCTTGCCGCTGCGCCAGTGATTGGCGGCGGCGGCTTGTTCGTGATGGACACAAATGCTGTGCTCCATGCATTTGATGCAGCCACCGGCGCAGTGCGCTGGACCCATGGTTTTCAGGTTCAGGGCGATGGCTCGAATTCGGTCTATGGCGGCGGCGCGGCCTATTCCGATGGACGGGTCTATATCACCACCGGGATGGGCGAAGTAGCCGCGCTGGATGCCGCCGACGGCAAAGTGCTGTGGAAAGTCAAACCGGCTGGACCGCTGCGCGGATCGCCGACGATCGCGTTCAATTCGGTGTTTGTGATGACCCAGTCGAACCAGCTGTTTTCTCTGAACGCCGCTGATGGCGCCCAGCAGTGGAACCGCGCCGCGTCGGTCGGACAAACCGGCGTGTTCGGGGTGGCGGCTCCGGCTGCGGCGCAGGGCACCGTGATTGCTGGATTCTCAACCGGGGAACTGATCGCATACCGCTATGAAAACGGCCGCGAGCTGTGGACCGATGCGCTAGCGCGGACCTCGCTCTCGACCACGGTTGGCGTGTTGACCGATATTGACGCCGATCCGATCATCGATCGCAGCCGGGTCTATGCGCTGGGCCAGGGCGGCCGGATGGCGGCCTATGAACTGGTCACCGGTCAGCGGATCTGGGAGCTTAATCTGGCGGGGATTTCCACTCCGGCGATTTCGGGCGACTGGATCTTCACACTGACCGACGACGCGCGGCTGCTGTGCATCGCGCGGTCCAGCGGCAAAGTGCGGTGGCTGACCCAGTTGGCCAAGTTCGAGAACGAAAAGAAGAAGAACGGCGCGATCTTCTGGTCCGGCCCGGTGCTGGCAGGGGACAAGCTGTGGTTCGTTAATTCCAACGGGCAGGTTTTCTCTGCTGCGGTAGCCGATGGCCAGCCAGTGCTGGTGACCGATCTCAAAACCCCGATCACACTGGCGCCGATAGTGGCCAACAACACGCTGTATATCCTCGACGACAGCGGCAAGATCACCGCGCTGCGGTGATCGTTGCTTAGCCCCTCCCCAGCGGGGAGGGGGAGGCAAATACCGCGCGTTACCCGGCTATTAACCCTTCGCGGGCTATGGCCGGAGTGATGACTAGCCCGAAATCTACTGCTGCCGATAGCCGGCCGCCCAGCGATGTGTCCGCCGTTGTTGGCTGGCTTGGGCTGGGCGCGCTGACGGTGTGGGTGATGATCTGCCATTTCTGGCCGGAAATCGTAACCGCGCTGGGCTTGCCGAGCCGGGCCGAGCGTTTGTCCGGTCCTAATGCGGCACTGACCGGGCTGGCGGTTACTGCGGCGCCGATGGTGTTGTGGTCCGTGTTCGTGGACAAGGTTCACCGCCGCGCGTCGACCGGGATCAACTGGGACGCCCCGCGCAAACTGTCCAGCGTGATCGACATCTCGATTACCAAGTTGGCCGGGCTGTGGGCGACCTGGGCGGTGATCGCGGCGCTCTATTGCCTCGGGCGGTGGTACTGGGACGGGGCCTATCTAATTTCGATGCAGGTGCTGACCGCTGCGGCCATTCCGCTGCTGGTGCTGTCGGTGCCCTATGTGTTGTGGCTTGACCGGGTGCTGGTGGAACCGCGCGACGGCTGCTGGCATTTTGGGGCGATGCTGATCGGGCGTGAACCGTTTGAGGCAGATCAGGTCAAGCATCACTTGCGGGCCTGGGCGGTGAAAGGCTTTTTCACGGCGTTCATGATCATGATCGTGCCTGGCGGTTTTCAAAATCTGGTTGCGCCGGACTGGAGCACGTTTTTCCTTTCACCCGTCGGGATCGCGACGCTGCTGATTACGCTGATGTTCGTGATCGACGAACAGATCGGCTCGGTCGGTTATATCCTGACGATGAAGCCGCTCGATGCGCAAATTCGTTCGGCCAACCCGTACCTTGCGGGCTGGCTGGCGGCGCTGTTGTGCTATCCGCCGTTCCAGCTGATGGGCGGGCCGGATCGGCCGCTGTTCTATCTGGCGGGCACCCGCGGCGATGATAACTGGTTCTATGCGCTGGGCGGGTTCCCGGCGCTGGTCTGGGTTTGGGCCGGACTGCTGGTCGTGCTGACCGGGATCTATGCCTGGGCAACCGTCGCCTTTGGCATCCGCTTTTCCAACTTAACCTATCGCGGCGTGCTGACCAATGGCCCCTATGCCTATACCCGTCACCCGGCCTACCTGTCCAAGAACCTGTTCTGGTGGTGCGCGGCAATGCCGTTTGTGGTCGATACCGGATCGCTGACCGATTCGGTCCGCAACACCTTCTTCCTCGGCTGCGTCAGTGCGATCTATTTCTGGCGGGCCAAGACCGAGGAACAGCACTTGCTCGGCGAAGATCCCAAGTACCGGGCCTATTACGACTGGATGAACCGGCACGGCCTGATCACCAGTGTGTTCTACAAGGCGGGGCAAGCACTCAAAAATCGCCGCCCGGTGTTGCAGGCGGCCCCGGCAGAGTAACCTAAAGCGCCGTTCCTTCGCCCGCTTCAAATACCGCAATCGCCCGATCACGCAGCCCCAGCGCGGCGCGTTCCTGCTGCCACACTGCCATATGCGGCGTTTTCATATGGGCATCGAGCTGCGCCCGGCTGGCCCACAGTTCGCTGACCCGAATCAGGCCGGGATCGAGCACGTCCTCGCCGTAATTGTATTGGGTGCAGCCGTCCTCCGCCCGGGTTGCCTCGATCACTTTGCGCATCGCGGGCCGGGCGGCTTCCACCTGCTCGGGCGGAAAGCGAAACTGGCCAACTACGACGATCATCAGAACGATTCCTCGTAAACCCGCGACAGATCGCCGCCCCATTCGCCGTGGAATTTGTCGAGCAGCACTTGGGCTGGAACTTTGCCGGTCCGGGCAATTTCGTCGAGCGGATTCAGGAACCCGCTTTCGTTGTCGCCAGCGCTGTTTAGCCGGGCCCGGGCGTTGAGGCCTGAGCGCGAGATTGCCAGCACTTCGGCGGCGATATCTTTTAGTTTTCCGCCTCCGGGGATTGGCGCATCCAGACCCAGCTTGGGCACCGCCGCGCGCAGTGCCTCGCGCCCGTCCATGTCCCAACCTTTGACCAGATCCCACGCGCTATCCAGTGCGGTCTGATCGTACAGCAGCCCGACCCACAGCGCGGGCAGGGCGCAGATCTTGTTCCACGGCCCGCCATCGGCGCCGCGCATTTCGAGGAAGCTCTTTAGCCGGACTTCGGGAAAGGCGGTGGACAGGTGATCGACCCAGTCGCTGGCGGTCGGCAATTCGCCGGGCAGCGCGGGCAGCTTGCCGGCCATGAAATCGCGGAACGATTGCCCGGCCGCGTCGATATATTTGCCGTCGCGGTAGACAAAGTACATCGGCACATCGAGCATATATTCGGCGTAGCGATCATAGCCAAAGCCGTCCTCGAACACGAAACCGAGCATCCCGGTGCGGGCCGGATCGGTATCGGTCCAGATGTGGCTGCGGTAGGAGAGGTAACCGTTGGGTTTGCCTTCGGTGAACGGCGAATTGGCGAACAGCGCGGTGGCCAGCGGTTGCAGCGCCAGCGACGTGCGGAACTTCTTCACCATATCGGCCTCGCTAGAATAGTCGAGGTTAACCTGAATGGTACAAGTGCGTAGCATCATATCGAGGCCCATGGTGCCGACCCGCGGCATATGCCGCAGCATGATTTCATAGCGGCCTTTGGGCATGATCGGCAGCTCTTCGCGGGTCTTGTCGGGCCACATCCCCAGGCCCAGAAAGCCCTTGCCGGTCTTGGCACCGATTGCCTTGACCTGATCGAGGTGCCGCCCGGTTTCGGCGCAAGTCTGGTGCAGGTTGTCCAGCGGCGCGCCCGACAGTTCCAGCTGACCGGCCGGTTCCAGACTGACCGCGCCATCGCTGCCCGAGAGCGCAATCACGTTGCCGCCCTCAATCACCGGCTCCCAGCCGTAATCCTCCAGCGCTTTGAGCAGATCGCGAATCCCGCCCTTTTCGGTATAGCTGGGGGCGTGGTGATCGCCGGTACAATAGACCAGTTTCTCGTGCTCGGTCCCGATCCGCCAAGCCTCGGGCGGCTTTTCGCCCTTGATCATCGGGGCCACCAAATGGTCGCGGGTTTCGATCAAAGGATCGTTGCGATCTGAAACTTGTCTCGTGCTCATGCCGGGGAATTAGTGCGAACTGGGCAAGCGCGCCAGCCTAAAATCCGCCTCGGTGCGAGGAGGCATCCGCTTACCAATCGCCGCGCGTTCCCATCCACAACGCCGTTCCCGCAATCGCCGCGGTTTCCCCGCGCAAAATGCGGGGTCCAAGCGTAACAGCGCGGGCTTGTGGCAGCGCGCGTACTGCCGCGCGCTCAGCCTCATCAAACCCGCCTTCGGGGCCGATCAGCAGCGCAGCCGGGGCGGAATTGGCGCCAAATTGCTGGGCCGCATTCGCGCCGCCATTCTCATCGGCAAAGAACAGCGTGCGGTCCGCCTCCCAGCCCTTGAGCAAGGCTTCCAGCTTCACCGGTGCGGCGAGTTCCGGCAGAGCAGTGCGCGCGCATTGTTCCGCCGCTTCGATCAAGATACTGCGGGCCCGATCAAGGTTTAGCTTGTCGGCCACGCAACGCCGGGTCAGCACCGGCTGGATCCGCCGCACGCCTAGCTCGCAAGCCTTTTCCAGCACCAGATCGAACCGGTCCTTTTTAAGCAGTGCCGCGCACAGTGTGAAATCGGGCACTTGCTCGCGCGGGCGGAGCAGGGTTTCGCAAGTGACCAGCACCGCGCGTTTGCCGGGATCGCCCACCCGCGCGGCCCATTCGCCGGTCTGATCGTCGCACAGCACCACCGCGTCTCCCGCCGCAATCCGCATGACGCGCGACAAGTAATGCGCCTGTGGGCCTTCGACCACGATCTGCACTCCGAGGCCGAGCACTTGCGGGACAAACAGGCGCGGTGCGCTTTTGGGCGGCCAGATGGGGGTGGCGGGCATGGGCAGGCTCTAGCGCATTTCATGTGATTGGCTACAGCACGAATATGACCGCAGAAATCGTCCCCGACACCCAGCATCGCGGGATCGTCGCCGCGCTGCCGCAACCGTGGCGCGATTACGCCCAGCTTGCCCGGTTTGACCGACCAATTGGCTGGTGGCTGCTGTTCTGGCCCTGCGCCTGGGGGGTGCTGCTGGCGGGCGGGCAGGGGCAATGGGCGCTGCTGGCGTGGCTGCTGCTGGGTTCGATCGCGATGCGCGGGGCGGGCTGCGTTTTTAACGATATCGTCGATGCCGATCTTGACCGGCAGGTGGCGCGGACCGCGCTGCGCCCCGTGGCGAGCGGCCGGGTCAGCAAGCGGGCAGCGTGGGTTTGGCTGGCGGCGTTGTGCGTGGTTGGCCTCGTCGTCCTGCTGCAATTGCGCTGGGAAGCGCAGGTGGTCGCGCTGGGCAGTCTGGCGCTGGTTGCAGCCTATCCGTTCATGAAACGGGTCACTGGATTTCCGCAGGCCTGGTTGGGGCTGGTGTTCACTTGGGGCGTACCAGTGGGCTGGGTGGCAATGCGCAGTGACCGGCTCGACGTGCTGGCTGCGCTTTATACCGGGGCGGTGCTGTGGTGCATCGGGTACGACACGATCTACGCCTGTCAGGACCGCGAGGATGATGCCACGGTTGGGATTGGCTCATCCGCGCTGACGTTGGGGCGGTATCTGCGAGCCGGTGTGGCGGGCTTCTATGCCGGGGCGCTGGCGTTGTGGGCACTCGGGTTCTGGCTGCTTCGGCCAGATGCCCTCGCGCTGCTTGCATTGGCCCCCGCTGCGGCGCACCTTGGCTGGCAAGTGCTGACGCTGGAGGATTCCAATGCCGACAATGCCCTCGCCCGGTTCCGTTCCAATCGCACGACCGGCCTGCTGGTCGCAGCGGCCTGCTGGGTGGTGGGCAATGCGTAGCGCGGTGATGTTGGGGCTGGTCGTGCTGGCTGGGTGCAAAGAGCAGGCGACCGATCAAATAGTGACAGTTGACCTGCCGACGTCGGTTGCACCGGCACCGGCAGCAACGCCCACAGCTCAGCCAGCTATTCCACCGCAAGTTTCGGTTCCGGCGAAAAGCGCGGTAAAAAACCAGCACTTTCAGGCACTGGGAACCGAGCCGTTCTGGTCGCTCGAAGTGATCGGCGACAAACTGCTGTACTCCAGTCCTGAGCAGCTAACGGCTGTCGCGATCACTGCCAGCCTGTCGAACGCCGGGCCGCAATTGCGCTATACCGCCGTGATGGACGGCAAGCCGGTGGTGCTGACAATCGAAGCGGGCACGTGCAGCGACGGGATGAGCGACACAGTCTATTCGCACAAGGCCAGCTTCACCTGGGGCGACCAGACCGAACGGGGCTGCGCGCGGCTGAAATAGGATGTGCAACCTCTACCGCATGACCAAGGGCACGCAAGAGGTGGCCAACCTGTTCAAGGTAGAGGCCGATCTGGCTGCCAACTACGCCGCCGAAGTCTATCCCGGCACGCCCGGTCTGGTGATCGCCGAGGGCCGGGCGCGGGCGATGCATTGGGGGTTCCCGCTCGTGCTGACCGGCAAGCAGGGCCAGAAACTGAAACCCAAACCGGTCACGAATGCGCGTGAGGACAAGCTGCTGACTGGCTTTTGGCTGGACAGCTTTGCGCACCGCCGCTGTCTGGTCCCGGTCAGCCAATGGGCTGAGGCCGAGGGCGAGAAGGGCCGGATGACCCGGACCTGGTATGGCCTTCCGAACGAGGATGTATTTGCGGTGGCCGGGCTGTGGCGGGCCAGTGCCGAATGGGGCGCGGTCTATACGTTGGTGATGGTCGATGGGCACCCGCAGATGGCCGATGTGCATGACCGGATGCCGCTGATCCTTGGCTCGGCGGCGCAGGCGGAGTGGCTGGAGGGATCAGCGGACGCGGCGCTGGCGCTGTGCCATACTTGGGGGGACGCGATCACGGTTGAGCGGACCGATGCACGCTGGGCAAGCGGCGGTCCGGCCCAGCAATCGCTGCTCTAGCTGTAACTCACCAGCTCAAACTCAATCCCGTCCCAATCGAAGAAATAGAACCGCCGTCCCGGCTCGTAGTCGCCATGATTCATCGGTATCAGACCGGCATCCTTGACGATCGTTTCGGCGCTATCGAGATCGTCGACCACCAGCGCGATGTGGTTGAGCGGCTGGCCCTTGGCAAAGCGCGGTGCCAGGCGGTCGTGGGTGTAGAGCGCCAGATAGTCGCGCGCATTGCCGACATGGATGGTCCATCCGCCCAGCTGCGAAGGCCCGCGCCACCGCTCGTGCCAGCCGCACAGTTGTTGCAGTAGGGCAGAGGAGCGTTCGGGATCGCTGACGGTGATATTGGCGTGTTCAAGAAAACCGGTTGGCATCGTTTCAGTCCTTTTTCAGGGCGCTTGGCCGCAGCAGCGAATCGCCGCGCTTGCGTTTATGCAACCTCAAGCTAACTTGAGATCAAGCGCTTTCGGAGACTGCCTATGGACCGCAATGACCTCTTGCCAATCGGCGAACTCGCGAAGCGCACCGGCCTCGCGGTGTCGGCGATCCGGTTTTACGAAGACAAGGGCCTGATCCAGGCGATGCGCACCATGGGCAACCAGCGCCGCTTTCTGCGCAGCGATATCCGCCGGCTGAGCTTCATCCTGATCGCGCAAAAGCTGGGGCTGGGGCTCGCTGAGATCGAGGTTGAGCTGGCCAAATTGCCGCAAGGCCGAACCCCAACGCTGGGCGATTGGCGCGCGATCAGCCGCTCCATGCGCGGGATGATCGACCAGAAGATCAAGCTGCTCAGCCTGACCCGCCGCAAGCTGGACGAATGCATCGGCTGCGGCTGCCTCAGCCTGCAACGCTGCCAACTCTACAACCGCGATGACCGCGCCGGAGCAGCGGGGCCGGGACCAAGGTATGTGCTGGGGTGACTACTCCGCCGCCAGCAGTTCCTCGGCCCCCTCAAGGTCCACGCTGACCAGCCGCGAGATGCCTTGTTCGACCATTGTTACGCCAAACAAGCGATGCATCCGGCTCATCGTGACGGCG
>JAYURW010000037.1:0-9248 GCA_043756025.1 Novosphingobium sp. | reverse complement strand
ACTGCAAGATTGATCTTCACCTTGCCAAACAACGGCGCAACTGCCTTGACTTGCGGACGCAGCCGCCAGCCAGTGCCGCCCCGGTCATCGCGAAAGCGCTGTTCAAAGCGTAGCCGTCCGCTCAGGCTAAAAGGCCCAACCTTGGCAACGTTGTCTGCGCTTACCTGCTGGCGAAAACGGCGCTCCATCGAAGTGAAATTACCATGACTGTAGTTCGGCGCGTGGACGTAGCCGGCGGAGACCGTCACCTTCTTGCTGACCTTGTATCCGAGCATCAGGGATTGCTGGAGCTGGTAAAAGCCGCGCACATCGCTGGTACGCAACGAAGTCTCGCTTGAGATTCGAATCTCGTCCGAAACTTTGACGTTGAGGTTCAGGTTCAGCCAGTAAGCGGTATCCTCGCTGGCGGCGGCGGAGGTGGCGCCAATGATCGCCAGTGGCATTGCTGTAATTGCAAAGGACAGGCTTGGGTGTAGGCGCATTGAGATTTCCTTGAGTCGTTCTGGTCTGCAGCGGCGGCTATTACGGTTATATGACACTTTGATGACTTGATGTGTCATTTGATTGACTGGTAGGCGACATCCGAAGCAACCTAACGCTTTGTCATCAATCTGTCACAGAACACCGCGAGAGCGCAGTCACAACTCAGCGATCGGAGCGATTCGCCATGACCAAGAAGACTGCCCTCACTTTCATCTATGCCGTCTCTGCCGCGGCCCTGCTGGCTGGTTGCGGCGGCGCGCAGAGCGGCTCGCGCGAACAGATCCGCGCCGTCGGTTCCTCCACCGTTTACCCCTTCGCCAAAGTCGTAGCGGATTCGCTGGCCAAATCGAACACCGCATTCAAATCGCCGATTATTGAATCGACCGGCACGGGCGCTGGCGTGAAACTGTTCTGCGCCGGGGTCGGTGTTTCGCACCCCGATGTCGCAAATGCATCGCGCCGAATGAAAAAGTCGGAATATGATGATTGCGCCAAAAACGGCGTCGACAAGATCGTCGAAATTCAGGTCGGGCTCGACGGGATTGCATTTGCCGAAGCCAAAAGCGGGCTTGCGCTGAAGCTGACCCAGGAAGACGTTTACAAGGCGCTGGCTGCCAACCCTTATGGCAAACCCAACACCGCCAAGACTTGGAAAGACGTCAACCCAGCCTATCCGGCTGAGCCAATCCTGGTGTACGGCCCGCCCAGCACTTCGGGCACCCGCGACGCGCTCAAGGAACTGATCCTGATGAAGGGTTGCGATGCCAACCCGGAAATGAAAGCGCTGAAAGACAGCGACAAGGACAAGCACGAAGCGATTTGCGGCGAAGTCCGCAGCGACGGAGCTTATGTCGATTCGGGTGAAAACGACAACCTGATTGTGCAAAAGCTCGAAGCCAACCCGAAGGCCATCGGCGTGTTCGGTTTCTCCTACCTCGAAGAGAACTCCGATAAGCTGCAAGGCTTGACCATGAACGGCGTCCAGCCAACCTATGCTGCGATCACCGATTTCAGCTATCCCGGTGCCCGCCCACTCTACATCTATGTCAAAGCAGCACACCTCGATGCGATCAAGGGCCTCAAGGACTTTGTCGCCGAATGGGCCAAGCACTGGAGCAAGGACGGACTGTTGGCCAAGCAAGGCATGGTCGTTGCCCCCGCTGACGTGCTTGCCAAGAGCGGTAAGGCCGCTACCGAGTTTACTCTGATGGACCCCAGCGGCCTCAAGTAAGCATAAACCGGAGCAACCCGAACGATGTCGCCAGCCCTTCCCTTGCTGCTTGCCCTTGCATTGGGCTTGATCGCATGGCTGGCGGCGCGTTCGCGGGCCTGGGCATTCCGCAAAGACGCGCTGGCTAATGGCACCGTTTTGCACTCGTTGCCCGGCTACCACGGTTGGTATGTGGCGCTATGGGCGGCGGTTCCAGCGGTTCTGTTTGCTTTGGCTTGGTCATCGATCAGCCCGGGATTGGTGCTGGGACAGGTGCTATCCGATCCGGCAGCGTCGTCGCTTCCGGCCTTCGGGATCAAGCGCGATTCTGTGCTTGCTGAAGCGCAGGCGGTTGCGGCTGGTGCTGCCGTTAGCACCTTCCTGCCCGAATCTGCCAAACTGGTTGAGCCGTTTCGGGCGGCGCTGACGCAGTACGCCACAATCGGCATTGTTGTTACGCTCCTGCTCGGGTTTGCCGGGGGGGCGTTCAGTTTTTTGAAACTGCGGCCTGATTTCACGGCCAGGACCCGGGTCGAACGGGCAGTGATGCTGGCGTTGTTGTCAGCCTCGCTGGTCGCGATCCTGACCACGTTGGGCATTTTGGTTTCACTGGTGTTTGAGACTGCGCGGTTTTTCCAGTTCGTCAGCCCGCAGGAATTCCTGTTCGGCACGCATTGGGGCCCGGATCCAATGACCGATCCAGCTTCGGTGCGCCCTGAAACCTATGGCGCGTTGCCGCTGTTTTGGGGCACGGTTTTTATTGGCGCGATCATCGCAATGCTGGTCGCTATCCCGCTCGGTTTGATGAGCGCGATCTACCTCACCCAGTATGCCTCGGCCACGGTCCGGAAATGGATGAAGCCGCTGCTCGAGATTTTGGCCGGGGTGCCGACTGTCGTTTACGGCTATTTCGCGGCGCTGACCGTCGCGCCGCTGATCCGCGATTTTGGCCTCGCTATCGGTATTTCCAGCGCCTCGAGCGAAAGTGCATTGGCCGCCGGAATCGTGATGGGCATCATGATCATTCCGTTCGTTTCCTCTATGGCGGATGACAGCATTACCGCCGTTCCGCAGGCGATGCGCGATGGCAGCCTGGCGATGGGCGCAACCACATCGGAAACTATTAAGAAAGTGCTGATCCCGGCCGCACTCCCCGGGATTGTCGCGGGCGTGATGTTGGCGGTCAGCCGGGCAATTGGCGAGACGATGATTGTGGTGATGGCCGCGGGTGCCACCGCCCGGCTCACCGCCAATCCGTTCGAAACCATGACCACGGTCACGTTTCAGATCGTCGCGATGCTGACCGGCGAAGGCAGTTTCGATCACCCCGCCACACTGTCGGCCTTTGCGCTGGGCATGGTGCTGTTCCTCGTCACTCTGACGCTCAATTTCATCGCACTGCGCGTCGTCAAGCGCTTCCGGGAAGCATATGACTAACCCCGCAGCCATTCGCCTCAAAAAGCGCTACGCCGCTGAGCGCCGGTTCCGGCTGGTCGGCATGGCTGCGGTTGTGTTTTCAGCGCTGGTTCTGGCTTTCCTGCTGATCACAATGACCAGCAACGCGTTTGGCGGGTTCAAACGCTGGGAATTGCGGGTTCCAGTGGAACTAACGGGTGGCGCACTGACTATCGATCCCAGCCAGCTTCAGGGACCCGATGCGGTGCAAGCGCTGAAAGGCGCTGGACTGCCCGAAATAGTCCAATTTGCAGTCACCAAACACGCCGGTGATGCCGCTGCCGGGCAGGTGCTGGATCAGGCCTGGCGAGAAGTCGCAGCGACACTGATCACCGACCCAAGCCGCTTGCAAGGCACCCTGGACGTCTCGCTGCCCGTCAGCGATGATCTCGCTGCTGGGGCCCGCGGCGACGGCGGCGATGCGCTCAAAGCGCTGGCGCAGCAGCTGAAGTCCGACGGAAAACTGGTCAGCGCGATTGATTGGGGTTTCCTCAGCCGCGCTGATGCAACCGGGCCGCAAGCGGTCGGGATTTGGGGAGCGCTCAAAGGCTCCATGTTGACCATGTTTGTCACGCTCGCTCTGGCGTTTCCGATTGGCGTCTTTGCGGCAGTTTACCTCGAGGAATATGCCCCGCGCAATCGCTGGACCGAGCTGATCGAAGTGTCGATCAACAATCTCGCGGCAGTCCCTTCGATCATTTTCGGATTGCTTGGTCTGGCCGTGTTCCTGGCGATTTTCCCGAACTGGCGCTCTGCCCCGCTGATCGGCGGCATGACTTTGGCGCTGATGACCATGCCAGTGATTGTGATTTCAGGGCGCAATGCGATCAAGGCGGTGCCGCCTTCAATCCGCGATGCTGCGTTGGCGATTGGGGCAAGCCGGGTCCAGACCGTGTTCCACCATGTCCTGCCGCTCGCGATGCCCGGCATCCTGACTGGCACGATCATCGGGATGGCCCGCGCGCTGGGTGAAACCGCGCCGCTGCTGATGATCGGGATGCGGGCCTTTGTCGCCAGCGCGCCCGATGGCTTCACCTCGCCCGCGACGGTTTTGCCGGTGCAGATTTTCCTGTGGTCAGATGAAATTGATCGCGGATTCGTGGAACGAACTTCTGCCGCGATCATCGTCTTGCTGGCTTTTCTGCTGGTGATGAACGGCCTCGCTATCTACCTTCGCAACCGTTTTGAGAAACGCTGGTAATGACCACTTATCATGAACTTGATGCCGTTGAAGCCAAGATCGCTGCACGCGATGTTTCCGTATTTTACGGAGACAAACGCGCGATTGATCATGTTTCGATCGATATCCCAACCGACTACGTAACCGCATTTATCGGCCCGTCCGGCTGCGGCAAATCAACCTTTCTGCGCACGTTCAACCGGATGAATGATACCATCGCCGGGGCCCGGGTCGAAGGGCAGATCACGCTCGATGGGCAGGACATCTACACCTCGGGGATGGACGTCGTGCAACTGCGCGCACGGGTCGGGATGGTTTTTCAAAAGCCCAATCCCTTCCCTAAATCCATTTTCGAAAACGTCGCTTATGGCCCGCGGATCCACGGCCTCGCGGCCAGCAAGTCTGAGCTGGAAGGCCGGGTGGAAAAGGCGCTGAAGCGCGCTGGTCTGTGGGATGAAGTGAAGGACCGGCTGGCGGAAAGCGGCACCGCTCTGTCTGGCGGGCAGCAGCAACGGCTGTGCATCGCCCGGGCGATCGCGGTGGAGCCTGAAGTGATCTTGATGGACGAGCCGTGCTCGGCACTTGATCCGATTGCGACCGCTCGGATTGAGGAATTGATCGGTGAGCTGAAAGGCCGCTACGCCATCGTCATCGTGACCCATTCGATGCAGCAGGCCGCGCGGGTATCGCAGCGGACCGCTTTCTTCCACCTTGGCAAGGTGGTTGAGTACGGAAAAACCTCGGAAATCTTCACCAATCCGCGCGAAGAACGCACCAAGGATTACATCACCGGCCGCTACGGTTAGGACACAGATTATGTCAGAACATACAGTCAAAGCCTTCGACGCAGACATCACCCGCCTACGCGGATTGATCGCGGAAATGGGCGGGCTCGCCGAGGTTTCGCTGACCGAAGCGATGGAAGCGCTGGTTAAAGGCAATCTGGAATTGGCCAAGGGCGTTGTCGAACGCGATCGCCGGATCGATTCGATCGAAGCCGAGGTCGACAAGCTGGCGGTCCGGATCATCGCCTTGCGCGCGCCAATGGCCGACGATTTGCGCGAAGTGATCGCTGCGCTGAAGATCGCCGGGGTGGTCGAACGGATCGGCGACTATGCCAAGAATATCGCCAAAAGCACGGGCAAGATCGAAGGCCGCCGCCAGTTTGAACCGCTTACCCTGATCCCGGCGATGGCCGAAGTTGCCGGCGGAATGGTCCACGATGTGTTGACCGCCTATGCTGCCCGCGATGCCGATCTGGCCGCCGAAATCGTAGCCCGCGATGACAAAGTGGATGCTTTTTACGAAAGCATTTTTCGTAACCTCGTCAGCCACATGATGGAAAATCCTGCGACCATTTCGAGTGCTGCCCAGCTGCTGTTCGTGGCCCGCAATATCGAACGGATCGGCGATCACGCCACCAACGTGGCCGAGATGGTTTATTACGCGGCAACAGGGTCATATCTGACCGACAAGGAAGAGAAGGCCTGAGGCCATGATTGCTCCCCGTTTGCTGCTGGTCGAGGATGATCCAGCCCTGGCCGAACTGCTCGAGTTCCGTTTCGCCCAAGAGGGCTATGCTGTGACGGCCACGTCCGATGGTGACGAAGCGCTACTGCTGGCGCAGGAACAGGTCCCCGATCTGGTCGTGCTCGACTGGATGATTGAAGGCACCAGCGGGATCGAGGTTTGCCGCCGTCTGCGCCGGGCCAAAGAAACCGCCCATGTCCCGATAGTCATGCTGACCGCGCGTGGGGCCGAGGATGACAAGATCCGCGGACTTGAAACCGGGGCCGATGATTTCGTCACAAAACCCTTTTCTCCGCGCGAGCTGATCGCCCGGGTCAACGCGATCATGCGCCGAATTCGCCCGGCTTTGGCTGGTGAAACGCTGACTGTGGGCGATCTGGCGCTCGATGCCACCGCGCACAAGGTCACGCGCCGCGGCCAGGTCGTGACGCTCGGCCCGACAGAGTTTCGCTTGCTCAAGTTCTTCATGGAGCACCCCGGCCGGGTCTTCAGCCGCGGGCAATTACTCGATGCGGTCTGGGGCAACGAAAGCGAGATTGAACTGCGCACGGTTGACGTCCACATTCGGCGCCTGCGTAAAGGCATCGAGCTTGACGGCGCGCCCGATCCGGTCCGGACGGTACGCTCGGCGGGCTATTCGCTCGAGGCGGTTTAAGCCCGCTTTGGCCGTGGCAGCAGCCCTTGCAGCCAGCGGATTACATGTGCTTGCAACAGCACGCGTTTGTCATTCCAGCCATGATCGGTGGCAACGTGAACCGATGTGATCCGCGTGCCGCCCTTGGTCCGCACCGCGGCGATCAGCGCGTTGGTCTGAGGGGCCAGCCCATCGTCACTGCTCAGCACCAGTAGCGATTTTTTCGCAAGGCCCGGGGCGGTTTGCAGGAAATCGAATTTTTCGCGGCCCGCGATCAATTCATCCGCCATGATTTCCGGCGAAGTTCCAGCCAGCGTTTCGGAATTCTCGCCCGCCATCTTGACGATACCTGCCCGGTCGAGCCCGCGCATCACCCCCATGTTGGCCGCTGAGATCAGCCCCGCGCCCAGCAATCCCTTGTCCTCACTCGCGACCATCGTGGTGACCCAGCCCCCCATCGAGTGGCCGATCATTGCCATCTGCCGAACATTGACCCCCAGCTTTGCTGCAACAGCCGGATCACGCAGATAGGCCAGAACGGCCCGGGCATCTTCGGGGTTCTGGGCAAAGCGGAAGTTTCCCGGGCTGCCCCATGACCCGCGGTAGTTGAACGTCACCACATTCCAGCCCGCGCGGCGCACGGCCTGCGCCAGATCGAGGTTCTTTTCGTTCCCCGGCCAACCATGGCAAATCACCAATGTGGGGTGCAGGCCCGGACCGGAAGCGAGATAGGCGACGCCGTTGATCTCAACCCCGCCGCTGGGAATGTGCAGCACTTCCATCCGCGCGGGGTGGAGCTTGTTGGGGGCCGGATCGGTATAGATCGCGGCGGGCAGCGGTGCGGGTCTGGCCGCGTTTGCAGGGAAAGCCAAAGCGGCGGCGGCAAAGATCAGGGCGGTGATGCGCATCGAGTTTCTCCCATTTGTTGCAAGCCTAGCGTGTCTCTCAATGGAAATCGCGCGATTTCGGGATCACCCTGACATTCCTGGGATGCCCGCCGCGGTTGCCCTGCAGCGGGCGGCGAACCTCGTCGGCCCGGTCCAATGTTGGCGGCAGCAGATCGTCTGACAGCGCGTGGAGTGCTTCGGTCGCGTCGGTCAAGTGCGTGGCGATCACGTGGATCACTTCGTCGTCATACTCCACCCGGCCGCGCACCTCGATCAGCCGCGCGGCCATGATCACCTTGCGCTGTTTGGCCATCAGGTCGGGCCAGATGACAAGGTTCACCACCCCGGTCTCATCCTCCAGCGTGATGAAGCAGACCCCCTTGGCGCTGCCGGGACGCTGGCGGATCAACACCACGCCCGCAACCTGCACGGCCGAGCGGTATTTGCGTTCCCGCAGCTCACTTGCGCGGATGAAGCCGCGCTCGCCAAGCGAAGCGCGCAGGAAAGCCAGCGGGTGGGCTTTGAGGCTGAGGCGTTGGGTTTGGTAATCGGCGACCACTTCTTCGCTCAGCGGCATCACTGGCAGCCGGGTGAGTGCGCGTTCCGCCCCCTCATCGCGCGCCGCCGCCGCCGCGAACAGCGGCAAGTCAGGCGCGGCAATCAGGCTGCGCGCATCCCACAGCGCTTGACGCCGGGTTAACCCGAGCGAACCCAAACAATCCGCGCTGGCGAGGCGTTCGATCAGTGCCGGGGACAGCCCGGCGCGCTCCTTCAACTCGCGCACATCGCGGAACGGACCGCCCTGCTCCCGCGCCGCCACAATCCGCGCGGCGGCGGCCTCGAGAAAGCCATCGATCTGGCGCAGGCCGAGGCGGAGAGCCATTTCGGGTTCACGCGGAGGCGCGGAGACGCGGAAGGGAGAAGGAAGAGATGGTTCACACGAAGACACGAAGGCACGAAGATGCCGCTCTGCGCCGCAGGCATTCTCTTCCATTTTAACATCACCGCTTACACCGCGATCAGAATTGAAGGCGGCTTTGCCGCAAACGCCACCTCTTCGTGCCTTCGTGTCTTCGTGTGAACCCTCTTCTCCCTTCCTCCGCATCTCCGCGCCTCCGCGTGAACCCATCTCTTCCAACCCGTTGTCCCACCCGCTGAAATTCACATCGACCGGCAGCACCGGCACCCCATGCTCGCGCGCATCGCGGACAATCTGCGCGGGGGCGTAAAAGCCCATCGGCTGCGCATTGAGCAAGCCGCAGGCAAAGGCCGCCGGATAGTGACACTTCAGCCAGCTGGAGACGTACACCAGCAGCGCAAAGCTGGCCGCGTGACTTTCCGGAAAACCGTATTCGCCAAAGCCCTTGATCTGGTTGAAACAACGCACCGAAAAATCGGGATCATAGCCGCGCGTGACCATGCGCCCCACCATCTTGTCCTGCAATTTTCCAATGGTCCCGGTGGACCGGAACGTCGCCATCGCCTTGCGCAATTCATTTGCCTCGGCGGGGGAAAACTGTGCGGCCTCGATGGCGATCTTCATCGCCTGCTCCTGAAAGATCGGCACCCCCAAAGTGCGCCCGAGGATGTTTTTCAATTCTGCCGGATCATGCGGCGCCCCCGGTGACGGATAGTCCACCACCTCCTCGCCCGACCGCCTGCGCAAATACGGATGCACCATATCCCCCTGAATCGGCCCGGGCCTGACAATCGCTACCTCGATCACCAGATCATAAAAACAGCGCGGGCGCAGTCGTGGCAGCATGTTCATCTGGGCCCGGCTCTCAACCTGGAACACCCCGAGCGAATCCCCCTTGCACAGCATGTCGTAAACCGCCGGATCCTCGGCCGGCACATCGGCCAGCGCCA
>JAYURW010000036.1:0-9478 GCA_043756025.1 Novosphingobium sp. | reverse complement strand
AGATTCTTGAGGCGCTACCCCGCCATCAGGCTCGCATTGCCGCCCGCCGCAGTCGTATCGATGCAGGTCACCCGTTCGGTCGCAAACCGCGCGAGGTAGTGCGGGCCGCCAGCCTTGGGCCCGGTTCCCGACAGTCCTTCGCCGCCGAACGGCTGGCTGCCGACGACCGCGCCGATCTGGTTGCGGTTGACATAAAAGTTGCCGACCCGCGCGTTGCTCTCAACCAGCCGCCGGGTCGCGTCGATCCGGCTATGCAGGCCCAGCGTCAGACCGAACCCGACAGCGTTGATATCGGCGACCACCTGCTCCAGATCGTCAGCCTTGAACCGCGCGACATGGAGGATTGGTCCGAAGTTTTCGTTTTCGAGCTCACCGATCGCGCCGATCTCGATGATCGCCGGGGCCACATAGGTGCCCTTGGTGCAGGCCGCAGGCAGATCGCGTTGCCAAATCGTGTGCCCGGCCTGCCGCATGGCGGCGATATGGGCATCGAGCTTGGCTTTGGCCTCAGCATCAATCACCGGGCCGACATCGGTGGCAAGATCTTTGGGATTGCCGATCACCAGCGCCGCGAACGCGCCGCGGATCATCGTCAGCATCCCATCGTAAACATCGTCCTGCAGATACAGCACCCGCAAGGCGGAGCAGCGCTGCCCGGCGCTCTGGAACGCGCTGGCGACGACATCGCGGGTCACCTGCTCAGGCAGGGCCGAGCTATCGACGATCATCGCATTTTGCCCGCCGGTTTCGGCCACCAACGTCGCAAGCGGGCCATCGCGGCCCGCGAGGCTGCGGTTGATCGCGCGCGCCGTTTCGGTTGAGCCGGTGAAAGCGACCCCGGCGATGCGGGGGTCGGCGGTGAGAATGGCGCCGACTTTGCCGTCGCCGACGGCCAGTTGGACGACATCGGCTGGAATGCCGGCTTCATGCATGAGCCGGACCGCGAGATCAGCGATCAACGGTGTTTGCTCGGCAGGCTTGGCGATCACCGTATTGCCCGCCGCCAATGGCCCGGCGATCAATCCGGTGAAGATCGCCAGCGGGAAATTCCACGGACTGATCGCGGCGAACACCCCGCGCCCGTGGAGGGTCATGCGGTTGCTTTCACCGGTTGGCCCGGGCAACGCTTCGCCATCGGGCGTAAACAAGCGCCGCGCCTCGGCGGCATAGTAGCGCAGAAAATCAACTGCTTCGCGCAGTTCCAGCACGGCATCGCCCAGCGACTTGCCAGCCTCGCGTTGGCAAAGCGAGAGGAACTGAACCGTGTGGGCTTCGTAGCTGTCGGCCGCCGATTCCAGCAGCCGAGCGCGTTCTTTACCTCCAAGGCCGTCCCAGCGGTGCTGGCTGGCGGCTGCTTGCGCGATAGCCATGTCCAGCTCGGCGGCCGTCGCACTTGGCAGAGAATCGCTGCCTTCGTCACTGGCGGCCCCAGCCAGCTCCGCCAGCAACGGCGCTCGCACCAGTGGATCGGCCAGATCGACCCCGGCACTGTTCACCCGCCCCGGGAAGATATCGCGCGGCAAGGGGATCGCCGGATTGCGGCGGGGGCTCAATGCCGCAAGCTCGGCCACTGGGTCGCTGACCAGTGCGGCCACCGGCACTTCGGCATCGGCCATTCGGTTGACGAAGCTGCTGTTGGCGCCGTTTTCCAGCAGGCGGCGGACCAGATAGGCCAGCAGGTCTTTGTGCCCACCAACGGGGGCATAGATCCGCACCGGCGTGCGCGGGCTTTCGGCCCCGTCCTCCAGCTTGGCCAGCTCCTCGTATACGTCCTCGCCCATGCCGTGGAGCCGCTGGAATTCGAATTCGGCATTGCCCGCCAGCGCTTTGATCGCGCCGACGGTATAGGCATTGTGCGTGGCAAAGGCCGGGTAGATCGCATCGGGAGCGGCGAGCAGTTTTGCGGCGCAGGCGAGGTACGAAACGTCGGTGCCGAGCTTGCGGGTGAACACCGGATAGTCGGTATGCCCGCCGACCTGGCTGAGCTTGACCTCGGTGTCCCAATAGGCGCCTTTGACCAGCCGGACCATGATCCGGCGGTGGTACTTGCGGCCCAATGCAGCAGCCCATTCGCACAGCGGCACCGCCCGTTTCGAATAGGCTTGCAGGGCGAGGCCGAAGCCCTGCCAGCCGCCAGCAAACAGCTCCGGATCGGCGACCAGTTCCTCGATGATGTCCATCGACAGCTCCAGCCGTTCGGCCTCTTCGGCATCGATGGTAAAGTGGATATCGGCATCGCGGGCCGTGGCGGCCAAGTCTTTCAGCAGCGGTACCAGCACCGCCTTGGCCGCTTCGGCGTGGAGGAAATCGTAGCGCGGGAACAGCGCCGACAGCTTGACCGAAATCCCCGGTGAACGGACCACGCCCGGGTTGCCATTGGCTCCCGCCTCCGCCGCGATCCGCGCGAGCGCCGCGGCGTAGGAGCGGCGATAGCGTTCGGCATCGTCGAATGTCATTGCGGCCTCACCCAGCATATCAAAACTGTGGCTCAGGCCTTGTTTGCGTTCCGGCGCGGCGCGCTCCAGCGCCTCGTCGATGGTCCGGCCGTACACAAATTGCCCGCCGAGGATCTTCATCGCTTGTAAGGTCGCGGTGCGGATCACTGGTTCGCCCAACCGCCCAACTGCACGTTTGAGCGAAGCGCCGAACCCACCTGCTTGTCGCTGGCTTAATACCTGCCCGGTCAGCATCAGCGAGAAGGTGGCGGCGTTGACGAAAGTGCTGTCGCTGGTCCCAACGTGTTCGCCCCAGGCAATCCCGCCCAGCTTGTCCTGAATCAGCGCGTCTGCCGTGGCCGCATCGGGCACCCGCAGCAGCGCTTCGGCCAAGCACATCAGGGCGATGCCTTCATCGGTGCCCAGGCCATAGGTCTGCAGGAACGCATCAAGCCCGCTGGCTTTGCGGGCCCGCGCGCCTTCGACCAGCCGCGCCGCGATCTGGCTGGCTTCGGGATGGACTGCGCTGGCCGGGGCGGCTTGCCTGATTCGCTCCTCAAGGCAGGCTTCTTCATCAAGGCGATAAGCGGCACGCAGGGCCGAGCGATCAATCTGTCCAAGCATGGGACAAAGTCCTAGCAGTGGTTGCAGAAGAAACCAATCCTGCCGCAAACCTATAGAAAAACATAGCGTCCGCGCGGCCGCTTATGGCTTTGCATGACGCGCCTTGCACGCTAGGCGATACCGATAATGCGCAGTTTCCTGCCCCTTGCCCTGGTCCTTTCGGCCAATACTGTGCCGCCCGTAACGGGTCTGGCCGGGATGCCGCTTGGCACTGCGGCGGCGGGGGAAAGCGCCTATGCCGGGGCCGCCGCGCGGACGGTTAAGGCGATCATCGATTACACCCGCTGGCCCCAACACCACGACCCGCTGGTGCTGTGCGTGGCGGGTTCGGCGTCGCACGCGGCTGAGCTTGGCGCGATCCGGTTGGCCGACGGGCGCCGGGTGGAGCGGCGCAATGTCGCAGCCAGTGCGGCGGGGCTCGCGCCTTGTCATGTGCTCTACATCGGCCAGATACCGCTGACCCAACAGCGCCAGCTGACTGCAGCAGTTCGCGGCAAAGGCGTTTTGACCATTGCAGAAGCCGATCCCGGCAATGCCAGTGAAGCCATCGTTGCGCTGACTTATCAGCCGCGCGCGCTTAGTTTCCGGCTCAATATCGACGCAATATCGCGCTCTGGCCTGCGGATTGATCCCCGGGTGCTGCGGATTGCGCAGGACGGCGCATGACCGAGCCGGTCGAACCCGAAGCCAAGTTGCCGACCCTGCGCGATCTGCTGGCGCGGGCGCATCTGCGGCTGATCCTGTTCGCGGTGGCGCTGGCTACGGCCAGTCTGGTGCTGAGCGGAGTGATGGTGATCCGCAGTTACGCTCAGCGCAATCTGGAACTGGTCGCGCGGACGGTGGCTTATACGGTGGAACCCGCGGTGATTTTTGAGGACCGCGATGCCATCCGCGACGGGGTGATCTCGGTCGCCGCTGGGCGCGGAGTGGACCGGGTCGAGGTGCGCGATCCGCGGGGGCAAGTGCTGGTGCAATGGCAGAACGCGCACAGTGGCGCGCTGGTCTCGCTCAGCCACGCGGCGAACACAGTCGTCTGGCCCGATCCAGCAATCAGCAAGGTTCAGCGCAGCGAGGAGACCATCGCCGAAGTGCGGATCTATGGCGATTCCGAAGGGATATTGCGCTATACTTTGGCCGGCACGATCATCGCACTGGCCTGCTTGGCGCTCACCGTAATGGCGACCCGAATTCTGGCCCGGCGGCTGCAAAACGAAGTGGTCCGGCCTTTGCAGCACGTTGCCGAAGTGGCCCATTCGGTACGCCGCGACCGGGCTTTTGAGCGGCGGGTGCCCAGTTCCGGGATTGCCGAAATTGACCGCTTTGGCCGCGATTTCAATGCGCTGCTGGCCGAGCTTCAAGGCTGGCACGCGGGTTTGACATCAGAAAATGCCGAGCTGACCCGGCGCGCCACTCACGATAGTCTGACCGGCCTTGGCAACCGTCAGTTGTTCGATCAGCATCTGGCCGAAACGATCGCCCAATCGCAGCGCTCAGGCACCCCGTTTGCGCTGCTCTATCTCGACGTGGACCGGTTCAAGGCGATCAACGATAACTATGGCCACGATTCGGGCGATACCGCCTTGATCGCAGTGGCTGAGCGGCTCCGCAGCGCGATCCGCCAGGTCGATCAGGCTTACCGGCTGGGCGGCGATGAATTCGCCGTGGTGCTCTCGCCGTTCTTCAATCAGGCCCACGTCGATGGGGTGGTGGAACGGATCCGGCTCGCGATGGGCCACGCTTATCGCTTGCCCAACGGGCTGTCGGTGACCTCCATGTTGAGTGTCGGAGTGGCAATCTATCCCGAACACGCCGATACCGCAGATGCACTTGTTAAAAGTGCCGATTCTGCCATGTACGCCGATAAGCAGGGCCGTCAGGACGCTGCTGCGGGATAACGGAGCCATCAGCAATGCGTAAAGCCATCGCCATCATGCTTATCGCCGTTTTGGCTGCCTGCCAGACGGTGCCCAAAAAGCTGGGCTTTTCGGCCGTTCAGGTTGAGGCGATAACCGAACTTGGTTTTCAGCCAGCGGGTGAAAATTATGAATTGGGGCTCGATGACCGGGTGTTGTTTGCGGTCGACAAAAGCGATCTGAACCCCGAGGCCAATGTCGTGCTGGGCCGTCTTTCTTCGACACTGCGCAAGGTCGGGATTCATGGCGCCGGGGTGGTGGGCCACACCGATTCCACCGGATCGGCTGAATACAACCTCGCGCTGTCTCAGCGCCGCGCCGCCTCGGTCAAGGCCGGGTTGGTGACTGAGGGGATGAATGCTCCAGAGATCCGCGATCTCGGCGCGGGCGAAACCCAGCCAATCGCCAGCAACGATACCGAAGAAGGCCGTAAGCAAAATCGCCGGGTGGTGATCGTAGTCACCCCGCTCGACGCCAACTAGGGCGGCGCGGGCGGGCGCTGAAAATCGGTCAGGCGCCGGGCTAAGTTCACAACCTGACAGGGTCCATAGAAACAGAAATCACTTTCTGTCGCGTTCGGTAACTTTGTGTCACCCTGTGTCACTTTGCGGTACCTTCTGGCACCTTGGGTCACCCGGTGAGAAGCATCACCACACCCAGCCAGCCGAACAAGAAACGCGGTTATCACCATCAGGGATGCCTTTGCACAGCCGGGAGCGGAGAGCGCGGCGATGCTATCAGGCGGCGGGGGTGTAGGAAAATGGGGGATGGTTGCACGCTGGCAATTCGCGCAATGCGCCTCTAGGCAAAGTGAAAGTAAATTTCGAATTCGGGGAATGATACGTGCGTATATTGGAAATCGTCAAGGATTTGGCTTTTGCGGAAATCGTCTCCACAGTCGAACTGAATTGGCTCGAGGCGCGCATCAACGATAGTAACCCTGGCAAGCCCACCGTTCCTTGTCTTGCCCGCAAGAAAGACGTGCCCGCCAAGAAAGAAGAAATTGTTCGTCAGCTCTGGCTCCGCCGCCTGACGCAGGACTATGGCTACCCCATTGAACGCATCACCGTCGAACATCCGATCACCTTTGGCCGCGACACATCAAAACGCGCCGACATCGTGGTGTTTGACGAAGACCGGCGCACCGTTCCTTACATCATGATCGAGGTGAAAGCGCCGAAGCTGAAAGACGGCAAGGACCAACTCAACAGCTACACACACGCCACCGGTGCGCCACTCGCATTGTGGAGCAGTGGTTATGAAACCAAGGTTTGGAACCGGCTCGATCCCAACCAGCTTAACCCGATCCCCGACATCCCCCGCGCCGATCAGACCATCGAGGATATTGCCAACGAACCGTGGACGATCAATGACCTGATCGAAAAGGAAAAGGACCGTGAGAAAGCGGCGGGCAAGGCGCAAACGCTGCGCGACCTGATCGTCGAGATGGAGGATGATGTCCTCGCCAATGCCGGGGTCGATGTGTTTGAAGAGGTTTTCAAGCTGATCTTTACGAAACTGTATGATGAAAAAGCCTGCCATTCGGGCATCAACACCCACCTGATTTTCCGCAACAGCAACACATCGGCGCAGCTTAAAAAGAAAATTCAGTCGTTGTTTGAAAAGGCGAACGAGGAATGGCCCGGCGTTTTCCCCAAGGGCGATCAGATCCGCCTCTCGCCGGATCATCTGAAAGTCGTGGTCGCCAGCCTTGAACAGTGGAAGCTGTTCAATTCCAACCTCGACATCATTGACGATGCGTTTGAATATCTCTCGTCCAAATCATCAAAGGGCGAAAAGGGCCAGTATTTCACCCCGCGTTGGGTGATCGATATGTGCGTCAAAATGCTGAACCCGCTGGAAAGCGAGAGCGTGATCGATACCGCCGCTGGTTCCGCCGGGTTCACCGTCCACACCATGTTCCATGTCTGGGGCAACATCATGGACGAGCTGGGGCTGCCGCGCTCCAACCTGTTCACCATGGACCCCAAGCATCCGCGGTGCACGAAGTATGTCGGTGACAAAGCCTTCGCCATCGACTTCGACGAGAAGAGCGTTCGTGTATCGCGCTGCCTCAATCTGATTGCAGGCGACGGCGATACCAATGTGCTGCACCTCAACACGCTCGATTGGGCAAACTGGGACGAAGCGGTGAAGCAGGATGAATGGGCTGATACCTATGGCCCCGGCTGGGCACGATTGCGCAAACTGCGCAGCGACCAGAAATCGAACGAATACCGCGCATTCAATTTCGACGTGCTGATGGCCAATCCGCCCTTTGCTGGAGACATCAAGCAGCGCGAGCTGCTCGCCCGCTATGAAATGGGGCATAAGGAAAACGGAAAATACGAGAACAAGGTTGCGCGCGACCTGTTGTTTATCGAACGTAATCTTGATTTCCTGAAACCCGGCGGGCGGATGGCGGTAGTTTTGCCGCAGGGACGGTTCAACAATTCGTCCGATGCGCGGGTGCGTAAATTCATCATGGACCGGTGCCGAATATTGGCCGTTGTTGGCCTACACCCCAACACCTTCAAACCGCACACGGGCACGAAGACCAGCGTGTTGTTCGTGCAGAAATGGAATGACGATAAGGATACAGGGCCGCTCTGTCCGAAACAGGACGACTACGAAATCTTCTTCGCCACGCAACAAGCGGAAAGCGTAAACAACCGAGGGGAGAAGGTCTATGTGACCAATCATGCCACCGGCCAACGCGCCCGCGACGATCACGGCCACTTCATCGTACGGCATGACCTGTTCAACCACGAAGGCCACACACAAGATGGTATAGCCGAGGCATTTCAGTTGTTTGCCGCGAAGGAAGGGCTAAGTTTTTTTCGCTAAGCCCCTTTGATAGTGCCCGTTACGCGGAACTGTTGGAGGGGCTGGAACTTTCAGTTCTACGGAAGTCGGAGGTTCTCGCCGACAATCCAGTCACACGCCTCGACTCATCCTATTTCCTGCGCGACGATAAATGTTTAGTCGACGAGATTCGAGCAACCGACTGGGATCGACTATCCGAATTTTGCGATGTGACGGATGGCATCCACACTTCGATTGATTTCGAAGAGGGAACAGGCATTCGAGTCATATCTGCAAAGCATCCGAAGGAAGGATTTTTCGACCTATCCGCTAGCGAAGAAATCTCTGCCGTCGCCCACCAATTGAACCCTCGAACGGCACTACGGATCAGCGACGTCATCATTTCTACAGTTGGTACTATTGGCAATGTGGCTGTGGTCACCCCTGATTTGGTTCCGGCAAATTCTGATCGGCACGTCGGCATCATTAGGCCACGTGCAAATGCCAATAAACCAATAAGCTCCGAGTATCTGAGTTGCTTTTTGCTCAGCCGTTTTGGCCGGATGCAGTCTCGGCGTGAGACGACCGGAAACGTTCAGCCAAATTTATTCTTGGATAAGATTCGCCGTTTTATGGTCGCCCGTCTCGGCACCGAAACGGAAAGCGCCATTACCGCGGCCTATCGCGCTGCTAAAACGAAAAAAGACGAAGCCGAAACCAAAATGGCCGAAGCCGAATCCTTGTTGCTTGCGGCATTGGGGTTGGCGGGGTGGTCGCTACCAGAGCCACTCAGCTACACCGCCCGCGCCGCCGACGCCCTCACCGCCGCGCGGCTCGATGCGCAGTATTTCATGCCCTCGAAGCTGCAAATGATCGAAGCCTTGAAAACCATGCCGAATCAGCCGCTCGGTGCGCGGTTCAAATCGGTGCGTGAGATGTTCGATCCGGCCAAGGCCGATCCCGACTTACTGGTGCGCAATTTCGACCTGCCTAATGCGCTGGAGCCAATCCTTGACGACGACAATGAACTGACAAGCTGCGGCGACATCGGCAGCCTGAAAAAGGGAATGCGCAACGGCGATGTCGCTATGTCTCGACTGCGTGCTTATCTGAAGGAAACAGCCGTCGTGCGAACCGGCCCGTCACATCCGGCGGTCGGCTCTTCAGAGTTCATCGTGCTTCGTGCGGTCGATCCAAAGGCCAACCGGATAGCCCCCGAAACACTGATGGTCTTTCTGCGCTCCGCCCCAGTGCAGACGATCCTGAAGTGGTGTCAGGATGGATCGCAGCATCCCCGCTTCAGCGAGCGTGACCTGCTGGTAATCCCCGTTCCAGACGCAGTGGCCGATGCCTCAGCCGAAATCGAAACCAAAGTCCAATCCGCCTTCGCCGCCCGCGCCCGGTCTCGCACGCTCTTGGCCTCCGCCAAACGCGCGGTCGAGATCGCGATCGAAGACTGCGAAGCGGCTGCGGTGGCGTTTCTGTCAAAAGCTTAGCATACAACCAGAACCGGGATCATGAAACCGATAGCGTGCCCCGTCGCGGTCGCTCGGGAGTTTTTTGGGAGAATGTCCCCCGGACATTCTCTTCTTCCAAAAAACTTGGTGCCCAGAAGAGGACTCGAACCTCCACGCCCTTGCGAGCGCCAGCACCTGAAGCTGGTGCGTCTACCAATTCCGCCATCTGGGCACGGGTGGCACG
>JAYURW010000035.1:0-26788 GCA_043756025.1 Novosphingobium sp. | reverse complement strand
TCATCACCGTCCATCCGCCAATCGTTGACGATCTGGCCATCGACCACCACCGATGCCGGGCGGATACCATCGCCGCGCAGCCGCAACGCCGTGCTATTGGGATCAGCGCGCCGGACCTCGAGCGTTGCGGTCACCTGGGTTTCTTCAAGCCCCAGCGCAAAATCGAGGCTGACCTCTGGCACCAGCCATTCGGGCGGCTGGTACTGTTCGCGGCGGATGACGGGCGGGGCGGCTTCGGGGGTTGCTTGAATATTCATCCGTCCTTTCTAGCCGACCCGCTTCCGAATGCCAGCGCCTCCGCCTATGGAATAGGGCGATGCAACGGATTTTCATTTTTGGGCTCGGTTATACCGCCAGCCGGATCGCCGCCGCGCTCGAGGCGCAGGGCTGGGAAGTCGTATCAACCGGGCGCGATGGAACGCTGCGGTTTGATGATGCCAACAACGTCCGGATCGCCCTGGCCGATGCCAGCCATGTCCTCTCGTCGGTCCCGCCATCGGCAGATGGTGACCCGGTGCTTGATACTTACGGCGCTGCACTAGCAGGCAAAGCCCTGCTCTACCTATCCTCAACCGGGGTCTACGGCGACACCAAGGGGGCCTGGGTGGATGAAAGTGCGGTCACCGGTCTGGGCCGCCGCACCGCGCGGGCCGAGGCGGATGCAGAATGGCTGAAACTGGGGGCGCGGGTGCTGCGGCTGCCGGGAATCTATGGTCCGGGCCGCTCGGCGCTGGAGCGGGCCGAAAGCGGTGCAGCACGGCGAATTGCCATTGCCGATCAGGTATTTAGCCGGGTTCATGTCGACGATATCGTTCAGGCTGCACAACTGGCACTTAACGCTGCACAAGGTGCGTACAACATCGCTGACGATGCGCCATGCAGCCAGAACGAGGTGATCGAACACGCCTGCCGCCTGCTTGGCCTGCCGCTGCCCCCGCTGCAAACTTTGGACGAGGCGAACCTCTCTCCCATGGCTCTGGCCTTTTATGCTGAAAACCGCCGGGTCGCTAATGCCAAGGCCAAACGCGAACTTGGCTGGGCCCCGCGTTATCCGACTTACCGCGAGGGCCTAGCTGCCTGCCTTGCGGCCCGATAGGGCGATCAGCAGCCCGGCCGTTGCCAGCACTGCCCCTGCTGCGGCTAGCGCCGACCAGCGATAGCCTTCGAACAGGGTTGAGAGCACCATCGCCACCACCGGCACAGCGACGCCATTATAGGATGCCGGGCCAGGTCCCCAATCGCGGATCAGCTGCGAATAGAGCGGAAACGTCAGCGCCGTTCCGACCAGCCCGAGGTAGGCAATCCCGGCGAGATATTCCGGGCGCGGGTCGAACACTGGCAGGCCAACCGAAAGGCCAGCATAGGCCGCGCTGGCCGCCGTTCCCCAGAACATCCCCCAGGCCATCAGCGGCACCACCGGCACCGCCCGCGCGGTTTGCGTCGCTTGCAGCAAGTTGCCGAGCGAGACCGAGAGGATCGCCAGGATCACCAGCACCACCCCCGTGGTCACTCCGGATCCGGCCGGGGCAATCGCGTATTCGTGGATCATCAGCAGCGCGATCCCGCCCAGCGCAATTGCCGAACCGAACAGGAACCGCCCGCTCAATTTGGTGCCCAGCACCAGCCTCCCGAGCAGCGCATTGGGCACGATCATCAGGGCAAAGACCACCGCGACCAGTCCGGAGGTCAAATAATGCTCTGACTGGTAGATCAGCTGAAAATTGAAGCTGAACTGGACCAGTCCCAGCGCCATCGCCAGCCGCTGTTCGCGGCCCGTCAGCCGCAGCCGCTCGCCCCGGAACGCGGCAATCAGCGCCATCGCGCTGGCCGCCAGTACAAACCGCCAGACCACCGACCAGGCCGATGGTACCGCGCTGATCTGATCCTTGATCACCAGCCAGGTCGAACCCCAGATCAGCGCCAGGAATATGAACGCCGCGATCGAACGCGGGGTCAGTGTCGCTCCGTTCACAAAGCTGCAATCGCGCGGGCCAGCGCCGCCACATCGGCCGGCTTGCTGTTCCACGCCGTCACCAACCGCGCAGCACCTGTGCCCCAGTCATAGAACGAGAAACCGGCCCCGCGCAGTGCTCCGCGTTCAGCAAAGTTCAGCCGCACGAACAGCTCGTTGGCCTCAACCGGGTGGAGCAGACGGTCCGCCGCTGCCCCGGCCAATTCCTGCGCAGCGGCATTGGCCGCGCGGGCATTGTCGAGCCACAGCCCGCCTTCCACCATTGCCAGCAGCTGCGCAGCCAGAAACCGGCCTTTCGATTGCAAGTGCCCGGCACGTTTGCGGCGATAGCGGGCAACATCAGCCTGTGCGGGATCGAAGAACACAACCGCGTCTGCACTCATCCCGCCATTCTTGATGCATCCAAAGCTCAACGCATCAACCTCGCCGCAGGCTTCGCGCGGGGTGCAACCCAAAAATGCAACCGCGTTGGCAAAGCGCGCGCCATCGACGTGCACTGCGAACCCGCGCCCGCGGGCATGGGTGATAAGCGCGGCAAGCTCGGCAGGGGTATAGACCAGGCCGTATTCGCTCGCCTGCGTCAGCGAGAGGGCATGGGGCTGAACCTGATGGGTATCATCCCGGATCGGCGCGACCACTTTCTCTACGGCTTCGGGTGTGAGCTTGGCCCCAGCTCCGTCTGCCAACATCAACTTGGCGCCGTGAGTGAAAAAGGCCGGTGCCCCGCACTCGTCCATTTCGATATGGGCTTCGCGATGACAGACGATCCCGCCATGGGGCGGAACCATGCTGGCCAGCGCAAGGCAATTGGCAGCCGTTCCCGTGGCAACCCACAACACAGCGCATTCGCGCCCGAACAGCGCACCGAATTCGGCATCCAGCCGCTGGCTCAACGCATCATTGTCGTAGGGTGCGTCAGCCGCATCGGCGGCGCGCAGCGCGTCCCACACCCGGGGGTGGACAGCGGCGGCATTGTCAGAGAGGAACTGCATGGAGCGCAGCCATGCTGCGGCCCGCGCCACCCGTCAAGCAGGAGAGCCGCCTTGGATATTACCATCACCCGCCACGGCAGCGCGGCCAAGGGCGAGTATCACGCCCATGTTGCGGGCAGCCCGGTAATCGGCCGCCTGACCTGGGTGGCGCGCGGCACCGCCCGGGTCGCCGATCACACGCTGGTCCCGGCCAAAATCGGCGGGCGCGGCGTGGCCTTGCGGCTGGTCGAGGCACTGGTCGCCGACGCCCGCCAGCACGGCTTTACGATCATCCCCGAATGCAGCTATGTCGCCGCCGCATTTCAGCGCCATCCCGATTGGGCCGATCTGCTCGATCACGGTTAAAAAGCGCTTACCAGTCCCGCGAACGCGCCGTTCACCGCGAGGGCGCAAGCTGCCAAAGAGACCAGATCACAACCTGCGGGGGGAAAGCCGGGAGGGAGCGATCCATGCGTTACGTCATCTACGCCTTCGCCATCGCCGCTGCTGTCATGGTCTGGGTCCAGACCAGCGACAAAGGCCGCAACGTCAAACGCCACTTGAGCGAGCACCCGGTCGACGCGCGCTGGTCGCATTGAGAGGACTTTGGGCGCGCCGCTTGCATCTGCGCCGCGCAGGCTCCAGCATCGGCACTCAGCCTGCTACAAGGAGCCCCGATGCGCGCCGCCCTCACCATTGTTATTACCACCGGTTCTAGCCTGCTTGCGCTGGCCGCGATTGGCCTTGCCCAGCCCGCCCAATCCGCCGGTGACGCCAGCACCGGCAGCGACCCCGGCGCAGCGGCGGCGCGGCACATCGCCAACATTGCCAAGCTGGATGATGCCGCCAACGGCCCTCGGCTGAACGCGGTCATCGTCTACAATCCCAAAGCGGCGGCCGAGGCCAGGGCCAAAGCCAGTACCGGCCTGCTGCGCGGACGGACCGTTCTGGTGAAGGATAACATCGAGACCCGCGAGTGGCCGACCACCGCCGGAAGCCTTGCGCTGGCCAACAACACAACCGGGCGCGATGCCCCAGTGGTGGCGCGGGTCCGCGCAGAAGGCGGCGTAGTGCTGGGCAAGACCAACCTGTCCGAATGGGCCAACATTCGCGGCAACCGCAGCTCTTCCGGCTGGAGCGCAGTCGGCGGGCAAACCCGCAATCCCCACGCGACTGACCGCAACCCCTGCGGCTCTTCTGCGGGCAGCGGCGCGGCAGTGGCGGCGAACATGGCTTGGGCTGCAATCGGCACCGAGACCGACGGATCGATCACCTGCCCGGCCAGCGCCAACGGGATTGTCGGGTTCAAGCCGACAGTGGGCCTCGTCAGCCGGACCCATATCATTCCGATCAGCGTCAGTCAGGATACCGCCGGGCCGATGACGCACAGCGTAGCCGACGCCGCGCTGCTGCTGAGCGCGATGGCTGGCAGCGACCCGGGTGACCGCGCCACAGCCGAGGCCGATGCCCGCAAGGCCGATTTCACCAAGGGCCTCGGCATGGCCAGCCTGAAGGGTGTGCGGATTGGCGTGCTGCACAAGCAGGCCGGGCCGCACGCTGGAGTGAACGCATTGTTCGCACGGGCACAGTCCGATCTGGTTGCCGCCGGGGCCGTGTTAGTGCCGATTGACTATGATCCGCCCGGTGAGATGTTCCGCGATGAGGGGCTGGTGCTGCGGTTCGAGCTGAAAGAGGGCCTTAACGCCTATCTTGCGGGCCTGCCCGGCACGCCCAAAGTCCGCACGCTGGCCGATGTGATCGCGTTCAACAAGGCCCACCCAGAGGAACTGCGCTGGTTCGGGCAGGAAACCTTTGAAGCGGCCAACGCGCTGACCGACCGTGACGCTTACCTGAAAGCCCGGGCCAATTCGCTGCGACTGGCGGGTGCAGATGGGATCGACCGGTTGCTGCGTGAGAACAGCGTTGTCGCGCTGATCGCGCCAACCGAAGGCCCGGCTTGGCCGATCGATCTGGTCACCGGCGATCATTTCCTGCCGATCGGCGCGGGAAGTCTGGCGGCGATCGCCGGTTACCCGCACCTGACCGTGCCAATGGGCGCCACCGAAGGCCTGCCGGTTGGGCTCAGCCTGATTGGCGCCAAATGGGACGATGCCCGGGTGCTCGGGCTTGGTGCCGCTTATGAACGCGCCCGAACCACGCCGCTCGCCCGGCCCAGCTTCAAACGCTGGGGCGAACAGGCGCAATTCAACCGCCTATGACCCCATAGAAAAGGCCCGGCGCGAGCTGTTCTCGCGCCGGGCCTGTTCGGTTTGGGTTTGACCTAAGGCTTACTTCTTGGCCGGAGCCTTCTTGGCAGCTGGCTTCTTTTCAGCGGCGGGCTTTTCAGCCTTCTCAGCCTTGGGAGCGGCTTCCTTGGGCGCAGCTTCCTTCTTGGCAGCTGGCTTTTTGGCTGGGGCCTTCTTGGCCGGAGCCGGAGCGGCTTCTTCGGCTTCGATCGCGGCCTGCAGCTCTTCCTTGGTGACATTGCGTTCGGTTACTTCGGCCTTGTCGAACAGATAGTCGACGACCTTGTCTTCATACAGCGGCGCGCGCAGCTGGGCGGCGGCGAGCGGATCCTGCTGGATGTATTCGGCGAAGCGCTGACGATCTTCCGGGCGGTATTGCTGAGCCGCCTGCTGGAGCAGCATCTGCATTTCCTGGTTGGTCACTTCGACCCCGCCAGCCTGCCCGATTTCGGACAGCAGCAAGCCGAGCCGGACGCGGCGCACGGCAATCGCGCGGTAATCATCCTTCTCGTCTTCGATTTCTTTCAGCGCAGCGGCGGTATCGTCTTCGTTCTGGGCTTCCTGCTGAAGCTGGGCCCAGATCTGCTGGAATTCGGCTTCGACCATGCTGGGGGGCACGTCAAAATCGTGATCGGCGGCGAGCAGATCAAGCAGCGCACGCTTCATCTGAGTGCGGGTTTGACCGGCGCTTTCCTGCTCGAGTTGGCCGCGCAGAAGGCCTTTAAGCTGCTCAAGCGATTCGAGCCCGAGCGACTTGGCGAAATCATCGTCAGGGGTGCTTTCGCCGGCGACTTTGACCGCCTTGACGGTGATGTCGAACGTGGCGGCCTGGCCCTTGAGGTTTTCGGCCTGATAATCGTCGGGGAAGGTCACGGTGATGGTCTTTTCATCGCCTGCCTTGGCGCCGACCAGCTGTTCTTCAAAGCCCGGGATAAAGCGCCCGGCGCCCAATTCCAGTGCGGTATCGCTGGCAGTGCCGCCATCAAACGCAACGCCGTCCAGCTTGCCGACGAAATCGATAATCAACTGATCGCCGTTTTCGCTCTTCTTGCCCTTCTTGGCATCGACGAAGTTCTTGGCGCCCGAGGCCAGCTTGGCCAGTTGTTCGTCAACTTCGGCATCTGCCACCGGAACCACCAGCTTTTCGAGCTTGAGCCCATCGAGCGAAGGCGCGGCAATCGTCGGCAGCACTTCGATGCTGACGGTCAGTTCGGCGTCTTTACCTTGTTCATAGCCTTCGCCCAGCGCGATCTGCGGCTGCATTGCGGGGCGCAGCTTGTTATCGCCGATCACTTTGTCGACTGCATCGCGCACCGACGTGTTGAGCGCTTCTTGATGAAGCTGCGGCCCGTGCATCTTCTTGACCAGATTGGCCGGAACCTTGCCGGGACGGAAGCCGGGCATCCGCACTTGCGGGGCCATCTTGGCCACTTCGCCGTCGATCAGCGCAGCGATATCGCCAGCCTTGATTTTGACGGTGTAACCGCGGCTCAAACCTTCGTTGGTGGTCTCGACAATCTGCATGACAAAAGAAGCCTTCTGGAAAATCTGCATCCGCTTCATCGGAGCGATCGGGCTGAATTGGTGCGGGCGAAGGGACTCGAACCCCCACATCTTACGATACTGGTACCTAAAACCAGCGCGTCTACCAATTCCGCCACGCCCGCAGCTCGACGAAGTTCGCCAAAACAAGCCCGCGCGCGCGCACTGATTCAGCGATCAAGCGGTGGCCCTTAGTGGGAGCGAGGCTAAAGGGCAAGCGCTGCGAGTGCAATCGCTAGGTCAAGATGGCCGCGCTTGCGTTCAGCCGATTTTGGGGATCTGGACAGCAAGCAGGATCCACAATGATCGGTCCGTCTGGGTCTGTTCAGTTCAGCTCAGAAACTGGACCAATGCGGCACCGAGATTGAGCAATGTCTCGGCCGCATCAATCACAAAGATGAACAGCATTGGACCAGACCGCACAATCCAAAACGCTTCACCTTGGCGTTCACCACTTATCAAGACGGGCACGTTGAAGATAAACTGCGAGAAATGCGCCGCCGCCAACGCAGTCAAAAGCACGCCGCGCTCGATGGGATCGGTAAAGGCCGAGCCCATGGCAATAAAATTGACAAGCAAGCCCGCCGAAAGCAGGGCGAAAGCACCGTTCATGCCGCCCAAAAACCGCAGTGAGGCCGCCAGAGTTAGAAAGACCTGTGATCCTCGCGCCGAAGTTGGCACCAGCATTTTGGCCGCGGTGACCTGCTGAAAGCTGAAATAGCGGAAGGCTGCCGTAAACCACAGGAGACTTGCGACAAGCGCGGTGACGTATGCAAAGCTGGCGAACACGGCTGATACTTTCATGCGAAACGTGACAGACGCTGGGTTGTTAATTCAAGGTTGAACTAATTGCAATGACCAAACCAATTCGAGTTTTTCACAAACTGCAACAGGCCAACAGCGCGCTGTTTCGCGCGGTCGACGGACTGTTGAAAGCGCAAGTCGGAATTGTTAGCGCGCATCAGGTCATCCTGTTCGTGCTGGCCCAAGAAGACGGCTTGCCAAGCGCCAAGGTTGCTTCCCGGGCCGGGATGCGGCCTTCGCGGCTCACCAGCCTGCTGGATACACTGGAAACAAAGCGATTGGTCCGCCGCGAGCAATCACCGCACGACGGGCGGGTGCAACGGATCTTTATCACCTCGGATGGCGCGGCCGTTATTCAGAGCACTGCTTCACTGGCGCGCGATCTCAATGCCGATCTGCTCGCCCCTTTCGATCCCGAACAGCGCCGCACTATCGCAGCATTTCTGGATCACGTGGCAGCCATGGCGGAAACCATCACCAACCGCTGAGCGGCATGTGCGCCTTGTCAGAGCAGCTTTGTGGTCAGCGAATAAGCACTGAAGCGAGATTTGCCAGCCAGCCGGAATTGATTGGCTTGGCCCTCGCCCGCAGAGGCACCGGGCAATCTAGACAAGTGGCCTGGGCCCCGCGAACCTGGCCGAGCCATTGGAACTCTACCAAGGCCGAAGCCAGCCGAGCCTCTTGCCGCAGTGCGATCAGCCCGGCAAAATCGGTGGCGCCGGGCTGGCTGTCCTGATCGTCCCCGCCCGACAGGCGTTCGAGCAAGGATGCATAGGGATCGACATCGCTGCCGTAATAGTCCGCGTGCCATTCTTCCAACTTGGCCGCTTTGGCCGCCCAGGCCAGCGCCTCGGGCAAGCCGCCAAACTGATCGACCAGCCCGTTTTGCCGCGCCGTTCCGCCATCCCAGACGCGCCCTTGCGCAATCGCGTCGATCTGCTCGGGCGTCTTGCCCCGCGATTTGGCCACCAGGCCGATAAAGCGGGAATAGCCGCTTTCGATATTAGCCTGGAGCATCTTTTCGACATCAGGCGTGAAGCCGGTCAAAATATCGGGCTGGCCCGAGATCGGCGTAGTCCGCACGCCATCGGAGGTGACTCCGTAGTCGCCCAAAGTCCGTTCAAAACTGGGCAGGATCGCAAATATCCCGATTGAGCCCGTGACCGTGCCCGGCTGGGCAAAAATCCGGTTTGCCGGTGTCGAAACCCAATAGCCGCCGCTGGCCGCATAATTGACCATCGAGACTGCGATGGGCCGCCCGCCAGCCTTGAACCGCTCCAGCGCGTTTCGGATCTGTTCAGAGGCAAAAACCGAACCACCGCCCGAATCGACTCGCAGCACCAGCGCCTTGGCATCCGACACGGTGGCTTCATCGATCAGCTTGGCGATCCGCTCACCCCCGGCGGTCCCCGGTCCGGCTTTGCCATCCACAATTGACCCGGCGACAGTCACCACCGCAATCGCTTCGCCATCGCGGCTTTCGCGGTGCGCTGCGAGCAGCGTGGCGGCCTTGTTGTGCGCGAAAGCGCCCGGGCTGTCATCGCCTGGGTCTTCGCCGGCAATCGCTTTGACCCGCTCGCCAAAGGCCACTTCGTCGCCCAGTTTGTCGACCAGTCCGGCCGCCAACGCAGCCTGCGCCGAATCGCCCTTGGCCGCCGCGATCCACGCCGCCGGATCCTTGGTCGCCAGCGCCAGGTTGGCTTTGGGCCGGGCCTTGGTCACATCGGCCTGCCATTCTTGCCACAACGAGGCCAACAAAGCGCCGCGCGCTTCTTTCGATGCCGCAGAGGCCTTGTCGAACAGATATGGTTCTACGAAGTCTTTGTAAGTGCCGACTTTGTAGACGTGGAGGTTGACCTTATATTTCTGGAACAGCCCGCCGAAATACAGCCGGTCGCCGCCCGGCCCCATCGCAAAGGCACCGCCCAGCGGGTGAACCCAGACTTCGCTGGCATGGGCCGCCAGCAGCAGCGCATCATCGGAATAGACCATTGCATAGGTCAGCACCGGCTTTTTCGCCGCGCGAACCTTGTCGATCGCGCCGCCCAGTTCCTGCATAGTCACGAGGCCCCCGCCAGCGAACTGGCTGAGATCGAGCACCACGGTTTTGATATGGTCATCCTCTGCGGCCAGTTCCAGCGCGCGGACCAGATCGCGAGCGCGGTATTCGCGCGGCTGGCTTTCGCCCGAGAATAACCCCTCGATCGGATCGCGCACCGCTGGTTCTTCGACCACCGCGCCTTTCAGGTTGAGCAGCAGCGCCCCATCGCGCAGCGTTCCCGCACTGGGCCGGGCGGTCAGCGCGGCATACAGCGCCATAAAGAACAACAGCATGAACAGCAGGACCAACCCGTCCTTGATTCCGACGAGGAAGTGCCAAACCTTACGGGCGAATACCATGCAGTGATCCTTCTGAGCTGCGTTGTCTGGGACATAGGCACGATGCCGCGGCAAAGCCAGTACCTGCTCGACCAGCGCCCCAGCAGGATCGGCGGGTGACTAGACTTGCCCCTTGCCGAAACCGCCTCTAAGGCACTGTCTTCGATGACATCGACAACCTCAACGCTGACGAGCCGCTATCCAGCTGGCTCTGCCGCTTTCCCGCACCGTGGGCTTACAGGGCTGGCTGGCCTTGCTCCATGGGAGATCCTGTTCCTGCTGGATGAGGCGGAACAATGGGTTGAACTCAACCGGTCGGCCCACAAGCGCGACGAGGCGCTGGCCGGGCTGACGATCATCAACGCCTTTTTCGAAAACTCCACGCGGACGCTGCTGAGCTTTGAAATTGCGGGCAAGCGGCTGGGGGCCGACGTGGTCAATATGCACGTCGCCCAGTCGAGCGTAAAAAAGGGCGAGACGCTGATCGATACGGCGATGACGCTGAACGCAATGCACGCCGATGCGATTGTGATCCGCCACGGATCGAGCGGCGCGGTGCAGCTGATCGCGGGCAAAGTCGATTGTCCGGTGCTTAATGCTGGCGACGGGCAGCATGAGCATCCCACACAGGGCCTGCTAGATGCGCTGACCATCCGACACGCTAAAGGTGAGCACTTTTCCGGGCTGAAAGTGGTGATCTGCGGCGACATCCTGCACAGCCGGGTCGCCCGCTCAAACATTCACTGCCTGACCACGCTCGGCGCTGAAGTGCGGGTCTGCGCGCCGCCATCGCTGATGCCAGCCGGAATCGAGGCGATGAAAGTAACGCCGTTTCACGATTTCGACGCCGCGCTGCGCGGCGCTGACGTGGTGATGATGCTGCGGCTGCAACAAGAACGGATGAGCGGGCAGTTCATCCCTTCCCCTCGCGAATATCGCCACCTTTACGGGCTGACGCTCGACCGGCTGGCCTTGGCCGCGCCCGACGCGCTGGTAATGCATCCCGGGCCGATGAACCGGGGCGTGGAAATCGACAGCAATGTCGCCGATCTAGTCGGCAGGTCAGCGATCACCACGCAGGTCGAAATGGGCGTCGCAATCCGGATGGCCTGCCTTGACGTGCTGACCCGAAAAGCCCGCGGTGTGCCCGGCTGGACCGATGGAGCGAAGGCATGAGCGCAATGCGTCCTCTGACGATTGTGGGCGGCCAGCTGATCCTGCCGGGCAAACGGCCTGTGCCGGGTTCGTTACGCTGCGTAGACGGCCAGATTGCCGCCATCGGCGGGGCCAGCCCCGGCCCGGATGATCTGGTGATTGAAGCGCGCGGCGCGCTGATCGCGCCGGGGCTGGTTGATCTCGGCGTGTTCGCGATCGACAAGCCGGCGTTCCATTTTGGCGGAATCACCCGCGCCGCCTTGATGCCCGATCAGGGCGTGGTGCTTGATATCCCCAGCGCGGTTCGGTTTGCCGCGCAATCGGGCAAGCCCGACCTGTGGGTCCACCCTTTGGCTGCCGCGACTCGCGATCTGGCCGGCGCGGAGCTGGCCGAACTGGCGCTGATGCGCGATGCCGGGGCCAAGGCGGTCGCGACCGGGCGCCGCTGGATTGCCGATTCGGGCACGATGCACCGGTTGTTATCCTATAGCGCGATGCTGGGGCTGACCGTGGTCTCTCACGCCGAAGATGGCGGTCTGGCAGGCAGCGCCGTGGCGACAGCGGGCGAAATGGCAACCCGCCTGGGCTTGCCATCCGCCCCGGCTGAGGCCGAAGCGCTGGCGACGGCGCGCGATATCGCATTGGCAGAACTGACCGGCGCGCGGCTCCATTTCCGGCAAGTCACGACCCGCGGTGCGCTGGCGCTGGTCCGGGCGGCCAAGGCCCGCGGGGCAGCGATCAGCGCTGGGGTAACCCCGGCCCATTTCATGCTGTCAGATGTCGCAATTGGCGATTTCCGCACTTTCAACCGCTTGTCGCCGCCGCTGCGCAGCGAGGATGACCGGCAGGCCGTGCTCGAAGCGCTGAGTGACGGCACCATCGATGTCATAGCCTCAGGCCACGATCCGCGCGGGCCAGAGGACAAACGGCTGCCGTTTGCCGATGCCGAACCGGGCATGGCCGGGGCTGAAACACTGCTGGCGCTCACTTTGGGTCTGGTCCGTGACGGGGTGATCGACATTGAGCGATGTTTCGAGCTGCTGGCGACCAATCCGGCAGTGCTGCTGGGCGTCAACGCCGGGCGGCTGGAGCTGGGCACCGAGGCCGATCTGGCGCTGATCGATCCGGACAAGCCGTGGATTGTCAATTCAGACAAGATGGCAGCGGCTGCGGGAAACACCCCGTTTGACCGGCAAGGCGTTCAAGGCCGGGTGCTGGCGCTGTTCAAAGGCGGAAGTCCAGTCGGCTGAAACGCAGACCCCCTCCCGCTATAGAAGCGGAAGGGGGCTGGGGTGGGCTTTTCTGCCCGTTGAATGTCTGAAGGCTTATTTCCTGCGGGCGTTGCTTGGCCCGGCGGTAGCGGCCTTGGGCTTGGCAGCAGCCATTAGCGGGGCTTTTGGCCGAGCTTTGGCGGCATAGAACGGAGCGTTCGCCGGACGGCCAATGGTCGAGTAGGCAAAGCACACGCCGCCGCGGTTTTTCACTTTTGAGCACAGTCCGCCTGCACCATTGCCATCAAGGCCGGTGGCTGCAACGCGCCAGAACTTCTTGCCGCGCACTGTGGCAGGCGCGATTGCCATTTGGAAATTGCGCAGTTCAGGGTTGCGCTTGGCATAATAGCCCCAGGCCCGGCGGGCGCCCTGCTCACTCGAGAACGAACCGAGCTGGATCGCGTGGCTGGCGCCTTTTCCGACAACTGGAGCCGCAGCCCGGCGCGGGCGCAAGCCCGGACGGTGTGCAGCAGGAGCGGCGGTCTTGGCCGAAACGGGCGCTGCGCTGGCAACGCGGACCGGCTTTTTGGCTTTGACGGTGGGTACAGGCGCAGCGGCAGGGGCCGATTCGCCAAAAGTGGATGCGAAAGTCTGTTCGACTGGTGCCGCAGCCGGCTCAGCCTCGGCGCGCAATGGCAACGAAGCGGGAGCGGCGACCGGCTGGTACTGGGCCAGCTCGGCCGGATTTTCAGCGGCTGCTGGCAATTCGCCGTTCGCGGCAAGCGCGGGTGCCGCGGTTGGAACCGGGCTACGCTGGGCTGCCGTTTCGGCGGCCAGCTGTTCCTGATCCGAACTGCCGTTAAGCGCCAGCTGGGCCGGCATTCCGGCATCGGCCCGGACCGGCGCACCGATCAGGCTGGCGACCCGCAGGCGGCCATCTTCGGGCTTGGCCTTGTGGGCCCAATCGCTGATCCGGGCGTCGAGCTGGTCGGCCGGAACGTCTTGCGCCGCCATCACCCGGGCTTCGCGCCAGCGCCCGTCGAGCGCATAGGCATAGGCCAGATTCTGGCGCAGTTTAGGAGTATTGTCGCCGCCGCGCAGTGCATCGGACAGGATCGCGACGCCGCGATTGCTTTCGCCGGCCAACGCATAGGCCAGGCCAAGGTCAGCCGCCGGAATGGCATCGCGCCAATCATCAAGGATCGCCACGGCTTCGCGGTTCTTGCCCGCGCCGGCATTGGCGAGCGCGAGGCTGAGCGCGGTGCGGGCCGAATTGTCGCCCAGCTTCATCGCATCGTTGAGCGATTGCGCCGCCGATTCGAACCGGCCCGCGCGCAGATAGGCCTGGCCCAGCAGCGCGCGATAGCTGGCTTCGCGCGGGTTGGCGGCGACCAGTCCCTCGGCAAGGCTGATCGCCTTGTCGGTCTGTCCCTTTGAAAGCGCCTTCTGCGCTTCGGCCAGCACCTTGTCCGGGGTCGGCTTGGCCACAACGGCGCCGGGCGCGAACCCGGTGGCGATGGCCACGGCCATGATCCCGGCCAGTCCCAGCGGGAGAACATTGCGGCGGATGCGGTTGGACGTCATGGGAGGTCTCCGTTCTAGTTCAATTTTTGCGCGTGTTCGCCACATGGGCGGCGAATTCGGCGACATCGGGGAGTTCGGACAGCAAGTTATCAAGCGCCTGCGTCAGCAGCGTCTGGGCACTGCGGCCCTTGATGGTGCAGGCCAGCCGCAATTTGAGGTGGCGTTCGGCATCGAGCCGCAGCGTGAAGGCGGCACGGCGGCCATCCTGCAGCGCCGAGCGGCGTTCTTTGCTGACGTACTGTGAAAGCGCGCGCTGCTGGCGGACCACTTCGGGCAGGCCAGCCGGGCCGTGGATCGAGACGACTTCGCCGCCTTCTTCATGGCCCATATCGTTCCAGCCGAGATCATCGTGATCGCCATCTGCCGATACCGCCAACGCGCTCATCGCGGCGCGCATCGCTGGGCGAGCGCCACCTTTGCGGGCAAGCAGCTTCGGGTTCAGCGAAGCAACGGGTTTGAGATCGCTCATGCCCCGCACGCTCCCTTACGAACCAGCTACGCGGCGGCCGAAGCCACCGGCCGGGCGATGGGCGCCCTGGTTGCTGACGGCACTGGTCGGCGCGGCAAACACGGTCCGGCGAAAGTTCTTTTCCAGCCGGTCCGAAATGTAATTCCACAGCGAAGTTACTTCGGCTGCGCTGCGTCCATTGGGATCGACCTCCATCACCGTGCGGCCATCGATCATCGAAGCGGCAAAATCAGTCCGGTGGTGGAGCGTAATTGGTGCAACCGTGCCGTGCTGTGACAGCGCGACCGCAGCTTCCGAAGTAATCTTGGCTTTGGGCGTAGCGGCATTGACCACGAAGATCAGCGGCTTGCCGGCCCGTTCGCACAGATCGACAGTGGCGCCGACGGCGCGCAGATCGTGCGGGCTCGGGCGGGTCGGGACGACGATCAGTTCAGCCACTGAGATAACCGACTGGATCGCCATCGTGATTGCAGGCGGGGTATCGATGACTGCAAGCCGAAAGCCCTGCTGCCGCAGAACCGCCAGATCGGCGGCAAGCCGGGCGACCGTAGTTTGGGCAAAGGCCGGAAATTCCGCCTCACGCTCGTTCCACCAATCGGCCAATGAGCCTTGCGGATCGATATCGATCAGCACGACTGGGCCTGCGCCCGCTCGCTGGGCCTGGACAGCAAGGTGCCCCGACAAGGTAGTCTTGCCAGATCCGCCCTTCTGCGATGCCAATGCCAGTACTCGCAAAGCCGTTCCCCTAAGAAAATGTATCAAAACCAATTGGAGTTGACGGCGGGGATCGCAGATCGTTCCTAATTTTGAGTTAACGGGCACGGCCCCGTCAGCGCCGCGAGCAACATTTTGCGGCCCATTAATCCATTGCTAAACTTGCGTTTACTATGTCACTTTACCAGTCAAAGCTGCCCATCTGGTTGCGGCGGCGCGAAAGCGCTGCGGCAAAAGCTAAGGCCGGGCGCACAACAACGGGATTTTTTGTATGGGCCGCAAAATCGTGATCGCCGCATTGGCCGCCGCTGCGGGGGTGATTCTTTCCGCCCCGGTGCTGGCCGATACCAAGGCCGGCGTGGATGCCTGGACCCGGGGTGACTTCCCCGCGGCAGTGCGCGAATGGCAGGCCTCTGCCGCCAAGGGTGATGGCGATGCGATGTTCAACCTGGGCCAGGCCTACAAACTGGGCAAAGGCGTGCCGCAGGATCTGGTCAAGGCCGAAGAGCTGTTTGGCCGCGCCGCCGCGCTCGGCCACCTGCAAGGCAGCGACAATTACGGCCTGCTGCTGTTCCAGCGCGGCGAAAAAGCCCGCGCGCTGCCGTTCATCCGCGCGGCGGCCGATCGCGGTGATCCGCGCGCGCAGTATCTGATGGGGATCGCGCACTTCAACGGCGATCTGGTGCCCAAGGACTGGCCGCGGGCCTATGCCCTGCTCAGCCTGGCCCGCCAGCAAGGCCTGGCTCAAGCCGGGCCGGCGTTGCAACAGATGGACGAATATATCCCGCTGGCCGAACGCCAACAGGGAATTGCCCTGTCCGGTGAGCTTCAGGCTCAGGCGGACGCGACCCGCGCTCGTCAGATGGCGGCGGTCGATCTTGGCACGCAGGTGCCGGTCGGGGCTGGTCCGGCCCGCACCACTGCACCGGTCCGGGGGCCAACTGTAGCGTCGGCCAGCGATGCGGTCAGCGCGGCAGGCCGCGTCGCGGGAACCGACAGCCCGGCCACCGCCGGGGCCGACTACACCCGCCGCAATCCCGCCCCTGCCCCAACAGCGGCAGCGCCCACCGCGCCGGTCAAATCCGCACCAACGCCAGCACCAGCGGCCAGCGGCAACTGGCGTATTCAGTTGGGCGCGTTCGGGCAGCTGTCCAACGCCGATGCGCTGTGGAGCCGGATCAAGGCCCGCCCCGAACTGGCCGGGCACCCCCGGCTCAACGTCAAGGCCGGGGCGGTGACCAAGCTGCAGGCCGGCGGCTTCGCCAGTCAGGCCGCTGCACAGGCTGCCTGCGCCAAACTCAAATCCGCTGGATTCGAATGCGTGGCGGTTTCGGGCTGATCGGTGTCAGCCCAGCCGTCCGAGCGGATTTGCGCCCTTGATCTGATCCGCGGAGTGGCCGTGCTGGGCATTCTGGCAGTCAATATCATCAGCTTTGCCGCAGCGCCCTCGGCCAATTATTCGCCCGATTTGCCCGTGCCCGGCAGCGCCGCCGATCACTGGGCCTATCCGGTCATGTTGGTACTGTTTGAAGGCAAGATGCGGGCGCTGTTTTCGATCCTGTTCGGAGCGAGCTTGCTGCTATTTGTCGAACGCGCGGATAACGCCGGGCGCGACGGCGAAGTGCTGCAGTTGCACCGGCTCGGTTGGCTCGCGGGGCTTGGCCTGCTGCACTATCTGCTGCTGTGGCAAGGCGATATCCTGTTCCTGTACGCGGCCGCCGGCATGGCTGCGCTGTTTCTCTGCCGCGCCCCCGCGCTGGCGCTGATCGCCTCGGCGCTGTTGCTGTTTTCGATCTGGCAGGGCTGGAACTGGCTCCAATGGCAACCATCGCTGCAAGCCGAGACAGCCGTGACCGCCGGTGCCGCTACCCCGCAGCAAGCCAAAACCCACACCGAAGCCTTGGCCTATTACCGCACGGATGATGCCACCGAACTGGCCGCGATACAGGACAGCTGGCCCGGGCTGGTGGCGCACAAATTGCGCGACGAATGGTTCATGCCGCTGATCGCCGTTCTGTTCGTCAGCGGCGAGACGCTGACCTATTTCCTGTTCGGGATGGCGCTGTTCAAGACCGGGTTCTTCACCGGCGATTGGCCGCGCAGGCGCGCCCTCGGGCTGGCTTTGGGCGGGATCGGGCTTGGCGGGCTGGCCACGGGCAGCTTTGCGCTGTGGGCGCACGAAACGCACTATCCCGAAACCGCCATGCGTTTTGCGATCAGCTATGGCCTCAGCTTTGCGCATCTGGCGATGGCGCTGGGCTATGCCGCACTGCTGGTCTTGCTGACCCCGCGGCTGATCGCGTCCCGGCTGGGGCAACGGATCGCGGCGGCCGGGCGAATGGCGTTCAGCAATTACATCGGCACAAGTCTGGTGATGACCGCGCTGTTCTATGGCTGGGGGCTAGGCCTTGCCGGACAGTTTGGTCACGCCGCGCTAACCGGCTTTGTGCTGCTCGGCTGGGGGCTGATGCTGGCGTGGAGCAAGCCGTGGCTGGAGCGGTTCCGCCAAGGCCCGCTCGAATGGTTGTGGCGCAGTTTGACCGAGCGAAAAGTGCTGCCGCTGCGGCGTTAGGACTTAAACGGGTTCTTCGGGCTGCGCAGCATCAGCCGCACCGGCACCGCATCAAAGCCCAGATCGCGGCGCATCGAATTGACCAGGTAACGCTGATAGCTGTTGGGCAAAGCGTCCAGCCGGGTCCCAAACAGCACGAAGCCGGGCGGGCGGGTTTTGGCCTGGGTAATATAGCGCAGCTTGATCCGCCGGCCGCCGGGAGCGGGCGGTGGGTTCTTGGCCAGTGCCTCGTCAAACCACTTGTTCAGCAGCGCGGTCGGCACGCGTTTGGACCAGGCCGCACGAATATCAAACCCGGTTTGGATCAGCGTATCGAGGCCTTTCCCGGTTCGCGCCGAAAGCGTCAGCACCGGCACGCCTTTGACCTGGCTAAGGCCGTCTTCCAGCGCCGCTTTGACCCCGTTGAACAGGCCCGAGGCGTCTTCGGCCACGTCCCATTTGTTGATCGCGATAATCAGCGCGCGGCCCTCTTCAAGCACCATGGAGGCGATCTTGAGATCCTGATGCTCAAGCCCCCGCGTGGCATCGAGCAGCAGCACCACCACTTCGGCAAAATCGACCGCGTGGCGGGCATCGGCGACCGCGAGCTTTTCCAGCTTGTCGACCACCAGCGCTTTCTTGCGCATCCCGGCCGTATCGATCAGCCGGACCGGGCGCACTTCGTCGGTGGCCGGATCGGTCCATTCCCATTCGATCGCAATCGAATCGCGGGTGATCCCGGCTTCAGGCCCGGTCAGCAGCCGGTCTTCGCCCAGCAGCGCATTGATCAGCGTCGATTTCCCGGCATTGGGCCGACCGACAATGGCGAGCTTGAGCGGCTTCTTGTTGAGCGTCTCTTCATCTTCCTCTTCCTCGTCAGGAAAGGGTTCGAATTCGTCGTCGTCCGACTTGTCGCCTTCGAGCAGCGGCAGCAGCGCCTCAAACAGATCAACCAACCCGGTGCCGTGTTCGGCCGAGAATGGGATCGGATCACCAAAGCCTAGCGCGAACGATTCGTAGACCCCGTGATCGCCCGCTTTGCCTTCGGCCTTGTTGGCAATCACCACCACCGGAACCGAGCTTTCGCGCAGATAGCGTCCGATTTCCTCGTCCAATGGCGTCAGCCCGGCGCGCGAATCGATCACGAACAGCGCCACCGTTGCGCCGACCAGCGCCGCTTCGGTTTGTTGGCGCATCCGGCCCGGCAGGGTGGCGGCATCTTCATCTTCCCAGCCGGCGGTATCGACCAGGGTGAAATCGAGCCCGAGCAGGTGCGCATCGCCAAATCGGCGGTCGCGGGTCACCCCCGGTTGGTCATCGACCAGCGCGAGCTTCTTGCCGACAAGCCGGTTCCACAGCGTGGACTTGCCGACGTTGGGACGGCCGATGATGATGACTTGGGGCAGGGACATGAAAGCGCCCCTGCGCCGGGCGGTGATTTTTTGCAAGAACTCCGGCAATTCCTTACCGCCGCGTTAACCACACTGCGCAGGCCAGCCATAACCAAACCTGGTGCAACAAGCCGCCATGAACCCGCGCCATCTCCTGTTTGCCGCCAGCCTGGCTATGCTCAGCGCCGCCCCGGTATCCGCGCGGATCGCGCTGCCTGACCGGGCCGAAGTGGACGCTGCTGATAATCCGCAACTGCCGCCTTATCTGCAATGCGTGCCCTATGCCCGTCAGGTCACTGGGATTCAGATCTATGGCGATGCCCATACTTGGTGGGGCCAGGCCGAAGGGCGCTACGCTCGCGGTTTCCGGCCCAAAGTTGGCGCAGTGATGGCGCTGAAACCAAGCGGTGGCTCGGTTCTGGGTCATGTCGCCGCGGTCAGCCGGATCGTCGATAGCCGTACAATCCTGATCCGCCACTCCAACTGGAGCCTGATCAACGGTCGCCGCGGCCAGATCGAAGACAATGTCCGGGTAATCGACGTTTCGCCCGATAACGACTGGTCATCGGTGCGGGTCTGGTATGCCCCGCTGCAGGCGCTCGGCGGATCGCATTGGCCGGTGCAAGGGTTCATTTACCCGGTCTCGCCGAAAAAGGGTGAGAAGCTGGTGGGCAGCGCGAGCAAAGCCGCACCCAGCCGCGATCCAATCGGCGATATCATCAAACGCAAGATGCGTTGGTAATCCAGATCCTCCTCGAGCTTGCTCGGGGAGGTGGCAGCGCGAAGCGCTGACGGAGGGGCCCCTCCACCACGCCTGCGGCGCGGTCCCCCTCCCCGAGCAAGCTCGAGGAGGCTTTTGAGCCTAAAGTTTCGCCACCGGGGCGTCTTCGTCCAGATCTTCGTACCAGGCTTCGACCGGGCCATTGAGTTTCAGCGTCAGCGGCTGGCCGTGGCGGTCCATGGTCTTGCCAGCTTGCACCCGGACCCAGCCTTCGGAAATGCAGTATTCCTCAACATTGGTCCGGACCGTGCCTTTGAAGCGAATACCGATGCCGCGCATCAGCTTGTCTTCATCAAAAAATTCGCTGCGCGGGCTGATCGCGATCCGGTTGGGCGGAACGTCGGCTGCGCCCGAATCAACGGGTGTAACTTCGGGCGTGGCTGCGGGGGTGATTTCGTCGCTCATGGCCAGCGCACTAGCCCGCTTTCCAGCCTTGTCAATTGGCGCGCGGCGGACTAATGGCCCGCCTTCGTTCGCAACTCGGCCCCAAGCGGCAGATCGCGCGGATGGGCGCGTAGCTCAGTGGTAGAGCACACCCTTCACACGGGTGGGGTCGCAGGTTCAATCCCTGCCGCGCCCACCATTTCCCCTTTAGAGCACTCCCTCACCCACTTCGTCATCCTGAACTTGCTTCAGGATCCATCGTGGTTTTAGCCCGTTGGCTTGCTGCGAGAGCAAACCGTGTAGTTTGCTCAATCCAACCAGCCACCGGGCCATCGGCGAAATGGATCCTGAAACAAGTTCAGGATGACGGCGGGGATAGTTGCGCGGCGCGGCGCGAGGCGGCATAGCGCCAGCACCATGCACGATATCAAATTCATCCGCGAAAACCCTGAAGCTTTCGACGCCGGATTGGCGCGGCGGGGGGTAGAGCCCGTCGCCGGAGCGGTTCTCAATTTGGATACAGCGATGAGAGCTGCGGCAACCGGCCATCAGCAATTGCTAGCGAAGAGAAAAACGATCTCCGGCCTAGTAGGCCAACTCCGGATGCAGAAGGCTGCCATCAACCTTGACGAAGAAATCGCGCGAGCTTTAGGTTTCGATGTATTCGAAACACAAGCGCAGCTGATTGCCGGGCTATCAATAGATGAAAAGGTTGATCGCCTTCGAATGGAGGTCGATTCCATCAAAGCCGAGATTGAAAGTTTGGAGGATGAGGTCGCGGATGCCGGGCGAAACCTTGCGAAGATTCTTCCTTCGCTCCCCAACCTCCCCGACGCAGACGTTCCCGATGGCGAAGACGAAAGCCAGAATGTCGAAGTAAGCCGCTGGGGTGCCCCACGACAGTTTAACTTCGCCCCCAAGGAGCACGCCGATCTTGGCCCAGTGCTCGGCCTCGATTTTGAAACCGGCGCGCTGATTTCGGGCTCGCGGTTTACATTCCTGCGCGGGCAGATGGCCCGGCTACAGCGGGCACTGGGGCAATTCATGCTCGATCATCAGACCGTGAAAAACAGCTATACCGAATGCGCACCACCGCTTCTCGTAAAGGAAGAGTCAGCCTTCGGCACAGGGCAACTACCCAAATTCGAAGACGATCTATTTTCAACAAATGTTGCGTTCAAGCTTGAGTTCATTGGAGACGTCCTCGATCGTGCAACCAAATTAGCGCATGAAAAGAAAGTTGAAGGCGAGCTGACAAACGCTTGGAAAGCCAGCGTATTGAAAGAAGTCTCAGATGAGATCCGTGATCTTAAGGCAACGCGCCGCTGGCTGATTCCCACCGCCGAAGTTTCGCTGACCAATTCGGTCCGCGAGCAAATCCTGTCCGATGCGCAGCTCCCGATCCGGCTCACCGCGCTCACCCCGTGTTTCCGCTCCGAAGCGGGTGCGGCGGGGAAGGATACGCGGGGGTATATCCGCCAGCATCAGTTCGAAAAGGTCGAGCTGGTGACGATCTGCAAGCCCGAAGACTCGGCCGCCGAACACGAACGGATGGTCAAGGCCGCCGAATCGATCCTTGAGGCGCTGGAACTGCCCTATCGCAAGATGCTGCTCTGTGCCGGGGACATGGGCTTTACCGCGCGCAAGACCTTTGATCTTGAGGTCTGGCTGCCAGGCCAGAACGCGTACCGCGAGATCAGCTCGGTTTCCAACTGCGGTGATTTTCAGGCGCGGCGGATGAACACGCGGTTCCGCCCCGACGGCGCAAAAGGCACCGAATTCGTTCACACTCTCAACGGCTCTGGCCTCGCCGTGGGCCGGACCTTGGTGGCGGTGCTGGAGAACTATCAGCAAGAGGATGGCTCGGTCACCGTGCCCGCCGCGCTGCTGCCCTATATGGGCGGAATCACCGCGCTGGTTCCGGCTTAGTGCGGATCCTGCTCACCAACGACGATGGGATCCACGCCCCGGGCCTCGAAGTGCTGGAGGCGATTGCCCGCACTTTCTCGGACGATATCTGGATCGTCGCCCCGGCCGAGGAGCAATCGGGCGCCGGGCATTCACTCACTCTGGGCAGTCCGGTGCGGTTGCGCCAATACAACGAGCGCCGCTTTGCCGTGTTGGGCACGCCAACCGATGCGGTGACGATGGCGCTGCGCAAAGTGATGCCAAGTCCGCCTGATCTGATCCTGTCGGGCGTCAATCGCGGGGCCAATCTGGGCGATGATGTGACCTATTCAGGCACCGTCAGCGCGGCAATCGAAGGCGCGCTGGCGGGAATCCGCTCGATCGCGCTGAGCCAGGTCTATGCCAAGGAAGGCATGGGCGACGCCGTGCCATTCGCCGCTGCTGAAGCGTGGGGGGCAAAAGTGATCGCGCCGCTGCTGGGCGTGCCGTTTGCCCCGCGCACGCTGGTCAATGTCAATTTCCCGGCCATTCCCGCTGACCAAGTTCTAGGCATCCGCGTAGTTCGCCAAGGATTTCATGACTATGCGCGCGGATCAGTGGTTGAAGGAACCGACCCAAGGGGCTACCGGTACTTCTGGTTCGGCCTGCATGGGATCGAGCATACGCCCGGCCATGCGAGCGACCTGGAGGCCATTCAGGATGGATACGTTTCAGTGACCCCGCTGCAATTGGACCTCACTCACGATGCCTCGCTGGCCGAGCTTGCCGGGCGTTACGGCGGGTGAGGCGGCTCACCGCCAACGCGCTGGCCGGGATGGGCTTCGCGCTGACCGCCGTGCTGGCCGCGCCCTTGCTGGCTGAGGATACCAAAGCCCCCGATCCCAAGACCGAAGCGGCCCATGTGGTCAAACCGGGCGAGACACTGGGCGGGATTGCCGCCCGCGCCGAAGTGCCAAGAGTGCTGATTATCGAGGCCAATGGCCTGAAAGCGCCCTATGCCGTGCGCGCCGGGCAGAAACTGGTGATCCCGCGCCGCCGCAGCCATACGGTGACGGACGGCGAGACCGGGTTTTCGATTGCGCTTGATTACGGCGTGCCGTGGTCCTCGATTGCCGCCGCCAACGGTCTGAAAGTCGGCGATCCGGTCAAGCCCGGGCAAAAGCTGGCGATCCCGACGATTTCTTCCAAAGCGGTCGCCGCGCCCACCGCCACGCCAACCCCCACCGCCAGCGCCAGTCCGGCAGCTTTGGCCGATACCCCGGCGCCCAAATTCGCCTGGCCCTTGACCGGCAAAGTCCGCCGCGCGTTTGCCAGCACTGAGGTCAAAGGCGGCCCGCACGAAGGGATCGACCTGCTCTCTCCCGAAGGCACCGCTGTACGCGCCAGTGCCGCGGGGAAAGTGATCTTCGCCGGGCAAGGTCCTGAGGATTACGGCCTGACCGTGATCGTGTTCCACGGCGGGCGCTGGACCACGACCTATTCGTTCCTCTCCAAAGTTACCGTCAAAGAGGGCGACACGGTGAAAGCGGGTGAACGGGTTGGGCTGGTTGGCGATACCGGCATGGCGACCGAACCGCAGCTCCATTTCGAAGTACGCAAAAACCGCGTCGCGCTCGATCCGGTGAAGTTTTTGCCCAAGGTGAAGGCGAAGTAGCGACTTTGTCCCCCCTCCTCTTCAGAGGAGGGGCAAGGGGGTGGTGAAGCGGCTTCGGGCCGCTTTGCAAGCGCAGCTTGCGCTGCGCCACCATCCCCCAACCCCTTCCTCTGAAGAGGAAGGGGAGCCAACTCAGCTCAACCCCCAAAACACTACGCCCATCGCCAGATAGGCCAGCACGAAAGCCGCGCTGTCACGCGCCAGTTCGCCCCGTGCTGCGCCGCTGCGCAGCCCCAGCATCCACACCGCCGGGAGGACAAAGGCCAGCGCCAGTCCGCCCGCCTGCATCGCGTAGAGCCACGGTTTGGCGGCCAATGTGTCCGCCCCAATCCGCGCCAAGGCGTGACCCAGCATCGCCGCCGGGATCAGCTGGAGGCCGTATCCCCAGACCGGCAAACGCCCGCGCCACAACAGCGCGAACACGCCCGAAGCGGCGGCGGTTGCCAATCCCACTGCGATCCAGTTCATCGGTTCCATTCCGTTTCCCTAGCACTTTGCAGGCTGGCAGTGTAAGGGCCCGCCGCGATGGCAACGGTAATTCCCCAACAGAAGCGCGTCGGCATGGTCAGCTTGGGCTGTCCCAAGGCGCTGGTTGATTCGGAGCGGATCCTGACCCGGCTGCGGGCCGATGGCTATGCCATGTCACCTGATTATGCCGGGGCCGATGTGGTGCTGGTCAACACCTGCGGGTTCCTCGATTCGGCCAAGGAAGAGAGTCTCGCCGCGATTGGTGAAGCGATTGCTGAAAATGGCCGGGTGATTGTGACCGGCTGCATGGGCAGCGAAGCTGAGCTGATTCGGGCCAAATTTCCGGCCGTGCTCGCGGTTACGGGCGCGCATCAGTACGAAGCGGTGGTCGAGGCTGTGCATGCCGCCGCCCCGCCCGCGCAGGGGCCGTTTATCGACCTGATCCCGCAGAATTACGCGGAAATGGCCGACATCAAGCTGACCCCGCGCCACTACAGCTACCTCAAGATTTCCGAGGGCTGCAACCACGCCTGTTCGTTCTGCATCATCCCCAGCCTGCGCGGAAAACTCGCCAGCCGCCGGATCGACGCGGTGCTGCGCGAGGCGGAAAAGCTGGTCGCAGCGGGCACCCGCGAATTGCTGGTGATCAGCCAGGACACCAGCGCTTACGGCGTCGATGTCCGCCATGAGGAACGCCAGTGGCACGGCAACCCGGTCCGCACCCATATGACCGATCTGGCCCGCGAATTGGGCGGTCTGCGGACGCCAGAGGGCATTCCGCCGTGGGTCCGGCTGCACTATGTCTATCCCTATCCCCATGTCGATGCGGTGATCCCGCTGATGGCGCAGGGGCTGCTCACGCCATATCTCGACATCCCGTTCCAGCACGCCGCGCCGTCGGTGTTGAAGGCAATGAAGCGCCCCGCCAACGAGGCCAAGGTGCTCGAACGGCTGCGCAATTGGCGTGAGATTTGCCCCGATATCGCAGTGCGCTCAAGCTTCGTGGTCGGCTTCCCCGGTGAGACCGAGGCGGATTTCCAGTACTTGCTCGATTGGCTCGATGAAGCTCAACTTGACCGGGTCGGCGCGTTCCGGTTCGAGCCGGTGGCCGGCGCCCACGCCAATGGCTTGCCCGATCCGGTGCCCGAGGCGGTCAAGGAAGATCGCTACGCCCGGATCATGGCCAAAACCGAAGCGATCAGCGCGGCCAAACTTCAAGCCAAGGTCGGGCGGACGATCCAGGTGATCATCGACGAGGTGGGCGAGGTTGACGAAGACGGCGATATCGGCGCAACCGCGCGCAGCCAGGCCGACGCGCCAGAGATCGACGGCGCGGTGTACCTGCGCAACGTCCCAGCGGCGCTGCAACCCGGCGATTTTGCGACGGTGCTGGTCGAAGATGCCGACGAACATGACCTGTTCGGGGTGATCGCGCCCTAAAGCGCTGCCCCCGCCGCTGCTGCGCTGGCCCAGGCCCACTGGAAGTTGTACCCGCCCAGCCACCCGGTCACGTCGACCGCCTCGCCGATCGCATAAAGCCCCGGCACGCGCCGCGCTGCCATCGTTTGCGAGGACAGCTCGGCGGTGCTGATCCCGCCCACGGTCACCTCGGCCTTGGCGAAGCCTTCGCTGCCGTTGGGATGGAACTGCCAATTGCGCAGCGCGGCCTCGGCGGCATTGAGCGCTTTGTCGGTTTGCAGACCAAGCTCGCCGTCGATACCGAGCCGCTCGGCCAGCACGATCGCCAGCCGTTCAGACAAGCTCTCGCCCAGCAGCTTGCGCGCCAGCTTACGCGGGGCAGCGCGTTTGGCGGCGGCGAGCCAGCCCGTGGTCTGATCGGGCAGGAAATCGATCCCGACCGGCTCGCCGTTCCGCCAATAGCTCGACACTTGCAGGATCGCCGGGCCCGATAAGCCCCGGTGCGTGAACAGCGCACTTTCCGCAAAGGCCGCCTTGCCGCACTTCGCCACCACCGGCGCGGACACGCCCGACAGCTCGCGAAACAGCACCTCGTCGCCGCCCAGCGTCAGCGGCACCAAGGCCGGGCGCGGTTCGACCACTTTCAACCCGAACTGCCGCGCCAGCTCGTACGCCAGCGTGCTTGCGCCCAGCTTGGGAATCGATGGCCCGCCGGTCGCGATGACCAGCGCGGGTGCGCTTGCTCCGCCCACCCGGAATTGCCCATCGCGGTGCTCGACCCGACCCACCGGCTCGCCCAGCCGCAGCGTCACGCCGCCCTTGGCGCACTCGTCCAGCAGCAGATCGACCACCTGCCGCGCCGAGCCATCGCAAAACAATTGCCCCAAGGTTTTCTCGTGCCACGCGATCCCGTATGCCTCGACCAAAGCCAGAAAATCGCGTGGCGAATAACGGCTCAGCGCCGATTTGGCGAAATGCGGGTTGGCCGACAGAAACCGTTCAGGAACGGTGTGCAGGTTGGTGAAATTACACCGTCCGCCGCCCGAGATCAGGATCTTGCGACCCGGCTCGTCATTGTGGTCGAGCAGCAGCACCCGCCGTCCGCGCTGCCCGGCTTGGGCTGCGCAAAACAGCCCCGCCGCGCCTGCGCCCAGCACGATGGCATCGAAGCTTTCGCTCACCGCG
>JAYURW010000034.1:0-59417 GCA_043756025.1 Novosphingobium sp. | reverse complement strand
AACGGACAGGTAAAGCGCTGGGCCAGCACCACCTGAAAGACATCACCAGCCTCAATATAATCCTTCGCCCGCAGCACCATGTCGCGGTACTGGCCCGGCGCCATCGTCGGTTGCAGGACTGGCTCGGGCAGGGCGGCGTCGAGCAGCGGTGCCGGGATCGCGCCGGACAGGCGCTGAAGCGCCGCGTCGATCCGCTCCTCGGCCGCTTCCAGCTGCCGCTCGGCGTCGCCTTCTGGCCAGACCGGGGCGACACACCACAGCGCATCGCTCAGCCGGTCAAAGATCAGGATCAGCGCCGGCCGGACGAACAGCATATCGGGCAGGGCCAGCGGGTTTTCCGCCGGGCGCGGCAACTTTTCGACCAGGCCATAGGTTTCATACCCAAAATAGCCGACCAGGCAGGCGAGCGCGGACGGGAGCTCTGGCGGCACATCGATCCGGCAGGACGCAACCAATGCGCGCAGCTCGCTCAGGCTGTCCCCGGCCAGCGGGGCAAAGGCGGCGCGGTCATGTCGCCAGGTCCGGTTGATTTCGGCGCTTGCGCCGGTTGCGCGGAACACCAGATCGGGATCGAGCCCGAGCAGGCTGTAGCGCCCGCGTACTTCGCCGCCTTCGACGCTTTCGAGCAGGAAATCGCCGCGACCATCCTCGATCAGTTTGAGCGCGGCCCCAACCGGTGTTTCGCAATCGGCAACTAGCTTGCGCCAGACCAGCGCCGGGCGGCCCGCCGTTAGAGCTTCAAACGCTACTTCCCGGTTCTGGGCGCTGGCGCCGGTCATGGCAGGCGCTTACTTGCCGCCGCGCAGGCGGGTTTCGACTTCTTTGACGCTGCTCTCGTTGCGGGTTGAGCCAACATCATTGCGCATCGCAGCACCCAGCTGTTCGCCATATTCCGCGCCATAGCTGCCCTGCAGGCTTTGATTGAGGCCGGGCAAACGGGCATCTTGGGGAGTGACCGTGCCGGGGGTAACTTCGGTTGGCGAAACGACATACCAGCCCCGGTTGCGCGGCGCAGCGAGCAGGCGGACTTTACCTTTGGCCATGGCAAATAGCAGCATTTCGGGTTTGGAAGCGTTCTGCCCCTGTGCTTGCAATGACATCCGGTCCTTGTCGACCCGGTCTACCGGCGGCAGCGATACCCCAAGCGAAGCGACGGCGACTTCGACCGGAACGCCCTTTTCAACCTGCTTCTGGACATTCTCTGCGGCAGCTTTGGCGGCTTTGGCACCCTTGGCCAGTTGGACATCAGTCACCACCTGATCGCGGATTTCAGCAAGCGGCGGCGGCGCGGCGGGATCGATCTTGCCAACATCAAAGATCATGAATGTCTTGCCGGGCTCAACCTCGACGACCTGCGGTTTCTTTTCGGATTCCATCGTATAAGCCGCCTGGAAAATCGGCGTGAGTTCCTTGGGACCGATCATCCCGGGCTTGCCATAAACCGAACCATCGGCGGTCAGCGGCGGGGTTTCGGTAACTTCGACCCCCAGTTCCTTGGCGACATCGGCCAAGGTTGCGCCGTTATCCAGCTCGTCCTCAATCCGGGCGACGAAGTCAGCAATCGCGCTGCGGCGCTTTTCTTCGGACAGTTCCTTGACCAATTCGGGCCGGGCCTGATCGAGGGTTTTGCCGGCGGTGCCATCATTGCCGTCAACCCGAACGATCAACCAGCCGATTGGTGCCTTGAACGGCCCGGCGACTTTACCCTTGGGAGCAGTAAACACGGCGTCGGCGGTGGCAGCTGAGCTTTGCAGCGCATATTCGTCCTTGGTCAGGCTGCCCAGCGCCGCAACGCCAAGCCCCTTGGCCGAGGCCGATGCTTCGAGCGACTTTCCGGCGGAAACCTCAGCCAGCACCTGTTTGGCTGCGGCTTCGGTTGGCAGAACCATTTGCGACAGCTTGCGCTTGTCGGTCGCAGCGTATTTGGCCTTGTTGGCGGTATAACGCGCGGCAATCTCTGCCTCAGCTGGGGCAGGTACATTCTTCAGCGCGCCATCGCCGATCGTCAAAAAGCGGATCGTGCGCCGCTCGGGCAGCGCATACTGGGCCTTGTGGTCGTTGTACCAGGCGGTGATTTCACCTTCGCTTGGCGGGGTCTTCGGCGCAAAAGCTAAGGCCGGGATCGTGACAATAAAGCCCTTGCGCCGTTCCGTCACCATCGCGGCATAGCGCATCGTGACTCTTTGCGGCACGGCCACGCCGCTGCGGGTCGAGCTGGTCAGTTGGCGGGCCATCAGTTCTTCGCCCAGTTCCAGCCGGAACTCCGCGTCGGTCATCCCGCGTTCGGCCAGAAATTGACGATAGAGCGCCGGATCAACTTTGCCATCAGGGCCCTGAACCCGCGGGATCTTGGCAATTTCGCTGTCGATCAACCGGTCACCGATAAAAAGCCCGTGCTGTTTGCCGTAAAGAAACGCCGCTTTGCGATCGACCATGAAGTTGATCAGTTCGTCCAACTGACCGGCGTCCAGAAATGAAGCGACCGTTGCGGTTGGATCGCTCTGCCGCATCCGGGTCAAGAAGTTGGTGACTTGCCGCTCGACTTGGGCCGCGGTGATCCGTTCGCGGCCGACGGTGGCAACGGCGTTGTTGCCGCCAATCGAGCCAAACCCGCCGCTGTTGGCGACATCGCCGCTGGCAAAGGCCAGCGCAATCAGCGCCAGAAAGCCGAGGGTAAAACCAATCCCCAATTTGGACTGAAAGAAACCGCGAAAAGACTGAAGCATCGCTAAACCGCCAAGAATTGTGACCGCGCCGGACCTTCGGCACTATGACCGGGGCTTTAGGCATCATTGGCCGTGCAGGCAATGGTTCTGCTATGGCCCGTCCACCGCAGCCTGCTGCTTCCCCTTTGACAAGCCGCGCCGCGCTGGCCTAGGCGCGGGGAAAGTCCGCCACCTGAGCCGGGCAACAGCTATTCAGTGAGGAATACCCATGTCCACCCAGCCCTTTATTGTCGGCAACTGGAAGATGAATGGCCTGCGCGCCATGCTTTCCGAAGCCCGCTCGATTGATCGCGGTGCCGCCCGTTACCCCGGCGTGCGGGTCGGGATTGCGCCGCCGTTCACGCTGATCGGCACGATGGCCGAGGCATTGCAGGCGGCGCAGGCTGGGGCACAAGATTGCCATGCTGAAGCCAGCGGCGCCTTTACCGGTGATATTGCCGCGCCGATGCTGGCCGATGCCGGGGCGCAGTTCGTGATCGTCGGACATTCGGAACGCCGCGCGTTTCACGCCGAGAGTGACGCTGTCGTTCAGGCCAAAGCCGGTGCTGCGCTGGCGGCGGGGCTGGAAGTAATCGTCTGCGTTGGCGAAACCGAGGCTGAGCGCGATGCGGGCAAAGCCGAAGCCGTCGTGACGGGCCAGTTGGCCGGTTCGCTGCCGCAGGGCGAAGACGCTTCGGCGCGCGTAACTGTGGCCTATGAGCCGGTCTGGGCAATCGGCACCGGACGCGTGCCTTCGCTCGACGATGTCAGCGCGATGCACCGGGCGATCCGGGCCAAGCTGGTGGCGATCTATGGCGAGGCCGGAGCGGCTGTGCGTATTCTCTACGGCGGTTCGGTCAATGCCGCCAACGCAGCCGAGCTTTTGGCGGTGAATGAAGTCGGCGGGGCGCTGGTCGGCGGCGCCAGTCTTACGGCTGAGAGCTTTCTGGCGATCGTTGTGGCGGCGGCGGGCACCGAGGGCGAATAGCCCACCACACCTTGCACAACGGCCCAAGCGCGCCTAGATGCGCGCCAACCTCTTATTTTGCGGATTTGTCATGTCGCTGTTCATTTTTCTGACCGTAGTCCAAGCCATTGTGGCTACTCTGCTGGTAATCGTTATCCTGATGCAAAAGTCGGAAGGTGGCGGACTTGCGGGGGGCGGAAGCCCGGCCGGGATGATGTCGGCCCGCGGTGCGGCAGATTTCATGACTCGGTTGACCACGATCCTGGCAGTGCTGTTTGTCAGCCTGTCGATCCTGCTGGCGGCGCTGGCGGCCAATACCGGCGCAGCCAAACCGATCGAAGATACTCTAAATCGTTCGGCGATCCCCGATCAGTCGCTGCCGCAGCAGGCTCCAGCTCCGGTCAATCCGCTGGATGGCGGCGCGCAACCAGCCCCGGCTGGTGCGGCCAGCCCGGTTCCGGCCAGCGCCGATCCGCTTCAGGCCCCCGGCAAGCAGCAGTAACCGCCGCAGCAGTGAGACTGCCGCCCGGTTTAACGACGGGGCGATACGCGGCTGTTTTTATCAGCAATGGAATTGTGGATTTCGGCAAGCGGCGCTTGCCCGATCCCCCTAACTCGGCTTAAGGCTCGTCCCCCATGACGCGGTTCATATTTATCACCGGCGGCGTGGTCTCCTCGCTTGGCAAAGGTCTGATGGCGGCAAGCCTTGCGGCTTTGCTTCAGGCGCGCGGATACAAAGTCCGGATTCGCAAGTTCGATCCCTATCTCAACGTCGATCCCGGTACGATGAGCCCCTATCAGCACGGCGAAGTCTATGTGACCGACGATGGCGCTGAAACTGACCTTGATCTGGGCCACTATGAACGCTTCACCGGCGTTTCGGCGCGGCAGGCGGACAATATCACTTCGGGGCGAATTTACCGCGATATCATCACCAAGGAACGCCGCGGCGACTACTTGGGCGCAACCGTGCAGGTCATTCCGCACGTAACCGACGCGATCAAGGAGTTCGCCAAGGCTGAAACCGGTGATCTCGATTTCGTGCTGTGCGAAATTGGCGGCACGGTTGGGGATATCGAGGGCTTGCCGTTCATCGAGGCGCTGCGGCAATTGCGCAACGAGCTGGGGCGTGAGGCAACCTGTTCGGTCCATGTCACGCTGGTCCCCTATGTCAAAGCAGCCGGCGAGCTTAAGACCAAGCCGACCCAGCACTCGGTTCGCGAATTGACCAGCCTGGGGATCCAGCCCGACGTGCTGCTGTGCCGCTGCGAGCATCCCCTGCCCGAAACCGAACGCGCCAAGATCGCGCTGTTCTGCAACGTCCGCAAAGAAGCGGTGATCCCGGCGCTTGATGCTTCCAGCATTTATGCGGTGCCGCTGCAGTATCACGCCGAAGGGCTCGACAACGAAGTGCTGCGCCATTTCGGGCTGAGCGCCCCGCTGCCCGATATGACCGGCTGGGCCGATATCGTCGATCGCTATCAACATCCCGAAGGCGAAGTAACGATCGGCGTCGTCGGGAAATATGTCGGCCTGCCAGACGCTTACAAAAGCCTCAACGAAGCGCTGGTTCATGGCGGGATGGCCAACCGGGTCAAAGTCAACATCCGCTGGATTGATGCCGAATTGTTTGAGGCCGGCGACGACGAGATCGTTTCGAAGCTGGAGACGCTCGATGGAATTTTGGTCCCCGGCGGCTTTGGCGTGCGCGGGACCGAGGGCAAGATTGCCTCGGTCCGGTTCGCGCGGGAACGCAAGGTGCCGTTCTTCGGAATTTGCCTGGGAATGCAGATGGCCTGCATCGAAGGCGCCCGTAATACCGCCGGGATCACGGCGGCCTCATCAACCGAATTTGGCAAAACGACTGAACCAGTTGTCGGGATCATCACCGAATGGATGAGCCCTGAAGGTCTGCAACAGCGCGGCGCTGATACGGATCTGGGCGGAACGATGCGGCTGGGGGCCTATGAGGCAATGCTAAGCGCCAACAGCCATGTCGCGGCGATCTATGGCGGGGCCACATCGATCAGCGAGCGCCACCGCCACCGCTACGAGGTTAACGGCGCCTACCGCGAATCTTTAGAACGTGGCGGGCTGGTGTTCTCGGGGATGTCGCCCGATGGCTTGCTTCCTGAAATTGTCGAACGGCCGGACCATCCGTGGTTCATCGGCGTGCAATTTCACCCTGAATTGAAGAGCCGCCCGTTCAATCCGCATCCATTGTTTGCTGGATTCATTGCCGCAGCGCTGCAACAGGCGCGCTTGGTTTAGGGGCTTTCCCTGCCAAGTCAGCGGGTTAGGAATTTCGCCGAAAATCCCTTGCAAACCAGCACTGCTGCCGCGTAGCGGAGGCTTATTGAAGACGAATCGCAGCGAACCAATCCGGGGGGGAATTTTCGGCTGCTAGGATGTTCTCAACCATGTTCGTTGGTCTTTTTCGCTTACGATCAAGGTATCTAGAACCATCGCTTTCTGACACAGTTTCTGGGCTTGGCGCGAACCGATCATCTTCTGCGACCCGGATGATCATGACGCGACAAGGCGGTGCGCAAGCGCCGTGGGGGTGGGGCCTGCCGGCCTCACCCCCGAATTGATTCTGGTGCCCTAAATGCCGTTCAGGCGGCTTCGCTGGACCCGGCCTGATCTTTGGCCTCGCTGACTACGCTCAACGATTTTTGCGTGCCAACCGGGATCTTTTTGGGCTTCATCGCGTCGGGCACTTCACGCACCAGATCGATCGCCAGCATCCCGTCTTCCAGATTGGCGTCTTCAACCCTGACATAGTCAGCCAGTTCGAACCGGCGCTCAAACCCGCGCTGGGCAATCCCGACGTGAAGGAACTGCGCCGCCGAAGCTTCGTCACCCTTCTTGCCCTGGACCACCAGCAGGTTCTGCTGGGCGGTAATTTCGATATCAGCAGGTTTGAACCCGGCGATGGCCAGCGTGATGCGATAGGCATCTTCGCCGCGCCGCTCGATATTGAATGGCGGGTAATTGTCTCCGCCGTTCATCCGCGACTGGTTTTCGAGCAGATCGAACAATCGGTCAAACCCGACCATAGTGCGGCGATAGGGAGTAAAATCAAATCGGTTCATGGCACAATCCTCTGTCTGAGCAATTATGAATGTCCGGAACCCGGCAGCGGCATCCCGGTGAAACCAGCACCACTTGCAGGCGATGACTTCACCGCCGATGTATGATAGCCCAGCGGCGTTTCAAGAGGAGAACCACGTGACTGCGGCCAAGGTTGAAATCTACACCAAGTGGGGCTGCCCGTATTGCGTGCGGGCCAAGGCGCTGCTGGATGGCAAAGGCGCGACCTATACCGAGCACGACATCACGCTGGGCGGGCCCAAAAAGGCCGAGATGCAGGCCCGCGCACCAGGCGCGACGACCGTCCCGCAGATCTTCGTTGATGATGCGGCGCTGGGCGGCTGCGATGATGTTCAGGCGCTGGACCGGGCCGGCAAGCTTGATCCCCTGTTGAGGCTCTGATGGGCCGCATTGCCGTCAGCCAGATGACATCGGGGATTGACCCGGTGGCCAATGCCCAGGCGCTGGTCGGAGCCATTGGCGCGGCGGCAATGGGCGGGGCGGAAATGCTGTTTACGCCTGAAATGTCTGGCCTGATTGACCGTGACCGCGCTCGGGCGACTCCCAATATTGTTGCAGAAGCGCAAAACCCGGTGCTGGAGGCGGTGCAAGAGGCCGCTGCCGGAGCCGGAATCTGGGTGGCAATTGGATCGCTGGCGATTTTGCGCGATGATGGCCGCTGGGCCAATCGCAGCTTTGTGATTGATCCCAACGGCCATGTGGTGGCCCGCTATGACAAGATCCATATGTTCGACGTCGATCTGGCAACCGGCGAAAGTTGGCGCGAAAGCGCGGCCTATGCTCCCGGCGAAGACGTGGTTACGGTTGATACTCCGATTGGAAAGTTGGGGCTGGCGATCTGTTATGACCTGCGTTTCCCGGCCTTGTTTGAAGCGCTGGGCCGGGCCCACTGCGATGTGATCGCAATCCCGGCGGCTTTCACCCGGCCGACCGGCGCGGCGCACTGGCACATCTTGCAACGCGCCCGGGCGATCGAGGCCAGCGCGTTCGTGGTCGCCGCAGCGCAAGTGGGCAGTCATCAGGATGGCCGCGAAACCTATGGCCACAGTCTGGTGATTGATCCGTGGGGCGATGTCCTGCTCGATATGGGCGGAGCGCAGGCCGGATTGAGTTTTGCCGAGCTTGATCCAGCGCGGATCGCGGCGGTGCGGGCGCAATTGCCCAGCCTTGCCAACAAGCGGCCCATTGCCGGATGATCGTGTTCGATCTGGCCTGCTCCGCTGGGCACCGGTTCGAAGGCTGGTTTGCTTCATCGGCCGATTTCGCAGGCCAACAGAGCCGCGGGCTGGTTGCTTGCCCGCAGTGCGGATCGGCCCAAGTGGCCAAAGCTCCGATGGCCCCGGCAGTCGCCCGTAAAGGCAATCAGTTGGCGCCAGCGAAAACTGATCGGGCGGTGGCCGGTGGCGCTATCCCGCCAGAGGCCACAGCGTTGTTCGACAAGCTGGCTCAACTGCAATCCGAAGCACTGAAGGGGTCACGCTGGGTCGGCGGCGGTTTTGCCAGCCAGTCGCGGGCGATGCATTACGGCGAGCAGGACGCCGAAGTGATCCACGGTCAGGCTACGCTGGCAGAGGCGAAAGACCTGCTGGAAGAGGGTATACCGTTGCTCCCTCTGCCGTTCCCCGTTGCGCCGCCCGAAGACCTCAACTGATTGCCACCACCGGAAGCTGCCATTATGGGGGCCGCGTGGGCACCCGTAGCTCAGCCGGATAGAGCACCAGATTCCTAATCTGGGGGCCATGGGTTCGAATCCCGTCGGGTGCACCACTTTGCCGCTTCAAGTGATCTGTGAAGTCACAAATCCGCAGCAATTCGAGTGCCCATTAAACTTTCTGCTTGAACTGCTGAATCAACTGTGATTCTAGGGTGTCTATGAGCGGACGGGCGGAACCTAGATTGGCGAAAGAGGGGCTGACACAGGCCTTCGCGCTGTTCTGCCTGCTGGCTATGGGTGCCTGGGTTCTGTTTGGCCCTAGCGGCCTGCTGGCATGGAGCGAAAACAGTCGCTTGCTGGGCGATCGGCACGAGGAACTGGCGCTGCTTTCGGTTGAACGGGATGCCCTGAAGAACCGCGTCAGCCTGCTCAATCCGCATCAGGTTGATCCCGATATGGCCGGGCAATTGCTCCGCGCGAATCTGAATGTGGTGCACCCTGATGAGGTTGTGCTGACTATTCCTTGATCTGCCGAGCAGATTTCGGTCCAAAATCGTTTCATCAAATTCGTATGCGCCGGTTTGCCTCGCGCGCGGTTCGCCCTATAGGCGAGAGCGTAGTTCCATACCCCAGGGGATACGAATTTGGCCAAGTCCGCACCGAGCCGCAAGGCGTCTGACCAGTCCACCGCTGACGCCGAGACGTTTGCGCTGCGCAGCCTGCAGGACGCGCACGAAGCGAGTCCGCGTTTTGCCGCGAGCGACGAACAGTTGCTGGCATTTTACGAGCAGATGCTGCTGATCCGGCGGTTTGAGGAAAAAGCCGGGCAGCTCTATGGCCTCGGCCTGATCGGCGGGTTTTGCCACTTGTACATCGGTCAGGAAGCGGTTGCAGTCGGGCTGCAATCAGCCCTGAACGCCGGGCATGACAGCGTGATCACCGGTTACCGCGATCACGGCCATATGCTGGCTTATGGGATCGACCCCAAAGTGATCATGGCTGAACTGACCGGGCGCGGCGCGGGCATTTCGCGCGGCAAAGGCGGGTCGATGCATATGTTCTCGACCGAGCACAAATTCTACGGCGGCCACGGGATCGTCGGCGCGCAGGTTCCGCTCGGGGCTGGGCTGGCGTTCGGCCATAAGTACCGCGAAGACGGCGGGCTGTGCATGGCCTATTTCGGCGATGGCGCGGCCAATCAGGGCCAGGTTTACGAAGCGTTCAATATGGCGGCGCTGTGGGGCCTGCCGGTGATCTTCGTGGTCGAAAACAACGGTTATGCGATGGGCACTGCGGTAACTCGGGGCAGCGCTGAAACGCACTTTCACCGCCGCGGCACGGCGTTCCGGATCCCGGGGATGAGCGTCAACGGGATGGACGTACTCGAAGTGCGCGCAGCCGCCGAAATCGCCGTGGCCCATGTCCGCAGCGGCAAAGGGCCGGTGCTGATGGAGCTTCAGACCTATCGCTATCGCGGGCATTCGATGTCCGATCCAGCCAAGTACCGCAGCCGCGAGGAAGTGCAGGAAATGCGCGAAAAGCACGATCCAATTGACGCCGCCAAAGCCGAATTGCTGGCCCGCGGCGTAGCTGAGGACCGGCTCAAGGAGATCGAGAAGCAAATTCGCAGCAAGGTCAACGAAGCTGCTGATTTTGCAGAAAGTTCGCCAGAGCCGGAGCTGCCCGAACTCTACACTGACGTCTTGGTGGAGAGCGTCTGATGAGCATCGAGTTGAAAATGCCCGCGCTGTCCCCGACTATGGAAGAAGGGACGCTGGCCAAGTGGTTGGTCAAGGAAGGCGATACCGTCAAATCGGGCGATATTCTGGCCGAGATCGAAACCGACAAAGCGACGATGGAATTTGAATCGATCGACGAAGGCGTGATCGGCGCGATCCTGGTGGCTGAGGGCACCGAAGGCGTGAAAGTTGGCACGGTGATCGCCACGATCAGCGGGGAAGGGGAGGCGCCCGCGCCGCCCGCCGCAGCAGCCCCTGCTCCAAAAGCTGAGCCCGCTCCCGTTGCAGCGGCCGAGCGGCCTGCGCCTGCGGCCAGCTCGGCCGAGCCCGCCATTCCGGCTGGCACCAATATGCAGACCGTCACCGTCCGCGAAGCCTTGCGTGATGCCATGGCCGAAGAAATGCGCCGCGATGACCGCGTGTTCGTAATGGGCGAGGAAGTCGCGCAGTATCAGGGGGCCTATAAGGTCACGCAGGGCCTGCTCGACGAATTCGGGCCCAAACGGGTGATTGATACGCCGATCACCGAATACGGTTTTGCCGGGATCGGTGCTGGCGCAGCGATGGGCGGTTTGCGCCCGATTATCGAGTTTATGACGTTTAACTTTGCGATGCAGGCGATTGATCACGTTATCAATTCTGCGGCGAAGACCAACTATATGTCGGGCGGGCAGATGCGCTGTCCGATCGTGTTTCGCGGCCCTAACGGCGCGGCCAGCCGGGTCGGCGCGCAGCACAGCCAGAACTTTGGCCCCTGGTACGCCAGCGTCCCCGGGCTGATCGTGATCGCGCCCTATGACGCGGCTGATGCCAAGGGCCTGCTGAAAGCCGCGATCCGCAGCGAAGATCCGGTCGTGTTCCTCGAAAACGAGCTGATCTATGGGCGCAGCTTTGAACTGCCCGAGCTCGACGATCACATCGTGCCGATTGGCAAAGCCCGGATCATGCGCGAGGGGACCGACGTGACGATCGTGTCCTATTCGATCGGGGTCGGGCTGGCGCTTGAAGCGGCAAAGACGCTGGCGGGAGAGGGGATCGAAGCCGAAGTGCTCGATCTTCGGACCTTGCGTCCGCTCGACCGGCAGGCGGTGCTGACCTCGCTAGCCAAAACCAACCGGCTGGTGATTGCCGAGGAAGGCTGGCCGGTTTGCTCGATTGCCTCCGAAGTGCTGGCGATCTGTATGGAAGACGGCTTCGATCACCTCGATGCGCCGGTTCTGAGGGTGTGCAACGAAGACGTGCCGCTGCCCTATGCCGCCAACCTTGAAAAGGCCGCGATCATCGATGCTGCGCGGATTGCCGATGCAGTCCGCAAAGTCTGCTATCGTTAGGAAACGCTGCCGCCCGTATCGACCCCGAGGTTGCCTGAGTAGGCCGAGCAAGCCTGTTCGGTGTCGGGATTGGTCGGATCGCGCTGATAAATCTGGCTGAGATCGCGGTCATCACGGACCGTGAACGATGCGGTCGAAATGATGTCGAGGCTGCCCATGAACCGGGCTGAGATCAGCGGCTGATAGGTATAGTTGATCTCGACAAATATCACTGCATCGCCGGTTTGGGCGATCACTTCATTGCCGCTACGCCCGATCCCATCGGGCAGCACATCGCCCTCATCGCCAAAGCTGGAGGCGACGTTTTTTGCACCGCGGCAGCGCTGCCAGTGAATGTACTGCTCTTCGTCGTCGCCGCCCGCCCCATCGCGCGTCTCAAGGCTGCTGATGACGATCCGCCCGTTATCGTAAAGTCCGATCGCCGGTCCGCCCTGGATTTGGGCACCATAGATCACATCGGTGATGTCGCTTTCATAGATCTTGCGGTTTTGCAGCAGGCTGGTGTCACCGATCCGCGAAGCGTTGTCGGCGATATGAACCGCCAGCTGGCCGACCTTCATGTTGACCAGCGCATAGTTGGCAGTCTCGCTGCCCCACAGCCCGGCGGTCAGCAGCAGCGGCGCACCCATGGCGAACTCGACCGCAGCAACCCCTGAGGTGCTGCGCAATAGGCGGCGAAACTGGCGGAACAGGCTCATGTGCAATTCCCTGTTGTTGGTGTCGTTGCTGCGGCTGACTGCGTCCCATAGGGCTGGTTGCGCAGTACCACTTCGGCTTTCATCGAAAACGTGTCGGACTGACCCGGAATGAACGCAAAGATCGGAAAGACGCGGGGGTAAACCACGTTGACGCGGTATAGCACTGCATCGCGCGCTCCGCCGAAACCGGCCTGGCCGGGGTCCATGTCCCAATTACCGTTGGCATTGGCATCCTCAAACGGTTCGCCATTGTTGCAGGTGCCGTCGGCGTTAACGTCGTCAAAATCTTCGGGGCGATTCACATTGCCGAAATTGTTGTAGGCCTTGCGTGAGAAGGTCATCGTCGCGCTCGGCGCGAGGGCGTGAACCGCGGTCGTCACGATCCCGTCGATCGCGGCGGTATCAGTCGATGCGCCCTCAATAGTCGATTTGCGCGCCGCAGCCTGAACCGCACCCTGCAGCATCTGCGTGGTGTACATATTGTAGGCCAGATCGAGCAGGCCCATGATCATCGTCAGCAGCACCGGGGCGAGCAGGGCGAATTCCACCGCAGAAACGCCCTGCTGGTCGCGGCGAAGCTGGATAAGAAAGCGGCGGATCATTTCGAAATCCTCAAGTCGCCCATTTGCGCGGCGATCTTGCTGAAGACGTCTTGCAAAGTCGCCGCATCTGCGGCTTCAAAATAATGCCCGGGGCCCGCGCATTCGGTCATCGCGGGCGTGAGCGTGGTGCCAAACCCGATCACCCAGACGGTGATATTGCGGCGCCTGGCTTCGGCGCAGGCGACCGAAAAGCGCTTTTCGACCGTATCGTTGAGCGAAATCGCTGAGCTCGGGTTCCAACGGCGCTGATCGAGCGGTTCGACACCATAGGCGCCATAGGCGATGTCATAGGATTCGGTCTGGCCATCGGTCAGGAAGATGATGTGACGGCTGGTGGTCTTCGCATCGACATCGACGTTCTCATCGGCGAACAATCCGGTCGGCGAAATTAGCCGCGCGCCCCAGATCATCCCGATGTCAGGATAGGTGGTGCCCGATGCGGTGATCGTGCCGAGGTAGGTGTTGAGCTGGGCCGAATCCAGCTCAGCCAGCTTGCGCGCCGCGGTGGGGCAAGCGGTCATCGATGGGATCCATTCCGCCTTGAAGAAGCCGCCATTGGTGGTGACGACCGGATCCGACGTAAACGAGCCAGCACCCTGCCAATTGAGCGAACGCTCATAAATGACGCCGGGATATTGCGGGCGCCACTGGGTATCACTGTCACCGGCAGTCGGCACCGTATCGATATCTAGATCGAGCGCGCGGGTGAAATCGACATCGTCATAATCGTCGATTTCATAGGTCGAACGCTCTTCGATGCAGCCGCTGGTTTGGCTGCGCCAGCCACGAACATCCTTGGCCAGCGGAGCATAGCGATACTGCGCATAGGTGCGGGTGAAAGGGATCGTGATCCAATCATATTCAGCAGTGTAAGCGGTGTAGGTCCATTCATGAACGCGGCAAACAGAACCAGAAAGCTCCACCCAGTAGGCGATGCCTGTGGTGACGCTGCGGTAGTGGTCGATCGTTTTGGTGCCAGCGGGTGGGCCGGGATAAGGCTCACTCGTGCTGGCCAGCAGCGTGTATACGGTACTGACCGTACTGGGCGGCGGCGCCGTATCGCAAGACCAATAGTCGGTTTCAGATTCGTCAGCGGCGGTGTGCTTGGTCGCCGCGTAGGTGTCTTTCAACTTGTACTTGTTGGTGCCGGATTTCTCCACCCAGTTTTCGGTATAGGAATGGGTGCTAAGCTCGCCCGGAGTGGTCCCGTAATCTTCGCGTGACTGATAGGTCCAGTTATCGACCACCCATTCATTTTCGAGCAGCGCGCCGACGTTGACGTTGGTCGAGAACGGCACAAAGCCATAGCGCAAGCGGGTGCCCGGGCCCTTGCTGCCCTCAAGCTGGGTGTGGAAACTGCGCACCACGCCCTTCAGCACGGCGATCCGGGGCTCGGAATCGTTTTCGTTGGTGGTGTTCATCGAACCCGTGGTGTCGAGTGCGAACATGATGTCAGTGTTTGAAAAGTTGAGCGAGGCCTCGCACTTCGCCGTCAGCGGCATCTCGGTATAGCCGAACAAATTCATGATCGTGGTCGGCACGGTGACCGTCGCCACCCCGGTGATTGAAAAATCGTCTTCGAGCGCCATCGCAAAAGTGCGTTCGGTGGTGCCATAGCTGCCATCGGCGAAGTTGTTGCTGAAGAACCGGTTGCCGACCGTGGCGGTATCCGCCGGGATCAAACCGTTGGCGACCACTTCTGAGCCGAGCTTCTTGCGGGCTGCCAGCACTCCGGCATCGCAGGCCTGTTGCAGCCGGGTCTGCGATAGATAGCTGCGGCCCATGTCGATCCCGCCGCCGACCATTGCCAGCAGCGGAACCAGCGCGGCAGCCATCATCGCCAGAGTATTGCCCGAGCGATCACGCAGCAGCCGGGCCGCAAAGCCAGACAATTGAGAGATGATGGGCGCATTGGCCATGGCGTTACGGTCAGCTCCGGACAATTCCAGCTTTCAGGCTTAGCCTGGCCGCGTAACCCCTTGCCCAACAAGCATGGTTAACATATTCAAAATATGCTGAAAATTTGGAGACTTAGCTGGCTGCGATCACAAAGATCGGGCGGCTGTATGACAGCGGAATCTCATCAATGCCGATGATCGATAGCATCGTTGGGACATCATAGTCCAGCGTGATGGTATATTCGGTTGCCCCGGTGACCCGCTGGTTTGCGGCCGGCGCGATCGTGGCGGTGAACCGGTCGCGGATCAGACCATAAGGCGGGGTCGCCGCGACGCCATTGGCGTAATCCTGCAGCTGACCAACGGTCAGCCGGTTGGCGGTTTGATAGTTGACCACCGAATAGCGCGCCACATCGGCAGAAATCCCGCGCAGGGCGTTGTAGTTTTGCATCCCGACACCGATCTGCAGCACGCCCATCAGCATCCCGATCAGCAGCGGTCCGACCAGTGCAAATTCCACCGCGACCGAACCGCTTTGGTCTTTGCGCAGATATGTCAGCAGTTTTCGCATCAAACAGGCTCCGCCTGGCCGATCATCACGTAGTTGATTACGTCATAATTGATCGGGCTACCGACGCCGAAACTGGTCCAGGCCGGGGTGTAGGTATCAACCAACCGAATTCGGACAAAACTGGAAACGACTGTCGCTGAGTCGCAGTTCTGCAGGTTGGCAGTAAAAGTAGTTTGCGCATCGCAGCGATAGACGACCGAAACAGCTACCTTGCTCGCCGGAAGCCCGGTCGAAGCCAGCACGACATTCTTAAGCACTGCGCGCTTGGCGATCGTATCTGGCGGAACGGCCAGCGCGATCGCCGCCGCTTCGCCCGCTGCGCTTTGCAGTTCGGCCTGGCGCGCGATCACGCCGCTGACTTGAAACGCCCCGAGGCTCATCAAAACGAGCACCGGGGCGACCAACGCGGTCTCGATAATCATCGCCCCGTCGCGGTCCTGCCGCAGGTTTGAAAGAAGCCGAACCAGCTTCATTACGCCACCAGCTTGACGGTGGCCCGTCCGGTTGAGACTTCGTCGGTGTTGGTCAGCCCTGGCGGGCAGAAGCTCGACATATTGGTTGTCCCGCCAATTTTGATTCGCGCCGCTGCAATCAGCAGGCAAGCGCTGGTCACCGAAGCCGTGCCGTTGAACGTGATGTCGCTTTTTGGCAGATAAATTTTGCCGTTGAGCACTGTGTCACTGTTTCCATTGATGCTGTTTTTGTTGTCAGTACCGGGGGACGCACGATCCTCATACACCAGCATTCCGGCAAATTTGGCCGCTTCGGTGGCAGACAAACCACCGACGCTGGTCAGATGTGCAGATGTTGCAGCCGTCAAAGTGATGTTGGAACCACCCGCGAAATCAATGTAAGCGCCGTTCTTGAGGATGAACAAGACACCCGAGCCAGTCACTTGGTGCTGGCCGGTGATTTTCAGGCGCCCGCCATCAATCACATAGATCCCCGGTTGGAGAACGGTGGTGCAGCTGACCTGGAACCCGCCTGCATAAGTGCCTTGGCTCAGCGTCGCTTGAGTGTTGGTCGTGGTAGTAAGGGTGTTGGCGTACTCGGTCGAAGACCGGAAGGTCTGTTTGCGAAAAATCCTGTTCGACCCGCTGCCTGAAACCTGGGTCGAGGTTGGCGTGCCATCAGATGTGACGATCCCATTGACGCTGTTGGTTGGCAACGCGGTGGTATAGGTCCAAGCGCCCCATGAACCGGTGACATTGGTGAGAATGCCAACACCGGTGTAGGACGTTTGCAACACCGCATTGTTAATGTTCGAGCCCCTCCAATAGGTGTAAAGCGTATCGGTTTTTGAACGCTTGTCCCCAATGGTGCTCGTGCTCCCCGCTACGCAGTTATAATTTTGAGTGGGATTGGGACTGGGCGTAGGGGTGGTCAGGGTGGCGAATGGATCAACCAGCCCATCGGTGTATTCGTGAATATCCGCGTCGGTATGGGTCGAAAGCCAATCATCGATCCCGCCAGCCGAAACCACCCAGCCCGGATCAACTGTCGGTTGGCCGTTGATAATGACCGAGGAATCAGAAGTGGACAGCGCAGCCATTCCGCAGGCTGCGGTCAGGCTGGCGTTACCGCCGATAGTGATCGCGCCGCTGGAGGAATCGTCGACTGCGATAATGCAGGCGGTGTAGCTTTCGCCTTCGCTAAAGCTGGCCTGCGAATAGGCGGTGACGTTGGCCGCATTGCCGGTGATGAAGTTGGAGAACGGCAGCACCTTGCTGGCCGAAACCGTGACCACAACACTGTTCTGGTTGCCGCCGTTATAGTTGGCCAGCGTGACGTCGGGGACTGTGTCGATCGCCGCGGTCTTTGAAACGTTGGCGCCGTATTCGAGGCGGGCCCGGGTGACATAGGTGCTGCTGGTGTCGCTATCGCTGCGTGCCCAGGCGCCAGCCAGCGCGGCCTGATCGGCGGCGTACTGGATTTCGCGCTTCCACATATACCACTGGGCCGTATCGACCGCGAGGCCGGAACTGCCAATCAGGACCGGCATCCCCAAGGCTACCAAAAGCGTCGCATTGCCGCCGGTGCTGGCCTTTAGATCGCGGAGATTTTTGCGAATCGCGCTGAGCATGTTGCCCCCAAAAAAGAATCCAAGTGCGTTGCGTATAGGCAAGCGTAGTGACCGCCCTATCAAACAGCAGGGTTAACAGCGGGTTAGGGCACGCGATTTCCTGCGAGCAATTGGACTTGCGCGCGCCGTGCGGGGCACTAGGCAACAGCTCCATGGACTTGGCGCTGCATCTGGGGGAATTGCCGGTCGAACAGCGACTGGCGCTGACCTATGCGCCGGGACCATCGCGGCCGGTCATTCTGGGGCTGCTGGCCCTCGACAACCGCTTGGCCGGGATCGTCCGGCAGGCGCGCGAACCAATGCTTGGCCAGCTGCGGCTATCGTGGTGGCGCGACCGGTTGGGGCCAAATGGCCCCAGCGGAACCAGCGGCGATCCACTGCTCGATCTGCTCGACGGCTGGGGTGCCCAGCGCACTGCCTTGGCCGGATTGGCGGATGGGTGGGAGCACTTGCTCAGTGAAACTCAGCTGGATGCAGCGGCACTGCGCGGTTTTATTGAGGCCCGCGCTCAGGCCTGCGCCGCAATGGCCGAGCGGCTGGGTGAGGGTGCGAGTGCCGGGGAAGCCGCCCGCGCCGGTCGCAATTGGGCGGTGGCAGAGCTGGCCAGCAAGCTCAGCGATCCAGCCGAACGCGAACTGGCCGGTGCGCTGGCCGCTGCTCAGGATTGGCGCGCTGCTCGTTTGCCCCGCGCGCTGCGGCCGCTCGCTGTGCTGCACGGGCTGGCCCGCCGCAGCCGCGGCGCTTCGCCATTGCTATCCGGGCCAATCGACGGCGTGGTTGCGGTCAGGCTTGGCTTGTTGGGGATTTAAGTTAGACTTGTCTGATTATTTGGAGGGTTTGACATGAACCGGATCGTTTTAGGCGCGGTTTCTGCACTTTTACTGGCCGGCGCCGGGATGTTCTGGTGGCAAGGTCAGGCCAGTACCGCAGCGTCCGCGCCGCCCGCTCCGCAAATGATGGCCGATGCCCCGCTCGGTTCGCCATTGGAAGACATCCCCGATGAAGACGGCGAAGGACTGGTCGGACCGGCGCTCCCGCCCGAAGCCAGCGAAGCGACGCGTGAGGAAAAGCGTTTTAACCGGCTCGACCGCAACCGTGACAACCTGATCAGCCGGACCGAGACAATGCAGCCGCGGATCGCAGCGTTTCGCAAACTCGACAAGGATCGCAACAACCTGCTCAGCTTTGAAGAATGGGCGGCGACCACGTCGAACCGGTTCAAGCAGGCTGACGGCAATGGCGACAGCAACCTGACCCGCGGTGAATTCGCCACGACCAAGCCAAAGCAGGCCCAGCGCCCAGCCTGCAAATGCTAGGCGGTTGCGCCAATCCAGCTGGCTAAGTCAGCCTTGGCGCGTTCCGTATACCCGGCTTTGCGCTGCTTCTTCTTCACCTCATCGGGCAGGGGCGGGAACAGACCGAAGTTGATGTTCATCGGCTGATAGGTCTCCGCCTCGGCATCGCCGGTAACGTGCGACAATAGCGCGCCCAGCGCGGTGGTGCGGGGCGGGGAAGTCCAGTCTTGGCCGCCCAGTTCCGCCGCCGCCATCATCCCGGCCAGCAGGCCCATGGCGCCGCTTTCGACATAGCCTTCGCAGCCCGTAATCTGCCCGGCAAAGCGGATATGCGGTGCGGTTTTCAGGCGCAGCTGCCGGTCGAGCAGGAGCGGGGAATTGAGGAAAGTGTTGCGGTGCAGCCCGCCGAGCCGCGCGAATTCGGCATTCTCCAGCCCGGGTATGGTCCGGAACAGGCGGACTTGGTCGGCATATTTGAGCTTGGTCTGAAAGCCGACCATATTCCACAGCGTGCCCAGCTTGTTGTCCTGCCGGAGCTGGACCACCGCGTGCGGCCAGCGCCCGCTTGGAAATTCGGGCGTGGCTTCGTGCGGGTTATCCAGCCCGACCGGCTTCATCGGGCCGAACCGCAGCGTCTCAAACCCGCGCGATGCCATCACTTCAATCGGCATACAGCCCTCAAAATAAGGCGTACTGGCTTCCCATTCGCGAAATTCGGTCTTTTCGCCGGTCATCAGGCCTTCGTGGAACGCGGCATATTGCGCGCGGGTCATCGGGCAGTTGATGTAGTCTTTGCCCCCCTTGTCCCAGCGCGCGGCCATCCAGGCGACGTCCATATTGATGCTGTCGTGGTGGATGATCGGCGCAATAGCATCGAAAAAGGCCAGACTGTCCGCTCCGGTTGCTGCGCCGATGCTGGTCGCCAGTGCTGCTGCGGTCAGCGGCCCGGTGGCGACGATGGTCAGACCCGCTTCGGGCAACTGGTCGATCCGTTCGCGCACCACCTCCAGATTGGGGAGGGCCGCCAGCCGCGCTTCGACTTCGCCCGAAAATACCGCGCGGTCCACCGCCAGCGCCGATCCCGCCGGAACCTTGGCCACTTCGGCCGCTGCCATCAGCAGCGAATCAAGCCCGCGCATTTCGTGGTGGAGCAGCCCGACCGAATTGTTTTCATGATCGTCAGACCGAAACGAATTGGAGCAGACCAGTTCGGCCAGCCCATCGCCCTGATGCGCTGGACTGCGTTCCCCGGTGCCGCGCATTTCGGACAGGCGCACTTTAAAGCCGCGCCGCGCCAGCTGCCAAGCCGCTTCGCTCCCGGCCATTCCGCCGCCGATAATGTGTACGTCATATGCCATCGCCAGCGCGCCTAGCGACTGACGAAGTCGAAGGCCAGCGATTGGATGCGCGGGGGTGTTGACGGATCGAGCAGCAGCGTGCCGTTGATAGTTCCGTTGGCACACGGCCAGCTGAACCTGCCCGATAGCGCGCCGGTCGGGACGATTGCTGCGGCGCTGTCGCAGGCACCCGATTGGGTTTTGCGTTCGGCCAGATAGCTTTGCCAATGGGCCGGATCGCGGTCGAGCAGGAAATTCATCGCGAGGGCCTTGCCGGGGAGGGGCTGCAAGCTGCCTGCGTTCCAGATCAGCCGGACATTGCTATAAGCCGCACTAAGCCCTGCGCTGCCGGGGTGCGGGCGCGACCGAATCAGCCCAGCCTCACCCAGCCGGGTCGCGGCATCCCAGACCGGCCCAGATGGCCCCGCATAGGTCCGGTTGGTCAGCGCAAACACCGCCACCCCGGCGTCGGGGATCAGCAACATATGGCTGCCATATCCGGGAAATCCGCCGCCGTGATAAAGTACCTGACCCAGCGCGCAGTCCTGCGCCGCAATCAGCCCGCCGCCATAGACCGCCGCCAACTTGCATTCGGCCCGCAGCGTGCCGGGACGGTTTCTAAGCTGCGGCAGGCCGCCGCCGTATTGCATCGCCCGGACGGTTGCGCCGGGATCGTGCGGGCTGCGCGCTGGCCAGGCCGACAGCAAAAAGCCGAGCCAGCGGGCATAGTCATTGGCGCTGGTGGTAATCCCGCCCATCGCTCCGAAAGCGCCGTGAGCCATCGCCGGTTCGGCGCGCCAGGCGGCGTCTTCCCAGCGATAGCCGATTGCTCGCCGCGCTGCCGGGACATCGGCGTTCTCATAAGTGGTGGCTGCCATCCCCAAAGGCGCAAAGACCTGTGCAGCGATAGTGCGGGAGAAATTCTTCCCGCTGATATTGCTGATCACGCGGCCCAGCAGGGCATAACCCAGATTGGAGTATTCAAACCGCGTCCCACGCGGAGCGGTGCGGGGCACGCCCGATTTGAGCAAGCGGGTGAAATCCGCCTCGGCCAGTGGCTGCTGACGATCGCCCCACGGATCATCGGTAACGAACCCGGCGGTGTGGTGGAGTAGATCGGCAACGGTAATGTCGGCGCCCCAGCTTTTGACCTCGGGGACATATTTCCACACTGGATCATCAAGCCGCAATTTGCCCTCGTCACGCAGCCGCAAGATCGCATAGGCGGTGAAGGCCTTGCTCATCGATGCAATCCGGAAACCGGTATCGGCGTTGACCGCCAGTCCGCCTGCGCCAAGCGATTGCTGGCCGAGCGACTTGACGTGAACCAGCCGCCCATCGGCCACCACGCCCCAGACCATGCCCGGCACATGATTGGCAATCATCCACCGTTCAAAATCGGCATCGAGCGCGGCATAAGTGCTTTCGGTCCCGGCCGCGGCAAGCGCTCCCGGCACGCGCTGTGCTGTTGCAGTTTGAACGGGGGCAACGATCAGGATCGCGGCGAGCAGTTGGATCGCTTTCATTTTGCCAACCTATCACTGCCAATGGGCGATTGACAGCACCCGTCCGGCCCCCGCAACATCGGCGTTGAGGAGACATCTATGCCCAAGCGCGCGCTGATCGATAAACGCCCCTGGCTGCTGGCCAGCTTGATCGCGGGGATCAGCTATTATTTCATTCGCGGTGACGTGGTACCCGATATCTACGAATGGGCCTGGAAAGGGGCGGGGGTGGCGCTGCTCGCGGTCTATGCCTTGTCGCGGCATCAAGGCACCGATTCGCGTCAGATCGCGGCGGTGATGGCGTTCGGCGCGCTGGGTGATGTGCTGATCGAACTGCAACTGGAATGGGGCGCAGCGGCGTTTCTGCTGGGACATCTGGTGGCGATCCAGCTCTACCTGCGCCACCGCCGCCCATCGCTGGAAACCAGCCAGAAGGTGCTGGGCTTGACCCTGGCGATGCTGACCCCGCTGATTTCCTGGCGATTGACCGGCAGCGCGATGGTTGCGGTCTATGCCTTGGGACTAGGCGCGATGGCAGGCGCTGCTTGGACCAGCAGTTTTCCCCGCTACCGGACCGGGATCGGGGCGGTATTGTTTGTCGCTTCGGACCTGCTGATTTTCGCGCGGATGGGCGTTTTGCAGCAAAGTCCGCTGCCCGATTTGCTGATTTGGCCGCTGTACTATTTCGGCCAGTTCCTGATCGTTACCGGCGTAGTAGGAGAGCTGCGCCGCCGCAGCGCTTAACCGCTCCACGCCGCAATTGTCGTCCGGTGCAATTCGCGGCGGTGGCCTTCATAGCCGCCAGTGGCCCGGTGCAGGACTGAGCGGTTGTCCCAAACCACCAGCATTCCTGGCTCCCATTGGTGGGTGTAAATGAACCGCGCGTCGGATTGCCAAGCTTGCAGTTCCATCAGCAGGGTGAATGCTTCGGCTTGCTCCATCCCTTCGATGCCGATGATATAGCCCAGCGTTGAATAGAACCCGCGCCGTCCGGTTTCGGGATGGGCCGCGACCAGCGGATGGCACTGCGTGGCCAGCGCCGCTTCGCTTGGCCGGATGTCCATGCTGCGGCCCTTGTCGCCTGCGCCATAGGTACCGTCCGGGGCATAGGCGAGCCGGGCGGAATGAACCGCGACCAGATCGCTGAGTTCAGCCTTGCGTGTTTCGGGCAGGGCCTCCCACGCGGCGTGCTGGTTGGCGTACAGCGTGTTCCCGCCATGGGGCGGGATATCGACCGCCATCAGGCAGGTGCCAGCCGGCGGATGGGCCTGAAAACTCCAGTCGGTGTGCCAGTTTTCAGCGAACAACGGGCTTTGCTCGTCAGCTTCACGGCGGATCGCGGCGATGTGGCCTCGGCCCGGGATCGGGGCAAAGAACGGATCGTGCCCGAACCCGCCGAACGCCAGAGTAAAGCGCTCCAGATCATCGTCGTTCAACCACTGATCGGGAAAGGCCAGAACGTGATGCTGGAGCCAGATGCTGCGCAGCTCGGCAATCGTTTGCGGTTCTAGCGCGCGCCGCAAATCAATCCCACTGACCCGCGCGCCGCAGGACTGACCCGATGGTTCGACTTTCAGGCTCATTTTTGCCGTCCTCCGCTGATCCCTGCAGGCATCATCGCGCCGCTTGGCCACTTGCGCAAGGCCCGCCAGCCAAGGCTCAGTCGGGGTAAATCACCGTGCCATCCGCCGCCCGCTGCAACGGGGCCAGCGCGGTGACTGCGGCCAGCGGCAGCGGGCCGTAGATATGCGGAAACAGCGCGCCGCCACGCGACACCTCCCAGCGGATCGCTGCACCAAGCGCGGTCAGATCAACCCGGGCCAGCCACAAGCCCGATTGCCCGGCAAAATGCTTGTCGAGCGTGTCCGCCAGCTGCGGAGATGCTGAAAGATGGATATAGCCATCGGCCAGATCGACCGGCGCCCCGTGAAAGATCCCGCCTTCCAGCAGTTCGTCTTTCTGCGCGCCGGTCAGGATCTTCCAAGCGTGGTTTGGGTAATCGCTCAAACCTCGTCAATCGGCGGGATATCGGCCAGTGGCGCAGCGTCAGCGGCTGGGGCTTCATCATCGCTCTCAACCTCAGCGTCATCGTCACCCGAATCGGCAAGCCGAACGGCGGAGACCACGTGTTCCTCGTCAGAGACGTTGAACAACCGCACCCCGGCACTGCCGCGTCCGATTACCCGCAGGCTTTCCAGCGGCAGGCGGATCAGCTTGGCCTGATCGGTGACCAGCATCAGCTGATCGGCGCGTACCGCCGGGAAGCTGGCCACAACCGGGCCATTGCGGGCGATGTTGTCGATGTTGGTGATCCCCTGGCCGCCGCGCCCGGTGCGGCGGTACTCGTAGGCCGAGGACAGCTTGCCATAGCCATTGGCGCAGACCGTCAGGATGAACTGCTCGTGTTCGGCCAGTTCGGTCATCCGTTCGGGCGACAGCGAAGGCTCGCCGTCCTTCTCACCCTTCCATGGGGCGAACCGGACATAGTCTTCGCGTTCTTCGCTGGTGGTGCCGACGCGGTGGAGGATCGACAGGCTGATCAACTCGTCATCGCCTTTCAGCGTCATTCCGCGCACTCCGGTTGAAGTGCGGCTGGTAAACTCGCGGACTTCGTCGCCCGCAAAGCGGATCGCCTTACCCGCGCGGGTGGCGAGCAGCACATCATCGCTGGCTTCGAGCAGGGCGACGCCGATCAGCCGGTCAGCCGAGCCTTCGTCAAACCGCATCGCGAACTTGCCGTTGCTGGGCACATTGGCAAAGGCATCCATCGAATTGCGGCGGACATTGCCTTTGGCCGTGACGAACACGACCGAGAGTTTGCCCCATTCAGCCTCATCCTCAGGCAGGGCCAGCACGGTCGCAATCGTCTCGTCCTTGTCCAGCGCGGGCAGCAGGTTGACGATCGGACGGCCACGGGTCGCCGGGCCGCCTTCGGGCAGCTTCCAGACCTTGAGCCGGTAAACCTTGCCGGCAGTGGAGAAGAACAGGACCGGGTTGTGCGTGCTGGTGACGAACATGGTGGTGACCACGTCCTCGTCTTTGGTCGCCATTCCGGCGCGGCCTTTGCCGCCGCGATTTTGGGCGCGGAAGGTCGAAAGCGGGGTACGCTTGATATAGCCGTCCATCGTGACGGTGACGACCATTTCGCTGTGCTCGATCAGATCTTCATCGTCGATTCCGTCCCACGCAGCGGTGATTTCTGACTTGCGCGGGGTGGCATAGGCGCTGCGAATTGCGACCAGTTCGTCGCGCATCACGCCATAGAGTTTGACCCGGTCGGCCAGAATCGAGAGCAGCTCTTCGATGGCCAGCGACAGTTCTTTAAGCTCGTCACCGATTTCGTCGCGACCCAGCGCGGTCAGGCGGTGCAGGCGCAGGTCAAGGATCGCCCGAACCTGAACCTCTGACAGGCGGTAAGTCCCGCCGGCCTGCTCGGCATCAGGCTCAATCGCTTCGACCAGCCGGATATACTGCGCGATCTCACCAATTGGCCATTCGCGGGTGACCAGCGCTTCACGCGCAGCCGCTGGATTGGGCGAACCGCGGATGATCTTGACCACTTCGTCAAGGTTGGTGACGGCGACAACCAGACCAAGCAAGATGTGAGCCCGGTCGCGCGCTTTGTTCAGTTCAAATTTGGTGCGGCGGGTAATGACTTCTTCGCGGAAGGTGATGAACGCCGCGATGATATCGCGCAGCGCCAGCGTTTCCGGACGGCCGCCGCGGATCGCCAGCATATTGGCCGGAAAGCTCGATTGCGCGGGGGTGTTGCGCCAGATCTGGTTGAGCACAACCTCAGCGCTGGCATCGCGCTTGAGGTCAATCACCACGCGCACGCCGAGCCGGCTCGATTCGTCGCGAATGTCCGAAACGCCTTCGATCCGCTTGTCCTTGGCCGCTTCGGCGAGCTTTTCCACCAGTCCGGACTTGCCAACCTGATACGGGATCGAAGTGAGCACGATCGAGCGGCGGTCGCCCCGGCCTTCTTCAACTTCGTGCCGGGCCCGCATGATGATCGAGCCGCGCCCGGTCAGATAGGCCGAACGCGCACCGGCGGTGCCGAGGATCAGCGGTGCAGTGGGAAAGTCAGGCCCTGGGATAAATTCGATCAGTTCTTCCGAAGTGATCGCGGGGTTTTCCATGTAGGCTAGGCAGCCGTCGATCACTTCGCCAAGATTGTGCGGCGGAATGTTGGTGGCCATGCCCACCGCGATCCCGCCTGCGCCGTTGACCAGCAGGTTGGGGAACCGCGCTGGCAACACAGTCGGCTCTTCGCGCGAACCGTCGTAGTTCTCGGTGAAATCGACGGTATCCTTATCGAGATCGTCGAGCAGGCTGTTGGCGACTTTGGCCAGCCGCGCTTCGGTATAACGCATCGAGGCCGGGGCATCGGGATCCATCGAGCCGAAGTTGCCCTGACCGTCAACCAGCGGCACCCGCATCGACCAGTCTTGCGCCATCCGGACCAGCGCCATGTAGATCGCACTATCACCATGCGGGTGATAGTTGCCCATCACATCGCCGACGATCTTGGCGCATTTGCGATAGGGCCGCCCGGCGACCATCCCGCCTTCCTGCGCAGCGAACAGAATCCTGCGGTGGACCGGCTTGAGCCCGTCGCGAACGTCAGGAAGTGCGCGGCTGACGATCACGCTCATCGCGTAGTCCAGATAGCTGGCCTTCATCTCATCAACGATGTCGATGCGCTGAAAGTCTCCCATTGGACCGGTCGGTTCAGGAGTGGATTCGGGGATGTCGTTTTCGTCGCTCACGCGGGGTCGATCACTTGTTCTGTTTCAGCCAAAAGCGCATTGGACAGCCCTAGGGCAAGCCCCCGACGAAGGCCAGCGCGGGGCCGGGCAAAGCGGCGTTTGCGGGCGTTTTTTCCACACCTTGCGCGGCAAAGCTGAATGCTCGGCCCCAGCGCCATTCAATCGCCGTTCAACCAGCCAGCCCTAATCCGCCGGGGTGTTGCCAAGGGTGCGTTCGCGCGGCTATGACTGGCAGGAGGAAGTTGCCCCGTTGATGCGTGCAAAAGGTGCGCAAAACGGTGGCTGCCAAGGAGAAGATTGAGATGGTTCGTGCGACGTTTTTGACCCGTTCGGCACTGGGAATGGCACTGGCTCTGGGCGTTGCCGCAGGCGGCATGGCCATGCCGGCCACCGCCAAGGACAAGAAACCCGAAGCGCCCAAGATCAGCCCGTCAAAGGGCTTTGCACCGGCCTATGTCGCGGCCAAGGACGGCCTAGACAAGGCCAGCAAGCGCCAGGACGTGCTCGATGCCCAGGCTGTCGTTAAATCCTCTGAAGCTGCCTATCGCAGTGCCTCGGGCAAAAAGGCCCGGGACGAAGCGCGCGCTAAATACGATGCCTCGGTTGCCGCACTCGGTACGCTGCTTGCTCCGGAAAAGGCTCTGCTCGACGCGGCGTTTGCTGCTGCCACCACGCCTGATGACAAGTTCATCGCCGGACAGTTGGCGCTCAGCCTTGGGCAGCTGGCATTCGACAAAACGATGCAGCGCCGCGGCCTGCAATCGATGGTCGACAGCGGCAAGCTGTCTGCGGCTGATACCGCCAAATTCCAGTTTTATATCGGCGGCCTGTCTTACGACATGAAAGAATATCCGGCGGCCCGCACCGCGTTGCAGGCTTCGATCGCAGGCGGCTACACCGAAAACGGAGTCGATGGCCTGCTTGCCGATGCCTATATCAACGACAATATGCCAGCCGAAGGCATCAAGGTGCTCGACGAAGCGGTGACCAAACGCGGCGCGGCTGCCCCCGAAGACTGGATTCGCAAGGGCATTGTGGTGGCTTACAAGGGCAAGATGCCCGCACCGGCGATCAAGTTCGCGACCCAGCTGATTCAGTACTATCCAACTCAGGATAACTGGGCACTTTCGCTGTCGGTCGTTCGCGATATGAGCACTTTCCAGAATCAGGAGCAGATCGATCTGCTTCGGCTGATGGCCCGGACCAACAGCTTTTCAGAAGGGCGCGACTATATCGAGTACATTCAGGCTGCCGATCCGCGCCGTCTGCCTGCCGAAGCGCTCAAGATCGTCAACATGGGCGTCGCTGCGGGCAAGCTGCAGATGAGCGATCCGTTCGTGGCCGATGCCAAATCGATTGCGACGGCGCGAATTGCCGAAGACAGGGCTTCGCTGGTGGCGATGGAGCGCGATGCCCGCGTTCCCAGCGCTTCGGCTGCATCAGCGATGGCGGCGGGCGACGCGTTCCTGAGCCATGACAACGCGGTCAAGGCTGAAGAAATGTACAAGATTGCGCTGGCTAAGCCGGGGGTTGATTTGCCGCGGGCGTACAACCGCCTTGGCATCGTTCAGATCGATCAGGGCAAGTACGCCGAAGCGCAGGAAAACCTCGCCAAGGTCACCGGCGCCCGGGTGCCGATTGCTCAGCTGTGGTCAGCATTTGCCAAAAGCAAAATGACCCCGGCGGCGGCTCCGGCTCCGGCGCAGTAAGCAGAACAAACTGAAATCGGGGAAGGGCGGCCAGCGATGGTCGCCCTTTTCGTATGGGCTATTCGACCGGGGAGAAGACGCCGCTGGGTTCGTCCAGCAGGTGCAGCAGGCCATCGGAAATGGCGAAGAACGCGCCGGTCAAGCGCAGCTCTCCGCTCCGTTCCTTGCTGCGAACGCAAGGAAAGCTGCGGAGGTTGGCCAGGCTGACCTGAACCCCGGCTTGTTCCATCGCGCGTTCGGCAGAGCGCCCTTCGGTGCCGTGTTCTGCCACAACAAGCTCGCGGGCATCATCGAGCAAAGCGATCCAATCGGCGATGAAACCGCCTTCGCCGGGTTCAGTACCGTGCAGTTCGCGGGTGAGCGCAGCTTTGCAACCGCCGCACATTCCGTGGCCGAGCACGACGATTTCCTTCACTTTCAGAACCTGAACCGCAAATTCCAAAGCGGCCGAGACACCGTGGTGGCCGGGCGTAGTTTCGAACGGCGGGACCATGGCGGCGACGTTGCGGACCACGAACACTTCGCCCGGGTCCAAATCGAACACTTGCGATGGATCGACCCGGCTATCGGAACAGGCGATCACCATCACTTCGGGTTGCTGCCCTTCGCGCAGTGCGGCCCAGCGTTCACGGTTGGGAGCCCAGGTGGCAGACCGAAAGCGGCGGTAGCCGGCAACGAGACGGCCAAGGCCAGTAGTGTTTTCGCTGTTCATGACTGGTCTAATGGCGTGAGATTTTCCGGCTGGCAAGCGCGCGCCTGAACGCCTATCTGGGCGCGATGAACGATCTCTCCTCCCTACCCACAGTTGCACCTCAGCCTGCCGAAGGGCCAGAACCGCGCCAGCGCAAGCCCGACTGGATCCGGGTCAAAGCCCCGACCAGCAAGGGTTACGGCGAAACCCGCCAACTGATGCGCGATCTGAAACTCAATACCGTCTGCGAAGAAGCGGCTTGCCCAAACATCGGCGAATGCTGGACCAAGAAGCACGCCACTGTGATGATCCTGGGCGATATCTGCACGCGGGCCTGCGCGTTCTGCAACGTCAAAACCGGAATGCCGCGCGCGGTCGATCCGCTGGAGCCGGAACACGTTGCGATGGCGGCGGCAAAGCTGGGGCTGGAACATATCGTCATCACATCGGTGGACCGTGATGATCTGCCCGATGGCGGGGCCGGGCAATTTGTGAAAGTGATCAAGGCGCTGCGGGCCAACACCCCTGACACGACGATCGAAATTCTCACCCCGGACTTTCGCGGCAAGATGCGCGAAGCGGTCGAAGCGATCGTTGCCGCCGGGCCGGATGTCTACAACCACAACCTTGAAACGGTGCCCCGGCTCTATCCGACGATCCGCCCCGGTGCGCGGTACTATGCGTCGCTGCGGCTGCTGGACGAGGTCAAGCGCCACGATCCGCTGGTTTTCACCAAGAGCGGCATCATGCTGGGGCTGGGCGAGGGCCGGCTCGAGGTTCATCAGGTGATGGACGATATGCGCAGCGCCGGGATCGATTTTATGACCATGGGCCAATACCTCCAGCCCACCCAAAAGCACGTTAAAGTGGCGGAGTTTGTGCGCCCCGAGACTTTCGATGCCTATGGCGCGGTGGCGCGGTCGAAAGGCTTTTTGCAGGTCGCCGCCAGCCCGCTGACCCGGTCGAGCTATCACGCCGGTGACGATTTTCGCGCAATGCGCGCGGCCCGTCAGGCCCAGGTCGCGCGCGCGCACCGCTAATGCCGGGGATCCGCGAAATTCGGCGGCTGCACTGGTCGCCCGAGCAGATGTACGATCTGGTCGCCGATGTCGCCCGTTATGGCGAGTTCCTGCCATGGGTCGTTGCGACCCGCGTCAAATCAGACAGCGAGACCGAAATGCTCGCCGATATGCTGATCGGTTTTAACGCCCTGCGTGAAAAGTTCACCTCACGCGTGATCAAAGAACGTCCGCACCGAATCGAAGTGATCTATATCGACGGACCCATGCGTGATCTGGACAATGTCTGGCAATTCACGCCGATCCCGGGCGGCTGCGAGGTTGAATTTCACGTCGATTTTACGTTCCGCAACGCGCTGTTTGAAAAGCTTGCCGGACAGTATTTTGACCGTGCTTTCCGTAAGATGGTCGGTGCTTTTGAGGACCGGGCTGAACAGCTTTACGGCAACAACAGCTCCAGCGCGACCAGCGCCGCCTGATGCCGGATTTCGGCGCGAGTGCCGCCATCTAGGTGGCGCTCCTCGGCCACCAGTTCGTCGCTGCCGCGGATCGCTCGGGCGAACACAACGGCGCCGACTGGCTTGAGTTCTGACCCACCATCGGGTCCCGCGATCCCGCTGACGGCCACGGCAACATCGGCCCGGCTAACCCGCAGCGCACCCTGAGCCATGGCCCAGGCGCAAGCGATCGAAACCGCCCCAAACGCGTCGATCAGGTCGTTGGAAACACCCAGACTTTCGTGCTTGGACTCGTTCGAATAGGTCACGAAGCCGCGGTCGAGCACCGCTGATGATCCGGGAACATCGGTCAGCGCGGCGCAGACCAGCCCGCCAGTGCAGCTTTCAGCCAGCGCCACGGTCCGGCCGATTGCCCGGTTTTCAGCAATCACCCGCGCCGCGAGTGTGGTCAGGTCTTCAGGAAGCAAGTTCACGGGATATGGTGTCCCCAATTGCGAATCGCGCGGTGCGCCTTGGCCCCGTTCTACGGGAAAATCCAGCCCCGTACGATCAGTCGCGCAACAACGTGGCGGCGGCCTGTGCGGCGATACCCTCGGAACGCCCGGTAAAGCCCAGCCTTTCCGTGGTTGTGGCTTTGACGCTGACTGCGCTGAGATCGGCGCCAAGCAGCTCGGCCAGCCGCGCCCGCATGGCTTCGCGGTGCGGGCCGATCCTTGGCGCCTCGCAGATCAGGGTCAGGTCGACATTGCCGATCCGGTAGCCGGCTGCGGCCGCCAACCCGACCGCGTGGGTCAGGAACCGATCAGAGCTGGCGCCTTTCCACTGCGGATCACTCGGCGGGAAATGACTGCCGATGTCGCCTGCGCCGATTGCGCCCAGGACCGCATCGACCAGCGCATGGATCGCCACATCGGCATCGCTGTGCCCGGCAAGGCCTTTGTCGTGTTCGATCCGCACTCCGCACAACCAAAGCTCTTCGCCGGGGGCAAGGCGGTGAACGTCATAACCAGTGCCGACCCGGACCCCTGGGGCAGACCCGGCGAAATCGCTGGCAAAGGTCAATTTGTGCAACAGTTCATCTCCATCAACCAGCGTAACATCATGCCCGGCGGCGCGAGCAACCTGAGCGTCATCACCGGCATCGGTCAGGCCAGACCAGGCCCGGTGCGCAGCGAGGATTTCGGGATAGCGAAACGCTTGCGGGGTCTGCACCCGGCGCAAATCCTCCCGACGGGCCGGGGTACTCATCAAAGTCCCATCGGCATGAGCGAGACTGTCCACCACCGGCAAGACCGGGATCGCGCCGGGGGTCTGCTCCAGCGCTGCCAGCAAGCGCGCGATGACGGCCAGTGGCAACAGCGGGCGAGCGGCATCATGGATCAGCACCTGCGCGGGGTTATCGGCCTCGAGCGCTTCCAGCGCCAACCGAACCGACTGCTGCCGGGTTGCGCCACCGATTATAATCCTGACCCCTGCCACGGCTGCCAATGCTTGCTTTGCAATATCCGCTCCGCCCGCGGGCACCGCGACGACAATCGTGGCCACTCCCGCCGCCGCCAATGCTTCCGCCGAATGGCGCACCACCGGCTTACCGCGCCACAGCGCGAATTGCTTGGGCAAAGGCTGGCCGGCGCGCAAACCTTGCCCGGCGGCAACGATTATGGCGGCGACGCCGGGGCGGGGTGGGGCAATGGACATGTGCTGGCGGTATAGGCTTGCTGCGCGCGGAGCAATTCCCTATGTGCTGCCCAAATTTTAGGCACATTCGCAATGACCCCGCTTCCCATCCCGCCCCGGCTCGACCCGATCATGATCGGTCCTGTGCAGATCGACTGCCCGGTGATCCTCGCCCCGATGACCGGGGTCAGCGATCTGCCGTTCCGCCGCTTGGTCCGGCGCTTTGGTTCGGGGCTCAATGTCACCGAAATGGTCGCCACCCCGGCGGCGATCCGCGAAACGCGGGTGTCGCTGCAGAAAATCATGTGGGACAAGATCGAAGAGCCAGTCTCAATGCAGTTGGTCGGCTGCGATCCGTTGCAGATGGGCGATGCGGCCAAGCTGGTTGAGGATCGCGGTGCGGCAATCATTGATATCAACATGGGCTGCCCGGTTCGCAAAGTCGTCAATGGCTATGCTGGATCGGCACTGATGCGCGAAATCCCGCTGGCCATTCGGTTGATCGAAGCGACAGTCAAAGCGGTGGACGTACCGGTGACTGTCAAGATGCGGATGGGCTGGTGCCATGACAGCCTGAATGCGCCCGAATTGGCCCGGATTGCCGAAGATCTGGGCGTCAAGATGATCACGGTCCACGGCCGCACCCGCAACCAGATGTACAAGGGCGAGGCCGACTGGGCATTTGTGCGCCGGGTCAAGGATGCCGTCTCGATTCCGGTGATCGTCAATGGCGACATTTGCAACATCGCTGATACCGCCCAAGCGTTGGAGCAATCGGGCGCTGACGGGGTGATGATCGGGCGCGGCAGTTATGGACGGCCCTGGCAGCTCGCCCAGATCATGCACTGGCTGAAAACCGGGCAGGAGCAAGCCGATCCGACACTGGCAGAGCAACTCGATCTGATCCTTGAGCACTACCAGATGATGCTCGATCATTATGGCAGCGATACCGGGGTGAAGATGGCCCGCAAGCACCTTGGCTGGTATATCCACGGCGTGCCCGGATCGGCGAAGTTTCGCAATCTGGTCAATTTTGTGGCCGACCCGGATGAAGTCATGCGGTCCTTGCGCGAATTCTACGATCCGCACGTGCAGCGGGCGGCGGCATGATATCCGGTGCCCAGAGCCAGCTATCCAGCCTGTCATTGGCGGTAATATTGCTGGCTCCGGGGCAAAAGATTGCGGCGGCCAATCCGGCGGCAGAACAGCTGCTGGGGCAGAGTTTTCGGCGGCTAGAAGGCAAAGTTATCGGCGATCTGCTGAACTTTGCCGAGGCCCGGATTGGCGAACGATTGGCCGAAAACGAAGCCCAGCTATCGGCGCGGGCAACCGGGATAACGATTGGCGGCCAACCGCCCCGGCAGGTTGATCTGACTTTGGCCCCGGTGATCGACCAACCCGGCTGGCAGGTCTTGACCTTGATCGACATTGGCGGTGCCGAGGCGCTACGCGAAGCGCCAGCGGCGGGCGAGGGCGGGGTGCTGCGCGCTCCGGAAATTCTGGCGCACGAGATAAAGAACCCACTGGCCGGGATTCGCGGCGCTGCGCAACTGCTCGGCCGCAAGCTGGACGGCAAAGACCTCGCGCTCACCAATCTGATCGCTGATGAGGTTGACCGGATCGCCAAGCTAATCGATCAGATGCAATCGTTGTCGAGCCGGACCGCGCTCGATCTCGCCCCGTGCAATCTGCACGAGGCCGCACGCCGGGCCCGGGCGGTCATCGAAGCAGGCGGCAAGGCCCCGCCTATCCTTGAGGAATTCGATCCCTCGCTGCCGCCGGTGCAGGGCAATGCCGATGGACTGGTGCAGGTGATAATCAATCTGCTGGCCAATGCGGCCGATGCCACTGCCAGCCAGGACGACCGCCGGATCATTATCCGCTCGCGCTTTGCCAGCGGGTTGCAGCTGCACTCCAGCGCGGATGGCTCCGCATTGCGCCTGCCGATCGAACTGCGGATCAGCGACAATGGCCCGGGGATCCTGGCGGACCTGCGAGAGCACGTGTTCGAACCGTTCGTCAGCTCGAAGAAGAGCGGGCAGGGGCTGGGCCTGGCGCTGGTCCGGCGGCTGCTGCGCGATATGAACGGGCGGATCAACCATGATCGCGACGAGGCTGCTGGCTGGACCCATTTTCGGGTCCATCTGCCGGTCGCTAGTGCGCTTTGCAAAGACGAACAGGAGGCCGCGGCATGACCATCCTGCTGGTCGAAGATGATACCTCGATTGCGCTGGTGATTACCGCCGCGTTGGAGGCAGAGGGGTTTGCGGTGGTAACCTGCGATTCCATTGCCGAGCGCGACCGCTTGCTGGCGGCAGGGCAGTTTGCCGCGCTAGTTACCGATGTCATGCTGACCGATGGTGACGGGATCGAGACCATCGGGGCGGTGCGTGCCGCTGCGCCGGATATGCCGATCATTATCCTGTCGGCCCAGAACACCCTCGATACCGCCGTGCGCGCCAGCGATACGGGCGCGTTCGAATACTTTCCCAAGCCGTTCGATATTGATGAGCTGGCTCGGACCGTCCGTCAGGCGGTCGGCAATGCCAAAGTCGGCGGGGCTGGGGAGGAGGACGAGGCGCCGGTCGCTGGGCTGCCGTTGGTGGGCCGATCGGCTTCGATGCAGGCGGTGTACCGGATGATCACCCGGGTCCTGCGCAACGATCTGACCGTGCTGGTGCTGGGCGAAAGCGGCACCGGCAAGGAATTGGTCGCCGAAGCGATCCACCAGTTGGGCCAGCGCAAGGGCGGCCCGTTCGTGGCAGTCAACACTGCCGCCATTCCCGCTGAGCTGATCGAAAGCGAGCTGTTCGGGCATGAAAAGGGCGCGTTTACCGGCGCTGTCGCGCGCCATGCCGGCAAGTTCGAACAGGCGAGCGGCGGTACGCTGTTTCTGGATGAGATCGGCGATATGCCGCTTGATGCCCAAACCCGGCTACTGCGCGCGCTGCAATCGGGCAAGATCCGCCGGGTTGGTGGGCGCGAGGAAATCGCGGTCGATGTGCGGATCATTGCTGCGACCAACAAAGATCTTGAGCCGATGATCGCGGCCGGGATGTTTCGCGAAGATCTGTTCTACCGGCTCAACGTGGTTCCGGTTACGCTGCCACCGCTGCGCGAACGGGCCGACGATATTCCGGCACTGGCGCGGCATTTTCTGGCTCTGGCGATTGGCGAGGGGCTACCCCGGCATAGCCTGTCTGATGCCGCCGCCGCTTTGCTGGCACGCCAGCCCTGGCGCGGAAACGTGCGCGAACTGCGCAATTTCATTTACCGGATATCGCTGTTGGTGCGCGAGGACCGGATTGAAGCAGCCGCGATTGCGCCGCTGCTGACGCAGGCCGTAGCTGCGGTTCCGGGCGAGGGCACACCGGGGCTGGAAAGCGCTGTGGCCGATTGGCTGGCGGCCCACCTGCCGGCCCATGGGCAGGTCTATGACGCTGCGCTGGCGGCGTTTGAGCGCCCGCTGTTTCTTGCGGCCTTGCGCGAAACCCAAGGCAATCAATTGCGCGCGGCTCAGCTGCTGGGGATCAATCGCAACACCTTGCGCAAACGGTTGACCGACCTCGAAATCGATCTCGGCTTGCTTCAGCGCTGAACCGCACCGGACGCGGGCTGAAACGTCTTGCTTTTGTGCAACAGTGGTGTTGTAATCGGGCAACGATGGAGCAGACTGCCACCCATATCCGCCCGCGGCGCTGGCCGAACTGGTGGCGCCGCGCGCAAATCTGGGCGCGTCGCACCAATCTGATTACAGCGCTGGAAGTTGGCTCGGTGCTGGCCTTTGTGCTGATGACCGCGCTGACTTGGTACAAGTTCTCAACGCCGTCCGCTGCCGACAAATTGATGCCAACCGAGCTGACCGCATCGCTGCTGGTCGGAACTCTGGTTCCGGCGATGGCGATCCTGATGCTGCTGGGCCGCCGCCTTGCGTTAAAGCGCGCCGCCGAACGCGCCGATGGCGGCAGGGGGCAACTCCATGTTCGGTTGGTGTTCCTGTTCTCGTTGATATCGGCCGTGCCGACCCTGCTGGTGGTGATCTTCGCCTCATTCCTGTTCCAGACCGGGGTCGATTTCTGGTTTTCTGACAAATCGCGCGGGGTGGTGGAAAATGCCAACCAACTGGCGCTGGGCTACCGCGAACAGATAGAACGCGATCTGGAATACGAATCGCTGGCGATGGCCGCCGATCTTGGCGATTTTCTCAGCCGCGAACCGCTCGGCAGTCCGGCTTTTCCGGAATACTACGGCTATCAGATCCAGCAGCGCAAAATCAGCCAATCGACTATTCTGGAAAAGGGCAAAGACGGTGTCCTTCACCGCGCTGCCTTTGCCCGCGGGCCTGAACCGCTGTCCGAAGAAGTGTCTGCCGGGGTTCTGCGGCAACTGGACCGCGGCGCGCGGATCGTGGTCAGTTCGAACGGCAATGCCATTCAAGCGGTCACTCCGATTGACCGCCGGGCCGGAGTCTATCTGTTTACCGCGAGGCAATCCGAACTGCTTTCGCGCGGGTACACCCAGAATATTTTGCGATCGTATGACGAGCTGACTCTCAAAGCGCGGGTTCAACAATTCCAGTTCAACGTTGCCCTGTTTGTCGCCAGCTTGGCGCTGGTTGGGCTATCGGTGTGGTTCGCCCTGCGGTTTGCCGACCGACAAGTTGAACCGCTTTACGGCCTGATTGATGCTGCCCGGGAAGTGGGGGCTGGCAACTTTGCGATGCGGATTGATGGCCGGGCCGGCACCGACGAAATTGGCCTGCTCAACCGGGCGTTCAACCGGATGACCCAGCAATTGGACCGACAAACACAGGCGCTGGTCGGGGCCAACCAGCAGCTGGACGAGCGCCGCGCCTTTATCGAAGCGGTGCTGGAATCGGTCACCGCCGGGATTATCTCGACCGACGAACGCGGGCGAATTCGGCTTATCAACGGTTCGGCCCAGAAACTGTTGTTTGGCCGTGATGCACCGGCTCCGATTGGCAAAAAGCTGGCGTCGGTCGCGTCTGAAATCGCTACACTTGCGGAAAGCGGCAAGCAGGGCGGGGTGGTGCAATATGCCCGCGGCAACGACTTGCTGACCCTGGCTGTCAAGGCGACCAAAGCCAGCACGGGCACGGTTATCAGCTTTGAAGACATCACTCGCCAGTTGCTCGATCAGCGGCAGGCTGCCTGGTCCGATGTCGCGCGGCGGATTGCCCACGAGATCAAAAACCCGCTGACCCCAATCCAGCTGGCGACCGAGCGGTTGCGGCGGCGCTATACCAAGCTGGTCAGCGCCGATGCCGAGCTGTTCGAAGAACTGACTGGCACTATCATCCGCCAGGTCGGCGATTTGCGCCGGATGGTCGATGAATTCTCTTCGTTCGCGCGGCTGCCCAAACCGATGTTTCGCGGCGAAGACCCGGTCGACCTGTCACGGCAGGCGCTATTTCTGCAAGAAGTGGCCCGCCCAGACATCAATTTTGGCTTTACTGCTGATCCCGATCTGGGGATCGTTGCCTGCGATCGTCACCAGTTTGGTCAGGCCATGACCAACGTTCTGAAAAACGCCGTTGAAGCGATCGAAGCTCGCCAAAAAGCCAACGTCGCCGATTATCGCGGGCAGATTTTCGTGACGCTCAAAGGGAACCCAGAAGACGTGCTGGTGACTATCGCCGACAATGGCATCGGCCTGCCACAAGACCGCGAACGGATTGCCGAGCCCTATGTCACCACCCGCGAAAAGGGGACCGGGCTGGGGCTGGCGATCGTCAAGAAGATCGTTGAGGAACATGGCGGCGAAATGACATTTGCGGCGGGCGAACCGGATGGGACTGTGGTGACCATGCGCTTTGCTCGCGACCCGCTCTCGGGAGAACGTTCTTCCGAGGCGGCTGAATGAAACTGACAGAGGTGAATTGAATGGCGCTCGATATCCTGATCGTCGACGATGAACGCGATATTCGCGAACTGGTTGCCGGTGTGCTCAGCGATGAAGGCTATGAATGCCGGACCGCCGGAGACAGCACATCTGCGCTGGCGATGATCGACGAACGGCGCCCAAGCCTGGTGCTGCTCGATGTCTGGCTTCACGGCAGCCCGATGGACGGGCTTGAAGTGCTCGACGCTATCAAGAGCCGCGAGCCCGAACTGCCGGTGATCATCTTTTCCGGCCATGGCAGCATCGACACGGCGGTTTCGGCGATTGGCCGCGGCGCGATGGATTTCATCGAAAAACCGTTTGAGGCAGAGCGTCTGCTGCTGCTGGTTGCCCGCGCAACCGAAACGGAGCGACTGCGCCGTGAAAACGCCCGGCTGCGCGAAGGCTTTGTCACGTCAGACGAATTTACCGGCAATTCCGGCGTCATCAACTCGGTCCGCGCCACGCTCAAACGGGTCGCCAACACGGGCAGCCGCCTGCTGATTTCTGGCCCAGCCGGATCGGGCAAAGAAGTTGCCGCGCGGCTGCTCCATTCTTGGAGTGCGCGGGCTGACCATGCTTTCGTCACCGTCAATTCCGCCCGGATCACCCCTGAACGGTTTGAACAGGAACTGTTCGGTGAAGAGGCCAACGGTAAATTGATTCGGGCCGGACTGCTGGAAATGGCCGATGGCGGCACGCTGTATCTTGATGAAGTAGCCGATATGCCGCTGTCGACACAGGCCCGGATCTTGCGGGTGCTGACCGAGCAGGCTTTTGTTCGGGTCGGCGGGCATCGCCAGATTCGGGTTGATGTCCGCGTAGTTTCTTCAACCGCGCGCGATCTGGAAAAGGAAATCGGCGAGCGGCGGTTCCGCGAAGATCTGTTCTACCGGCTTAACGTCGTGCCAGTATCGATCCCCAGCCTGGCCGAACGGCGCGATGACATCCCGATGCTGGTTGACCACTTCTTCGCCCGGTTTGCCGCCGACCAGGGGGTTTCCCCGCCCGAAGTCGCCAGCGAAGCAATGGCTGCGCTGCAAAGCTATGAATGGCCCGGCAACGTGCGCCAGCTGCGCAATGTCGTGGAACGCACGATTATTCTGACCCCGCGCGAACGGCTCAGCCGGATCGAGGCGGATATGTTGCCGAGCGAAGTTGTTTCAGGCCGGATCAGCGGCGATAGCACGATGCCCAGCCTGATGGGGGTACCACTGCGCGAGGCGCGTGAGAATTTTGAGCGAGAATACTTGCGGGTCCAGATCAAGCGTTTTTCCGGCAATATTTCGCGCACCGCCAGCTTCATCGGGATGGAGCGTTCAGCGCTGCACCGGAAACTCAAACTGCTCGGGATGGTAGAGCGGCGGGATGACGAGGAGGAGCTCGAAATTCCGGCGTAATCGATCGATTCACAAGAGCGTTTACGACGCCGCTCGATCGGAGTAGCAAAGCATTTCAATACCCCGGCCGGGTTTCAGAAATCCGGCCAGATTGCGGACTGCAGCAGCAGCCGCCAACAAAAAAGGAGCAACCATGCCGACCAAGATCCTGACTGCACGTCCGCGCCCTGCCAAGGCCGAAAGCGAAGCAATTGATGCGCCCGAAGCGTCTGTTATCGCGCAGCTGCCAATAACCGGCGCGAAAGGGCAAAACCTTCAGGACCAATTCCTCAACTTGCTGCGCAAGCACAAAACCCCGGTCACGATGTTCCTGGTCAAGGGCGTCAAGCTGCAAGGGATCGTCACCTGGTTTGACAATTTCTCGATTCTGCTGCGCCGCGACGGGCAGAGCCAGCTGGTCTACAAGCACGCCATTTCAACAATCATGCCCAGCCTGCCGGTGGATGTGCGCCAGTTCAGCAGCGGCAGTGAAGGCAGCAAAAAGGTCCGCCTGCTGCAGGACGTGTTCCTGTCCAGCGTGCGCAGCGCCGAAGTGCAGGTCACCATGTTCCTGGTCAACGGGGTAATGCTGCAGGGCCGGGTCGCTGCCTATGACCTGTTTTGTATGCTACTCGAACGCGATGGCTATGTGCAACTGGCTTACAAACACGCGGTTTCGACCATCCAGCCTGTTACTCCGGTCGATCTGACGGGCGATGGCTGGGATGAAGATGGCGAAGGCGACAGCGACTGAGCTTTCTGGATGACAATCGCGAAGATGTGACCCGCGGGGCGCGGGCGCTGATCGTATACCCGGAATTCCGGACCCGCGCCGCCGCCGCAATTGATACGGCGGCGCGGCTCGAGGAAGCGCGTGGGCTGGCCATGGCAATTGGCCTCGAAGTGGTCGATGCCGTGGCGATCCCGATCCGCGAGGCCCGCGCCGCGACCCTATTTGGCGAAGGCCAGATCCAGAATATCGACATTGCCTGCAATCAGAATGAGGCCGAACTGGTGATCGTCGATGGCTCGTTGACCGCGATCCAGCAGCGCAACCTTGAGGAAAAACTGAAACGCAAAGTGATCGACCGGACCGGCTTGATCCTCGAAATTTTCGGCGAGCGCGCGGCCACCGCCGAAGGGCGTTTGCAGGTTGAACTCGCCCACCTTGATTATCAGGCCGGGCGGCTGGTCCGCAGCTGGACCCACTTGGAACGCCAGCGCGGCGGCTACGGCTTCCTCGGTGGCCCGGGTGAAACACAGATCGAATCCGATCGCCGCCTGATCCGTGACCGAATGGCCCGGCTACGCAAGGAACTCGATTCGGTCCGCCGCACCCGCGGGCTGCACCGCAGCCGCCGCGAAAAGGCCCCGTGGCCAGTCATCGCATTGGTCGGCTATACCAATGCCGGCAAATCGACGCTATTCAACCGGCTGACCGGGGCCGGGGTGGTGGCCGAAGACCTGCTGTTCGCCACGCTCGATCCAACCATGCGGCGGATCCGCCTGCCCGGGGTCGACAAGGCAATCTTGTCTGACACTGTCGGGTTTATTTCCGATCTGCCAACCCAGCTGGTGGCCGCATTCCGGGCCACGTTGGAAGAAGTGACCGCCGCCGATGTGATCGTCCATATCCGCGATATTGCTCACCCCGACAGCGCCCAGCAAAAGGTCGAAGTGCTCGGCGTGCTGACCGAACTCGGGCTGATCGAGGACGAGGGCGGTGCGCCTAGCGTGCCGATGGTGGAAGCGTGGAACAAATGGGATCTGCTCGATGCGGACCGGGCCGCTGATCTGCGCGAGCAGCTTGTGACGCACCCTGACGATGTGATCGTGCCGGTATCGGCGCTCACTGGGGAGGGCTGCGAGGTGCTGCTCGAAGCAGTTAGCAAGCTGCTGACCGCCGGGGCCCGATTGCACAGTTTTGTGGTGCCGCTCAGCGATGGCCAACGTCTTGCCTGGCTCCATGCCCACGGCGAGGTTGTGAGCGAGGTCGGTGCTGGTGAGGACGAGCGCGGGCCGTTGCTGCGGCTCGAAGTGCGATTGGAACCGCGCGAATTAGGCCGGTTTTCCCGGCTCTGACGATTTGACGTCGGTCCACAAGGCTTCCTGCTGGTCAAGCGAGAGCGCTGCAAACTGCTCCCCGCGTTGCACGGCTAAAGCCTCCATCGCATTGAACCGGCGTTCGAATTTTATGTTGGCGGCGCGCAGTGCGTCCTCAGCCGGAACACCGTAGGCGCGGACCAGATTGACTGCGGCAAACAACAGGTCTCCTGCCTCTTCTGCCTGTTCCGCATTGGTGATGGCCGCGGCCAATTCCGCCATTTCCTCCACTACTTTGTCAGCCGGTCCCTGAACGTCGTGCCAATCAAACCCGACTCGCGCGGCGCGCTTTTGCAATTTTTCAGCGCGGAGCAGGGCGGGCAGCGCCAGCGCGACCCCATCAAGCGCGCTTTGGGCGCCCTTGGCCGAACGCTCCTCGGCTTTGAGCCGTTCCCAGCGTTCTTCGCGCGATTGGCCGGTATTGGGTTCGCCGCCAAAGATGTGCGGATGGCGCGATTCCATTTTCTCGCTGATCGCATCGGCGACGTCGGCGAATGCGAAGTGTCCGGCTTCTTCGGCGATCCGCGCATGGAACACGACCTGGAGCAGTAAATCACCAAGCTCATCCTTTAGCGCCAAGAGGTCGCCGCGCTCGATCGCATCAGCAACCTCATAGGCTTCCTCGATGGTGTACGGCGCGATGGTCGCAAAAGTTTGCGCGCAGTCCCATTCGCAGCCGCGCTGCGGGTCGCGCAGCCGGGCCATGATGGCGAGCAGGCGCTCGAGAGGGTGTGTTATCGGTTGGGCCATTTCAGATTGATAATATATATTATGTTAAATGGTAACCGAAGGAGAAATCCCCCCTCACGGCTGAAACAGGCCAATGAGCAGCGTGAGCCCGGCGATAAGGCCGGCCCAGATCGCTGCCATTTGCAGTTTCTGCTTGGTTCCGTGACCGGCGGCATCGGCATCGCTGCGAAAAGCCAGGAAACACAGCACCAAGCTGCCCAATGCTGCCACCACGAAAATCGGGGTTGTCGTTGCGATCATGCGGTGACCTCCAAACCATCATAACCAACCAAAACGTGCGGCGGAACTTCGGCTGATAACGCCCGATAGTCCAGCGACTTGTCGAGATGCGTCAGTACCCCGGTTCGCGCCCGAACCGATGCGATCAGTTCCAGCGACATCGCCAGATGTGAATGCGTGGGATGCGGATCGCGGCGCAGGCAATCGACCACCAGCACATCGACGCCCGTCAACAATTCAATCATACCGCGCGTAATTGCGTTGAAGTCTACCGCGTAACCAATTGATTTACCGTCAGCATCAAACCGGAACGCGGTGCTATCCATCGACCCATGCGGCATCGGGCAATGCTTTATCCCGATGCCTGCGCACATCCGCATCCGGTCTAGCGTTTCGAGCGCCAGAATGTTGGGATAGCCGTCCTGATTTGAAAAAACATAACCAAACCGCTGCCGCATCCGCCGCGCGGTCTGTTCATCGGCATAGGCTGGAATCGGTCCGGCCCGGCCATAGCGCAGCACCCGCAGATCATCGACCCCGTGGGCATGATCGGCATGATCGTGAGTCCAGAAAACCGCGTCGATCCGGTCGATCTGGTTGGCGAGGAATTGGTTTCGGAGGTCTGGCGACGTATCGACCAGTAACCGGCTGCCTTCAGCGTTTTCGACTATAATCGAGACCCGGCTGCGGCGGTTGCGCGGCTCGTCTGGATCGCATTGCCCCCAATCGTTGCCGATCCGCGGCACGCCGGTGCTGGTGCCGCAGCCCAGAACGAGAACTTTCACGCGGCTTTTCCAAACAGCTTGAAGAAATTACGGGTTGTGATCTCGGCCAATTGCTCCGGCGTTTGGCCGCGCAATCCGGCTACAAATCGCGCGGTATCAGCCGTGAACGCCGGTTCGCAAACCCGTCCGCGATGCGGCACCGGAGCAAGGAACGGCGCATCGGTTTCGACCAGAATCCGATCTTCGGGTAGCTGCGTAGCTATCTCCTGCAAGTCCTTGGCATTCTTGAACGTCACGATCCCTGACAGTGAAATTGTCAGGCCCAGATCGAGCACTTTGCGGGCAAAATCGGCTGAGGCGGTGAAGCAGTGGATCAAGGCCGGAAAGGCCCCCTGCTCCATCTCTTCAGCCAGGATCGCGGCGGTATCGGCTTCGGCATCGCGGGTATGAATGATGATTGGCAGGCCGGTCTGCCTTGCCACCGAAATGTGCCTCCGGAACAGAGCCTTTTGCGTCTCCCGTTCGGAATGGTCGTAGTAGTAATCCAGCCCGGTTTCGCCGATTGCAATCACTTTGGGATGCGCCGCTGCCGCCAGCAGCACCGCTTCACCCAGATCGGCGTGACTATCGGCCTCGTGCGGGTGAATCCCGACGCTGGCCCAGACGTCACTCTCACGCTCCGCTGTCGCAATGACCTGTTCCCACTCGCTCTGCCGGGTCGAAATCGAGAGGAAGCCCCCTATCCCAGCCCCTCGCGCCCGCGCCAGCACACCGGCCTGATCCTCGACCAGGCCTTTATATTCCAGATGACAATGCGAATCGATCAGCATCAGACCGGCTCTGCTGCAGGCAGTTCGAGCCGGGGGAAAACGCCAACAGGTTGTGCAACCGTAAAGCCGCTGGCCACGAGCCGCACAAACCATTCCCCATCCTCCAACACCGCGAAATCGCGCGCATCGGCCGCAATCCCCAGCTGATCGAGCAACGTGTCGGCCGAAGTCGGGACGACGGACCTGATCGCGATAGCCAGGTCCCGGACACAGCGAAAAAGTGTCATCAACACTGCCGCCATGCGTTCCGGATCGGTTTTGCGCAGCGCCCACGGGGCCTGTTCATCAACGTACTGGTTGCACGCGAAAACTGCGCGCATCCAGGCGTCGATGCCATCGCTGAACGACAGGCTTTCAAAGGTTGATCGCAATGTCCCGATGCTTTCGCTGACAGTTTGTTCGAGAGCGGTATCGGCTTCGCTCGCTTCCAGATCGGACCGCAAATGACCTTCGAGATTCTTGAAGATCATCGAAAGCGAGCGCTGCGCCAGATTGCCAAAGCTATTGGCGAGTTCCGCATTAGCCCGTAAAACAATCGCTTCGGGGGAATAGCTACCATCCTGTCCGAAGGCGACTTCGCGCATCAGGAAGTACCGCAGCACATCGACGCCGTACTGGTCGGCCAGAGCTATCGGATCGGTGACATTGCCGAGCGACTTTGATTCCTTCAGCCCGCGGTTGAGCAGGAAGCCATGGCTGAATACCTGTTTTGGCAAGGCGATCTTGGCGCTCATCAGAAAGGCCGGCCAATAAACCGTGTGGAACCGGGTGATGTCCTTGCCAATCAGGTGCAGGCTGGCTGGCCAGTAACGCGCGAAATCGCCGTCCTCTTCAGGAAACCCCAGTCCGGTCAGGTAGTTGGTCAAGGCATCGACCCAGACGTACATCACGTGGCCTTCGCTTCCGGGAACCTTGACGCCCCAGTCGAAACTGGTCCGGCTGACTGACAGATCGCGCAGACCGCCTTCGACAAACCGCAGGATTTCGTTGCGGCGGCTGTCTGGCTGGAGAAAATAGGGTTGCTCGGCGAAGAGTTTCAGCAGCGGCTCGGCATATTTGGACAGCCGGAAAAACCAGCTTTCTTCAACAGTCCATTCCACCGGGGTGCCTTGTGGTGAGAGCTTGTCGCCCCCCTCCCCAGCGATCAGCTCGCTTTCGTCGTAATAGGCTTCGTCGCGGATCGAATACCAGCCTTCGTAGCGGTCGAGGTACAGGTCCCCGGCCGCTTCCATCCGCCGCCACAACTCTTGGCTCGCCAAGTGATGGCGCGGTTCGGTAGTGCGCTGAAATACATCATAAGACACATTCAGACCATCGCACATATCAATGAAATGCTGCGACATTTCGTCAGCCAGCTGCGCCGGGGTTTGACCGAGCTCGCGGGCCTTCTGGGCCATTTTGAGACCGTGTTCGTCGGTCCCGGTCTGGAACCGCACGTCTTTGCCCAGTTGCCGCTGAAACCGCGCGACAACATCGGCAGCAATCGCCTCATAGGCGTGGCCAATGTGGGGGCGTCCGTTGGGATAGGAAATCGCGGTGGTGATATAATAGGGTTCGGCCATGGCCGGGCACAGTCTTTCAGTTTTGGGGATCAAGCCGCTTCTCTAGGCACGGCGAGCGAGGCCAGCAAGGCTCCGATTTCCAAGCCGGCCAGCGCCGGATCGAAGTTGTATGTCGGCATCTGCCCGGCAAGCCTGACCAATTCACCATGCGCCGCAATAACTCGCTGATTATGGGCGATATCTCCTCGGCCAAGTTCTGCGGCTACAACGGCGCGGGCAAGGTCCACGGCGGCCTGCTGGCGCTCGCGGGTGGGGCGGGCCCCGATCTCGTCGGCCAAGGCGCCGCGCAGAGTGAATTGATCGTCGCCTTCCGCGATCAGCCGCACCATCACCTGGTGCAGCTTGCCGAGATTCTGTTCAACAAAATCGAGCGCTGCGCCGGGTGAACCTTCCGCCGCCGCGATGGCTGCCGCGCGGGCCGGGCTGTCTGCTTGCGGGGCCGTTTCGCGCAGAATTCCGTCGATTTCAGCGCCATTGAGCGGTGCAAACCGGAGCATTCGGCAGCGCGAGCGGATCGTTGGCAGCAACCGCCCGGAACGATGGCTGACCAACAGGAAAAACGTGCCCGCCGGTGGTTCTTCCAGCGCTTTGAGCAAGGCATTGGCCGCGCTGCGCTCCAGATCGTCGGCTGGATCGATAATCACCACACGGCGGCTGCCAAGGGTCGGGCGGGTGTGGAGCCGCTGGGTCAGTTGGCGGATCTCGTCGATCGGGATCGAGCGCTTACGGCGGTATTCCCCGCCATCCTCGCGCTTTTTGGCTTCTTCTTTGTTTTCAGGGGGATGCTCCGGGATCAAAATGTCTGGGTGCATTTCCACCGGCGGCTGACGCAGGCCGGGCTCGGTGACCAGTTCGGCGGCGGCGGCGCGGGCGAACTGGCCCTTGCCCAGACCCTCGAGGCCACTAAGAATCCAGGCATGATGCATTCGCGGACTGGCCATGGCGGTGCGCCATTCGCGCCAGGCGGCATCATGGCCAACAAGACCGGTCACAGGGCACCAAACAGGGGCTTAAGGGCAGCAAGAACCGCCGATTGGACGCTCGCGGCGGGACCGTTGCCGTTTATCCGCGCAAACCGTGCCGGTTCTGCTGCTGCGATTTCAGCGAAAGCCATAGCGACTTTGGCGTGGTAACGCTCATCACGCCCGCCGATCCGGTCTGCCCCGTCCAGATCACGTGCCGCGGCCCTTTGCCGGGCGACATCTGGCGAGACTTCGACCAGCAAGGTCAGGTCCGGCAACAAGCTCTGGCTGCCGACCCGGTGGAGGTCCAGCACTTGCGCATCAGTCAAGCCGCCGCCGCCGCCTTGATAAGCCCGGCTCGAATCGACAAAGCGGTCACAGATCACCCATTTACCGGCTGCCAGCGCGGGCTGGATCAAACGCTCGACATGATCGGACCGCGCGGCGGCAAACAGCAGCGCTTCGGCGCGCGGGTTCCAGCCCTCGCCCGCTGTTCCCAGCAGCAAGGCACGGATCGCCTCGGCACCGGGGGTGCCGCCGGGCTCGCGGGTGACGACGCAGTCCACCCCGCGCTTCCCCAGCGCATCGGCGAGCAACCGGGCCTGAGTGCTCTTGCCCGCCCCCTCGCCGCCTTCAAAGGCTATGAATTTCCCGTGGGTCATCGCAGCAGCCCTAGCAGGGCATTGACCAGCCTGTCGATTGGTCCGGCCTTGCTGACAGCTTTCGCGGCAACCAGTGGGATCGAATGATCGGGCAAGCCGATGCCGGTAACCACGAGCTGCGCCACTACTACCCCTTTGGCAATCGGCGCACGGACCGGGCCGTCATAGACAATCGAAGCAGTTATCCGCGCTGGCAGGCCCCTGCGGATCGCAATTGAATAGCTGCGCGGCACGGCCACCGGCACTTCGCGGGCGTCGCCATCCTGCACTTTGATCGCGCCGACAATCCAATCGGGCGTCAGGAATGGCTTGCTGTCAAACGCGGCAAAGCCCCACTCGATCAGGCTTCGCGCTGCTGCCGCCCGGCCCGGTTCGGTCGGCGATTGTCCGATCACTACAACCAAACGCCGCCCATCGCGCACTGCCGTACCCAGAAAATTGAATCCGGCTTCAAAGGTATGGCCGGTCTTGATCCCGTCTGCGCCGGGCAAGATCCCGACGAAAGGATCGTGGCTGGTCAGCGTGGCACCGCGCCAGAGCATCGCAGGCTTGCCGATATAGCTGCGATAAAGCTCGGGATGTTCGGTTACCAGCGCCCGTGCCAACAGGATCAGATCGGCGGCGGTAACAACGGTCACGGCGCGGTCAGGCAGGCCGCTGGGAGTGCCAAAATGACTGCTGTTCATCCCCAGCGCTTTGGCCCGCGTGTTCATCGCCGCGACGAACGCATCGGTGCTGCCCAGCGCCGCCTCGGCCAGCGCGACCGAGGCATCGTTGGCCGATACCACCGTGGTGCCCATCAATAGATCACGGACTGCAACCTGTTCCCCACCGCGCAAGTTGAGTGTGGTGCCCTTCCCAGACCAGCGGGCGGCGGTTTCCGGGCGGATGGTGACTACTTCGTCTTCGCGCAATTTGCCCGCTTTGATCAGATCGAACGCGACCAGTGCCGTCATCGCCTTGGTCATTGAGGCCGGGAGGAAACCTTTTGCGCCCCTGCGCTCATAAAGTACCTGATCCGATGATAGATCCACTAGCATCGCAATCGGTGCCTGCGCCGCAGGTGCAACACCAACAGGCAGCGGATCTGGGACCAGCGTCATTGATCCAGCGGCCCCCGGCAGAGCCAGAGCCAGCACCATCAAGACACGCACAAACTTCAAGCCAGCTCCTCACCAAACGCGGGCGAGGACGGGAAATCGTCAGTCGGCTCGCTGGATTCGTGCGTCGCTATAGCCTGCGGACTTGGCCTTCGCCAAGGCGGCGTTGGCATCGGCTTCGCTGCCGAACGGACCTTTGCGGACCCGCCACAACTTGCCCGACGGCACAGCGGCGCCGCCCGCCTTTTTAGCGGCGCTATCGGCATTAGCCTTGCTCGAGAATGCCCCGACTTGAACAAAGAATTTGCCCTTGGCCGCAGCTGCTGGGCTGGGAACGGCCGCAGGCACAGGTTTGGGAGCCGCTGTCACCAGCGGGGCCGGCTTAGGCATAGGCGCGGGCTTGGGCTTAGCTTTGACTTCCGGTTTTGGCGGCAATCCGGCGCCAGTCGCCGCTTGCGGTTCAGGTTCAACAGCGGGGACCGGGCGCGAAACGCCGTCCTGCAGGTCGAGCTTGCGTTGCAGCACGGCCAACAGCGATTTGGGCGTATCCATCCGCAGCGTTGCTGGCTGACCACTGCGCAGCGCGGCGCGGTCAGTCTCGATGGGATTGACCCGCCGCACCCGCACAGCTCCGCGTTGCTGAGCGTTGAGCCCAAGCTGCATGGCGGCGCCAGGCGATAGCTCAATAAGTTCGCGGCCGATCATCGGCCCGCGCCGTTCGACCCGAACCAGAATGGTCCGGCCTGTATCGAGCGCCGTCACTTCGACATAGCTGGGCAAAGGCAAAGTGCGGTGAGCAGCGGAGACGCTCATCCCGCCGTCCGGCGCGGCACCGGCATAGCCAACTGCATCGTAATTCATCACATCTGACGGGGTGTAGGTAACGCCATCGACGGAAAACGCCGGGCCAACCACCATCGGATAGTCAGCCGCCGGGCCAGTAGCCGGGCCCTGTGAAATCATTTCAGGAACAGCCCCACCGCCGCCGCAAGCGGCCAGCAAGGTTAGCGCCAAAAGTGGCAGGCTTTTCTCAACGGGCAATCTCATCTGCAAGCAACCCCACGGAAAGTGCGTAGTAATTCGAGCAGTTATAATGGAGGATCACCCGATAATTCCCGGTTAACAGGAAGGAACCATTTTCCGCGCCATCGGGTTCGAACAGCACGGCCATGGTTGAATCTGCGATCGGCGCGCGCGGCGCCACGCCCAAAGCGCGCCATTCGCCAACCGTTTTCCAAACCGAATGGCGATCATGGACGCGCGGGCAGCTGGGCGATTCCAGCCGGTTGGTCAGCTGCGTCCGGTCAAACCCCTGCGGCACTGAAACCCGCACACCCCACGGTTCGCCCATTCGCCAGCCAGCATCCTTGAAATAGTTCGCGACCGAGGCCAGCGTATCGGCCCGGCTGTTCCAGATATCGGCATCGCCGTCTCCGTCACCATCGCGGGCCAGCCGCAGATATACGGACGGCAGAAACTGCGGATTACCGAACGCTCCGGCCCAGCTGCCCAGCATTCGGCCGCGCGGCACCCCGCGATCAGCCATTTTCATCAGCGCGATCAGCTCGCCTTCAAACAGCGCGCGGCGGCGGCCTTCATAAGCCAGCGTGGCGAGGCTGCGGGCGAGATCAAAATCGCCTTTCACTTTGCCGTAAAAACTCTCTTTGCCCCAGATCGCCACCAGCATCTGGCGCGGCACGCCGTATTGCGCCTCAATCTGCATCGCGAGGTCACGATTCTGGGCCAGCATTGTCCGCCCCCCCTCAATTCGCGCTGCGCCGATGTGGCGGGTGTAATAGGCCCAGAAGGCGGGCGGCGATCCCGGGGTTGAGCCGGGCTGAGCCCGGTCGAGCGCGACGACTTTGGTGTTGTAGGTCAATCCCGCAGTAATCGCGTCAATAGCGGACTGGCTGACCCCCTGCCCGCGCGCTTTTGCGCCAACGTATTGCAGATACCCGGCAAAGCCACTGGCGGGATCGCTGGCGCCAGAGGACGGTTGCACCACCGGGCCCGAACTTTGCGCGGTAACCGCGCTGGGCGGCGCAGAAAGCAGCGCCATGGCCAAGCCAAGCGGCGAGGCGATCCGGATCTTGTGCAGCAATTTCATGGTTAAACCATGGCACAGCGCGCTCGATTCGGGAAATAGCCTCGCGCCGAAACGCGCCGGGTGGCGGACAGGGTGGGATTCGAACCCACGGTGAGCTTACACCCACGGCGGTTTTCAAGACCGCTGCCTTAAACCACTCGGCCACCTGTCCTCACCATCGAGGCGAAAGTGCGACTAGCGTTGCAATTGAGATTTGTCACCAGCCGATGCGCGCAAAAATCGAAGTGGCGCGCCGCCCAGCCAAATTGCGCCGTTTGGCCGCGGAACCAAATCCCGCTGATTGTCATTTGCGGGTCACGGGTTAGAAGTGTTGCCAGCTCGCGCTAACATACCCGGAGAAGTCCATGCGTCCTTTCACCAGTTTAGTTTTGCCCACGCTCGTCCTCGGCATGGCCCTCGCCAGCCCGGTCAGCGCTGCCCCGACCGAACTTTCCTCATCGCCAATGATGGAGGATGGCAAGTCGGTCGGCTGTCAGTTCACATTTGGCCATAGTCTGTCTGATCCCGCCAATTTCGCCAATGGTGAGGCAACCGTCGAAGGCTCTATGAGCCTGCTGAAGTTCGACAAGAATGTGATCTTCGCGCTCAAAATGGGCGTGACCGGTCCGGGCAAGGCCAAGCGTACGAGCCCGTTTGAGGCCTATTTTGTCGACGGTACAACACCGAACACCGGTTCGCTGATGAGCAAGCTGGAATCGGATACCGAAGGCTACCGGTTGTTTGCATTCAAGCCAGACGAAGCCACGATTGCCGCGACTATCAGCCGTCCGGGCAAAGACCGCGTTTTTCGGCTGTCCTATCGTCTGAAGGAAAACGGGCAAACAACCCAAGTCGCGATCCCGCTGGATACCGATGCCGGACGTCAGGCCTTCATCGGCTGGCTCGACTGCATCGAAAAAGTTACACAATAGGAGTGGCTGGCGGGGGCGGTCTGCGCCCCCGCCAGCCGCCTGACAGGTTGACCAAACATGGCTAACCTGAGGTTAATTCCGTTGAACAGGCGGGCTTTTTTGAACGCCAGTGGCGCACGGTTGCTGGCCTAAACGGGCATTTGGGGTAACGGGCGATGGTTAACCTTCGCTTTCCCAACTGCGATCATTGGCTGGTAGCGGTTACCTTTTGGTAAGGTCCGCGCCGCTATCCCCAAAGCCATGATGCCGCCTCCCAAAACCCCCGATTCCTGCGCTGAAACCGAACAATCACGCGAGAGTGATCGGGCCCAAATCTGCCTGCGGTGTGAAGTGCGGCAAGGGACCAGAGCCTGGCAACAGATCTTGCTGGAAGACCTGTCGGCCAGTGGTTTCCGGATCTCGGGCCTGGCCCATCCCGATCCGGTCAAACTGCTGTCGATCCGGATACCGGGGATGCAATTGCTCAGCGCGAAAATCCGTTGGAACACCGGCGCGGGGGTTGGCTGTGAATTTACCTCGCCGCTGCACATCGCGGTGTTCGAACACTTGGTCCGAGAGGCCGCGCTGCTCTAGATGTGGATTGCGCGGCCGTAAGCGGCCAGAACGCTTTCGTGCATCATTTCTGATAGCGTCGGGTGCGGGAAAACCGTGGCCATCAGTTCGGCTTCGGTGGTTTCGAGCGTTTTGCCGACCACATAGCCTTGGATCAGCTCGGTCACTTCCGCGCCGATCATGTGTGCGCCGAGCAATTCGCCGGTTTTGGCGTCAAACACCGTCTTGATGAACCCTTCAGCCTCGCCCAGCGCGATGGCTTTGCCGTTGCCGATGAACGGGAAGGTCCCGGCTTTGACCGTGTAACCAGCCTCCTTGGCTTTGGCCTCGGTTAGCCCGACGCTGGCGATCTGCGGGTGGCAATAGGTGCAGCCGGGGATGTTGGCCTTGTCCATGGCGTGGGGATGAACATCCGTGTTGCCCAATGCCTGCGCAATCGCTTCGGCGGCGATTACGCCCTCATGACTGGCCTTGTGAGCGAGCCACGGCCCCGGGGTGACATCGCCGATGGCCCAGACGCCGGGCACATTGGTGCGGCCCAGCCCATCAATCGCGATGATTCCACGTTCGGCTTTAATTCCAAGCGTTTCGAGGCCAATGTTCTCAGTGTTTGGCATAATCCCCACCGCGACGATCACATGGCTGAAGTCGCTGGTTGTGACCTTCCCGTCCTTGCCCTTGATCGCCGCCTTGATCCCCGATGCCGAAACGTCGATCTTCTCGACCCCAGCCCCGGTCAGGATCGTCATGCCCTGCTTCTTGAGCGCTTTTTCGAGGAAGGCCGAAACGTCGGCGTCTTCGACCGGGACGATCCGGTCCATCATCTCAACGACCGTAACTTCGCTGCCCATGTCATTGTAGAAGCTGGCGAATTCAATCCCGATTGCGCCCGATCCGATCACCAGCAGTTTGCTCGGCAATTCCTTGGGCGTCATGGCGTGGCGATAGGTCCACACCCGGTTGCCGTCAGCCTTGGCAAACGGCAGATCGCGCGCGCGGGCGCCGGTGGCGATGATGATGTGTTTGGCGGAAAGCGCTTCGGTGCCCTTCTCCGTCTTCACTTCGAGTTTGCCGAGGGCCGTCAGCCGCCCCTCGCCCATGAACACCGTGATCTTGTTCTTCTTCATCAGATGCGTGACGCCCTGATTGAGCTGCTTGGCCACGCCGCGGCTGCGCGCAACGACCGCGTTCAGATCGGCGCTAATCCCTTCGGCAACGAGGCCATAGTCCTTGGCATGCTTCATCTGGTGAAACACCTCAGCCGAGCGCAGCAGCGCCTTGGTCGGAATGCAGCCCCAGTTGAGGCAAATCCCGCCCAAATTCTCGCGCTCAACAATCGCGACTTTCAGCCCCAGCTGCGCCGCGCGGATTGCGCCGACGTAGCCGCCAGGACCGGAACCGAGGACGATAAGGTCGAATTGAGTTGACATGTAGGCTCCTTACGGTCCGTCACAATGCAGGACTTCGAGCTCAACCAGTGTGACCTGACCCGCAAACGCGAAAGGGATCATTGCAACCATGAGCCAATGAAAAGGCCTCAAGAAAGGATGCTGCAAAGCAATTGCTCCGACAAGCCAACTCAGACTCAATGCCAACCAAATTAGGGACAGGGTCCATTCAACCAAGGGTATGTCAGGCGCAGTCACCATACAAAATACAGACATCAGGCCGATTTGGCGTGTGGATAAATCTATTGCGCAGCCACCAAGCTGAAGGATGATGAGTCCAATCGTGACCGATTGTGCGGTCTTCGTTGCCCATCTGGTTTCTGCAGGCACTTAAGCCACCAGTCCCAGCGGGCTTTCGATCAAGTCCTTGAATGCCTGCATCAGTTGCGCCCCGTCGGCGCCGTCGATCGCGCGGTGATCGAAGCTGCCGGTGGCGCACATCACGCTGGCGACCGAGAGCGCGCCGTCGACGATATAAGGCCGCGCTTCGCCTGCGCCGACCGCCATGATCATGGCTTGCGGCGGGTTGATTACGGCGTCGAACTGTTTGATCCCGAACATCCCCAGGTTGGAGAGGCTGGCGGTGCCGCCCTGGTATTCGTGCGGCATCAGCTTCCCGGCCTTGGCCTTATCGGCCAGCACTTTCATTTCGGTGCTGATCTGCGCAACGCCTTTGGTTGCGGCATCGACGATAATCGGCGTGATCAGGCCCGATGGTGCGGCCACTGCAACCGAAATGTCGGCGCGGGCATAGTTGCGCAACTCGTCCCCGGCAAAGCTGACATTGCACTTGGGTACGCGGATCAGCGCCTTGGCCAGTGCCTTGATCAACAGATCATTGACCGAGAGCTTTACCCCGTCTGCTTCCAGCGCCTTGTTCAATTCACCGCGCAGTTTGAGCAGCGCGTCGATACGAATATCCACTGTCAGGTAGATATGCGGAATGGTCTGCTTGGCTTCGGTCAGGCGGCGGGCGATCACTTTGCGGACATTGCCGAGTTTTTCAGCCTCAAACGGAATGCCGAAGTCGGGCGTCGTGGCTGGCGCGGCGGCCGATGGCGCCGAAGTGGCAACCGGCGCAGCATCGGGCCTTGCCCCCTCAACATCGGCTTTCACGATCCGCCCGTTCGGGCCCGATCCCGTGATGCCTTTCAGATCGACGCCGGTCTGCGCGGCAATTCGTTTGGCCAGCGGCGATGCGATGATCCGGTCGCCCGTTATGGGCGCGGGTTGGGGCATAAGCGCGATCACAGCAGCAACGGCAGGGGCCGCAACGGGCTCAGCTGGAGCGGGCGTTGCAGCGGCAACCGGGGCCGTTTTCGCCACTGGCGCCACGCTCGCATCCTCGTCTTCGCCCGCCAGCGTGGCGATGACGGTGCCAACTTTGACCCCTTCGGACCCTTCGGGCACTGCAATCGCGAGAATTACGCCTTCATCGACGGCTTCGAATTCCATCGTCGCCTTGTCGGTCTCGATCTCGGCCATGATGTCGCCAGACTTGACGGTATCGCCAGCTTTGACCAGCCATTTGGCCAGAGTACCTTCTTCCATCGTTGGTGAAAGTGCGGGCATCTTGATTTCGATTGGCATGGTTTGCCTTGGTCCTCGCTGGGGAGCTGGTTTCGCCTCGTCTCTGGCCAGAAATCGCCCAAACGGCAAGATGCTTGCGCAGAATACGATTGTATCGGATATCGCCCAAATGGGGGCCTGACAATGCGCGTTTATCTGGTGATCATGGACGAAACCGATGAGGCCGCCACCGCGCTGCGGTTTGCTGCGCGCCGCGCCGCCCGCACGGGCGGTCAAGTGCACCTGCTGGCACTCGTTCCGCGCCAGCAATTTGTGGCATTCAGCAGCATACAGGCGACGATCGAAGCCGAAGCCCGGGCCCGGGCCGAACAGCTGGTGATGTCCGCCGCCGGCAGCCTGCTCAATGAGAGCGGGCAAAGCCCGGCGATTGCGGTCCGCCAGGGCGACGGGGTCAGCGTGATCCGCGACTATCTGGCCGAGCATCCTGAGATTTCGGCGCTGGTGCTGGGCGCGGCGGCGAGCGGCGGACCTGGGCCATTGGTCTCGCATTTCTCGGCAATTTCGGGCCAGCTATCCTGCCCGATTTACATCATTCCAGGCGCGATGAGCGATGCCGAATTCGACCGGCTGAGCTAACTGCGCCGACCTTGATGGCGGATATTCCCCGGCCTTCCGCGCTTTCCGGCGAGATGGTTGCCCTTGTGCTTCAGCGGTAGTGGCCGGCCGCGTGGTTCGATCCGGCCCTCGCTGTTTTCCGGTTCAAACTTCAGCGCACCAGTCAGCGGATTGGCCTCTGCCAGTTTTAGCCGCAAGATCAGGCCGAGCCCAAACTTGGTTCCGGTGCGTTCCCCTTCCAAAACCTGCGCTTTTTCATCGTGGAAAAACCGCTCGTCGCCCAGTACTGAAATCGGCACCAGTCCGTCTCCGCCAAGGCCGATGATCGTGGCGAACAGGCCGAACCGCTGGACCCCGGTCACCCGGCATTCAAACACTTCGCCGACCCGGGCAGAAAGCCAGGCCGCGACATAACGGTCGGTCGTTTCGCGCTCTGCCATCATGGCGCGGCGTTCGGCATCGCTGATTGCTTCGCTTACCTTGGACAGATCATCGCGGTCGCGATCGGACAGGCCGGAGTGCGCGGGGATATCCCCCTTTGGCGCAGGCTGTTCCAGCTTGAACGCATCGACCAGCGCGCGGTGGACCAAAAGATCGGCATAGCGCCGGATTGGCGAGGTAAAATGGGCGTAAGAGCCCAGCGACAGCCCAAAGTGCCCGGCGTTGCGCGGGCCGTAATAAGCCTGCGTCTGGCTGCGCAGAACCGCCTCCATTATCAGCGCCTTTTCAGACTCATCAGAGACATCTTTGAGCATTCGGTTGAACAGACTGGGGGTAATGACCTGGCCCAATGTGAGCTTTTTGTCGAACGTCGCCAGATAGTCCTTCAGCGCGACCAGCTTTTCCCGGCTTGGCGGCTCGTGGATCCGGTAGACCACGGGAGAGACTTTTGATTCGAGCGCCTTGGCCGCTGCGACATTGGCCGAAATCATGAAATCCTCGACCACCCGGTGCGCGTCGAGCCGTTCGCGCAGTGCGATTTCGGTGATCTTACCGTGCTCGTTCAGCACCACTCGGCGTTCGGGCAGTTCCAGCGCCAACGGATCACGATCATTGCGCGCCTGTTCCAGGGCGCGCCAGCAGGCCCAGAGGTTCTGGAGATTCTCACCGGATTCACCTTCATCGGTCCGCCGCTGCGCCTCTTCATAGGCGATAACCTCATGAATTCGCACCAAAGCCCGGGTGAAGCGCCATGACGTCACTTGGCCATTGGCAGCGATTTCGAGGTGGCAAGCCATCGCCGCGCGGTCTTCCCCTGCGCGCAGGGAACAGACGTCTGCGCTCAGCACTTCGGGCAGCATCGGCACAACCCGGTCTGGGAAATAGACCGAATTGGCGCGCTTCCTCGCCTCGCGGTCGAGCGCGCTGCCGGGGCGGACGTAAAAGCTGACATCCGCAATCGCGACCAGCGCGCGAAAGCCGCCCTGCCCGTCGGGTTCGGCCCAGATCGCGTCATCGTGATCGCGCGCATCGCTGGGGTCAATCGCGACGATCGGTAAATGGCGCAAGTCTTCGCGCTTGTCGGCGCTCAGCGGTAACTTGGCGGCCAGTGCGCCTTCGTCCAGTGTTTCGGAAGTGAACGCGAAGGGGATCCCGTATTTGTGGATGGCGATCAGGCTGAACGCCTTGGGCGCCAGCGGATCTCCCAGCACGGTGGTGACTTTGAGCCCTGCCCGCGGCGAACGCCCGGTTGGTTCAGCCAGCACCAGTTGCCCGGCTTCGGCCCCGCCTAAATCGGCGATCGGACTGGAATTGCGCACGCGTTTGTCAACCGGGGCGAGCCAGCCCTTACCGCTCTTGTCGATTTCGACGATTCCCATGACCTGATCGGTCGCGGTTGGCAGCTTTTTCATCGGATGGGCGATCCAGCCAGAGCCGGTCTCCTCGGTCCGGGCCAGCACCCGGTCACCGCTGCGCAGCGCCGACCGGCCAGAGCCTTTTTCGCGCAGCCGCAGCCGCGGGGGCGGCGTGGCATCATCGGGCTGCCAGCTGTCCGGAATGGCAATCGCCTCGCCATCCTCAATCTCGATCACCCGCAGAACGGTGACTTTGGCGACCCCGCCCATCCGGTGGAAGGCACTGCGGTTGCCGTCGATCAGGCCTTCGTCGGCCATGTCTTTTAGCAGCGCCTTGAGCTGGATCTTTTCCTGCCCTTTAAGCCCAAAGCCCCGCGCAATCTCGCGCTTGCCGGCGGGTTCATCGGCGTTGGCGATAAATTCGAGGATCTGCTTGCGGGTGGGGAGGCCGGGCTGCGGTTTGGGCGGCTTGGCCAAGTTAATATGCCCGCGCCACGTAAATCCGCTCGACCGCAGGTTCGCCGGTGAACGGGCAGGTGCCTGATACGGGCGCGCCGCCTATTGGGGTGTTGCGGACAGTCAGTTTCAAGGCCTTGAGTTTGGCCACCACGGCTTCCAGCGCCGCGCCGGTGGGCCGCGACCAACTGAGTTCGATCCAGCCGGGGTAGCGGTTGTTCTCGGTAAAAAACGCTTCGAGCCCGGCCAGATCCGTGACGCCGGTATGAAGGTTGGCGTCGCGCCGCGCTGTGGCTTCATCATGGAGGCTGCGCTGCACGGCTTCGAGTTCAGTCGCGGCTGCGGCGAGGAATTCATCCCTGCCCTGTCCGATGAAATTGACTTTGCCATCCTCGCGGTACAGCCGGTCGCGGCGAACCACCGAAACCTGTCCGCCAGCAGCATCGCGTCCGCCAATTTCGAGGATCAGCGGCACACCCTTTTTAACCCAGCCCCAGCGTTTTTGCGTGGCTTTGCCGGCCCGCTTATCAAGCAGCACGCGGATCGGTTCGCCCAGCGCGGTCTGCGCAGCCAGGGCTTTGCGCAAATCTTCGCAATAGGCCAGCAGCGCCTCGTCACCGTCATCCTCGCGCAGCATTGGCAGGATCACGATCTGGTGCGGCGCGATCGCAGGCGGCACCCGCAGGCCATCATCATCGCCGTGCGTCATGATCACCGCGCCGATCAGCCGGGTCGATACGCCCCAGCTGGTAGTGTGGCACAGCGTCTGCTGCCCATCCTTGTCCTGAAAACGGATCCCTGCGGCTTCGGCGAACCCGGTGCCGAGGTAATGGCTGGTCCCGGCCTGCAGCGCTTTGCCGTCCTGCATCATCGCCTCGATGCTGTATGTCGCGGCGGCACCGGGAAAACGCTCGTGCTCTGGCTTTTCGCCCGCAAACACCGGCATGGCGAGGTCTTCTTCGGCATGGGCGCGGTACATTTCGAGCGCGCGCAGCGTTTCTTCCATTGCGCCAGCCTTGTCAGCATGGGCGGTGTGGCCTTCTTGCCAGAGGAACTCGCTGGTCCGCAGAAACATCCGGGTGCGCATTTCCCAGCGGACCACGTTGGCCCATTGGTTGGTCAGCAGCGGCAGATCGCGCCACGATTGCACCCAGCGCGCCATCGCCGCACCGATCACCGTCTCCGAAGTCGGACGGACCACCAACGGTTCTTCCAGCTTGGCTTCGGGATCGGGCATGAGCCCGCCCTTCCCGTCAGCGATCAGGCGATGGTGGGTAACGACCGCCATTTCCTTGGCGAACCCCTCGACGTGTTCGGCTTCCTTGGCGAAGAACGACAGCGGGATGAACAGCGGGAAATAGCAGTTGTCCGCACCGGTTGCCTTGATCTCGGCATCGAGCAGCTTCTGCATCCGTTCCCAGATGCCATAGCCCCACGGCTTGATCACCATGCACCCGCGCACCCCCGATTCCTCGGCCATGTCGGCCTCGGAGATCACCTCCTGGTACCACTGGGCGAAATCGTCGGCGCGCTTGACGCTCAGGGCGTGGCGGATGTTGGGCTGGCTCATGCAGGCGCGGTTAGCCGGGTGCGCCGCAAGTTTCAAACCCGGAACTTACTTCCCCAGCGCGTCGAGCTTCTTCTGCATTTCGGCCATCTGGGCGCGGAGCGCGGCGATCTCGGCGCCACCGTCCTTCGCCGACCCGGGTTTGGTGCCGGGGACGAGCGCGGTCGCGGCGGCCTTGAACATTTCCATGTTGCGCTGGGCAAGCTGGGCGAGCGGGTTGGTGCCGATCGATTCCTCGATCGCCTTGCGCAGCTTCGACTGGTTCTCGCGGAAATGCTCCATCGAGGCCTCGAGATAGCCCGGCAACAGCGACTGCATCGAATTGCCGTACATCGCGATCAGCTGGCGCAGGAAGCTGGTGGGCAGCATCTGCTCGCCGCCGGCTTCCTCGTCCATGATGATCTGGGTGAGGATCGA
>JAYURW010000033.1:0-9860 GCA_043756025.1 Novosphingobium sp. | reverse complement strand
GTCGGCACGCCGACCAATGCGATCGCCGTCGCCCTGCTCAACAAGAGCCTGGGAGTGGAAATCACATTCCTTGAATGGAGCGCATACGGGGTACCGGTCGTGCTGCTCGGCGTCCCACTGGCCGCTTTCATCATCGCCAAGGTTCAGCGGATCGATCTGGACAACTTTGATCCCGCTGCGGCGCGCGCCGCGATCCATTTGCCGAGCGGCTGGACCACTCCTGAAAAGCGGCTGGCCCCGGTGTTTGTGCTGACCGTGCTGGCCTGGGTGTCGATGCCGCTGCTCAAGCCGCTGTTTCCGGCGGGCGGGCTGGACGATGGCACGGTCGCGGCGATTGCCGGGTTGTGCCTGTTCTTCTTGCCCGATGGCACCGGCCGCCCCTTGCTCAATTGGGACGAAGCCAACCGCGCGCCGTGGGCGGTGATCCTGATGTTTGGCGGAGGACTGGCGCTCGCCATGGGGATGGCTGAAAGCGGGCTGGCAACCTGGCTGGGCCAGATGCTGCTGCCGCTGCGCGCGGTGCCGCTGCCGATTGTGGCGTTGGTGCTGGTGGCGTTTGTGATCATGGTGACGGAATTTGCCAGCAACATTGCGGCGGCCAGCGGGATCATGCCGGTGGTCGGCGCGCTGGTGCTGGCCCTGGGCGCCGACCCGATCCTGCTGGCGCTGCCCGCTGCGCTGGCGGCCAGTTGGGGTTTTATGCTCCCCGCTGGCACCGGGCCCAACGCACTGGCCTGGTCAACCGGTCACATTTCCATGCCGCGCGTGCTGAAGGCCGGGTTCATGCTCGATCTGGCCGGGGTGTTCCTGATGGTCGGTGTGGTCTGGACGATATCTCGGTTGTTCTGATCCGGTTGCAGTTGAAATCAGTTTGGCCACTGGCTATGCAGCGACTGATCCCGGTTGGGGTGGAGATGCGCGCCTGAGGAGGTTAGGCGCGCCAGCGCCGCGCCGCCGCCATTGGCTCCCGCCTTCCTGGGAGTATGACCCATGGAAGGATGCCGATCATGGCAGATACCCCGACGCGCAAGCCCAAGGCGAGCATCACCCGGATCGGCAATCGGGAACTGTCCCCGGCCACGCTGATGATGGGTCACGGTTATGATCCAGTGTTGTCCGAAGGCAGCCTGAAAGCGCCGATCTTTCTGACCAGCACCTTCGCCTTTCCCAGCGCGGCCGAGGGCAAGCGCTTTTTCGGCGGGATTACCGGCAAGATTCCCGGCGGTACCGATGGCCTCGTATATTCGCGCTTTAACGGACCCAACCAGCAGATCCTCGAAGGACGGCTGGCGATCTGGGACGGGGCAGAAGAAGCGTTGGTCTTTTCGAGTGGGATGACCGCGATCTGCGTGCTGTTCCTGACGTTTTGTTCAGCCGGTGACGTGATCGTCCATTCCGGTCCGCTCTATGCCGCCAGCGAGGGCTTCATCGCCAAAACGCTCAGCCGGTTTGGCGTGACTTATGTGGATTTCCCCGCCGGTGCGACTCGCGAAGAGCTCGACACGGCGCTGGCCAAGGCCAAGGCGCAGGCCGCTGCGCAGGGCGGCAAAGTGGCGATGATCTACCTCGAAAGCCCAGCCAACCCAACCAATGCGCTGGTCGATGTCGAAGCAGTGCGCGATGCCCGTGATGCCGCCTTGGGGGCTGACTGCCCGATCGCAATCGACAACACCTTTTTGGGGCCGCTCTGGGCCCGACCGATCGATCAGGGCGCCGATGTGGTGGTCTATAGCCTGACCAAATATGTCGGCGGCCATTCCGATCTGGTCGCAGGCTCAATCTCTGGCGCGAAACGCTGGATTGATCCGGTGCGGATGCTGCGCAACACCATGGGCGGGATCGCCGATCCCAACACCGCGTGGATGCTGATGCGCAGCTTGGAAACGGTCGAGCTGCGGATGAGCCGCGCCGGCGAGAATGCCGCGAAAGTCTGCGCCTATCTGAAAGATCATCCCAAAGTCGAGGCGCTCGGCTATCTCGGCGATATCAGCGATCCACGCCAGCAGGATATTTTCAACCGCCACTGCAGCGGCGCTGGCAGCACCTTTTCGCTCTATATCAAGGGCGGCGAAGCCGAAGCGTTCCGGTTCCTCGACAATCTCAAGATCGCCAAACTGGCAGTCAGCCTGGGCGGAACCGAAACCCTGGCCAGCTTGCCCGCGGCGATGACCCACCTGTCAGTTCCTGACGAACGCAAGGCGATGCTGGGGATCACCGACAATCTGGTGCGGATTTCAATCGGGATTGAAGACGCCGACGATCTGATCGCCGACTTTGAACAGGCGTTGGCGCAGGTCTGACAGTCTTGCCCCGCCCCCTGCTTTCTGCTTGGGACGGGGCATGACCAACGAACCGCATGACAAGCTGGACGAGCCCAAGCGCCATGGCCTTGCCAAAGTTGAACAGGGCCGCTGGGCCGGCTGGTACCACTGGGAACCGGTCGATCATTTCGAAGAACACACCGGCCCGTTCTATTGCCAGCCCGAAGCGAGCGGCGTGCTTTGTGCGTTCCTGCCTGAGGACAAGAACCGCAACGGCGGCGGCAATATCCACGGCGGGGCGCTGATGACCTTTGCCGATTTCGCGTTGTTTATGATCGCAGGCGGGATGGAAACCTCTGTCCACGGGGTGACCATGACGATGAATTGCGAATTCGTAGGCGCGGCCGAATCCGCAAAGCTGCTGACCGCGCGCGGCGAAGTGGTGCGGCAGGGGTTATCTGTGGCTTTCGTGCGCGGGATTATCGATGATGGGGGCCGCCCGGTGATGGCCTTTTCAGGCACGATCAAGAAGTTTAAACCGCGCAGCTAACGCGGCAGGCGGCCGATCAGCCTTTCCACTCGCGCCGATCTTCTGACGCGCGCAGCACTTCGTAAGCCAGCTGCAACGCCTGAAAAGCTTTGGCGGCGTCGTCGTCGCCGGGGCGGACATCGGGGTGGACCAGCTTGGCCTTGGACCGGTAGCTCTTTTTGATCGCGTCAAAATCAGCGTCGGGGGTCAAGTCGAGCAAATCGAGCGCCCGCAGTTCGTCGCGGCTGCGGGTGCCATCGCCCGATGCGGCCCAGCCATAGTGGGCGCTTTCCTGAAATCCCTCATGAGTCTGACGCTCTTCGGCTTCGCGTGCGGCGGTTTCTTCGGCGTCTAGTCCGGCGAAATAGTCCCAGCCGTTATTGTATTCCGCCGCATGGACGACGCAGAACATCCAGCGATCCGGGTTGTTCGGGCTTTTGGGTGCGGGGCAAGTACCCGCAGCGGTGCAGCCATGCCGGTCGCACAGCCGCACATTGGTAGCCTCACGGCTACCACCATAGCCGCCCCAGCGGGGGAAACCCCAGTTATCAGATCTGCGCACACGGCTCATAGTTGCCCGCGATAGGCGCAAGCAGGCCCCTTCTGCAAGGCTCCAGTCGGGCGCAGCACCCCTGCCCCAAGTACCGTATTGAACAAATCGCCGCTGTTAGTCATATTAGGAGAAAGGATGATCCTGATGAGCAAACAACTTGCCCTGTCGATTGCTGTTTCGGTGTTGGCAATGGTCAGCTTCGTCTTGCTGGGCCAACAGGCCGGCGCGCAACTGGCGCGTGATGCCCGGGCGCAGGTTCCGCTCAGCGCCGATATGACGCAGCTGCCCTCAATCGGACGCTTGCTACCGATTTTAAACTGAGCAAGCGCTGCTCCGCGATCAATCCACCGTTACGGTCACCGCGCGGCGGTTTTGTGCCCAGCTGGCTTCGTCCGATCCCAGCGCCAACGGCTTTTCCTTGCCATGGCTGACGGTGGAGACCCGGCCCGGATCAACCCCAAGGCTGACCAGGTAATTTTTGGCGGCGTTGGCTCGCCGTTCACCCAGCGCCAGATTGTATTCGCGGGTGCCGCGTTCATCGGCGTGACCTTCGATGGTGATCCGTTTAGCCGGATACCGTGCCAGCCATTGCGCCTGCGCGGCCAGCGCAGTTTGGTCAGTGGCGTCAATGTTATAGCGATCGGTATCGAACAGGATCGTGTCCTGCCCCATCATCTGCGCTGTGAAATCAGCCTGGCTGCCCGGTACCACGGCGGTGCCGGTGCCATCGCCGGTCTGGCTAATGGCGCTGCCGCCCGGATCAGGCGGAAGGATCTGTGGCGCCTTTTTTGAGCAGGCCGACAGGACCAGACCGCTGGCCAGAACCAGTGTCAGGGTGAGGCGCTTGTTCATCGGAATCTCCTTTGTCTTTAGCTTCATCGCTTGCCCCCAAGAGTCAATACGGACCGGGGCCGCATTCTATGGCCTCAACGGTCCCCAAGCGGGATCGCTGCCATCGCCGGGGGTTTCCAGCTTGCGTTCGTTCTTACCGGTCAGGTCGACCTGCCAGACTCCGGCCTTGCCGCTGCCCCGAGTGGTCCGAAAGAACTGGATCAAGCGGCCATTGGGGGCCCAGGTTGGCGCTTCATCCTGCCAACTATCGGTGAGATAGCGCAAATTTCCGCCGGCCGGGTCCATCACCGCGATCCGGAAATTGCCGCCCATATGCGTGAATGCAATCTGATCGCCGCGCGGGCTCCACTCTGGTGTCGCGGCGCGTCCGCCGAAAAAGCTGATCCGTTTTTGCCCGCTGCCATCGAGGTTCATGACATAGACCTGCTGGGTGCCCGACCGGTCGCTTTCGAACACGATCCGCTTGCCATCGGGTGAGAACGATCCGCCAATGTCGATCCCTGGCGCATCAGTCAGCTTGACCGAAGCCCCGCCCGCGACCGGCATCTTGTAGATATCGGTATTGCCGCCGGTCGCCATCGAATAGAGGATCCAGCGGCCATCGGGCGACCAGCGCGGCGCGAACAGCGGATTGCTGGCCTGCAGCAGCAGCCGCTGCTTGTCGGCCGCCAGATCATAAATATAGATCCGCGGCTGACCGTTGTAATAGCTGAGGTACAAGATCGACTTGTAATCAGGTGAATAGCGCGGGGTCAGCGCGGTCGTTTGCCCGGTGGTCAGATAGCGGTGATTGGCGCCATCCGAATCCATAATCGCCAGCCGCTTCATCCGGCGGTTTTTTGGTCCAGTTTCAGCGATATAGGCGATCCGGCTGTCAAAGAACGGATTTTCGCCGCTCAGCCGCGAATAGACCATATCGGCGCATTTGTGCGCGGCGCGGCGCCATTCGCCGGGCGGTACGGTCCAGCCGGCCTTGGCCACTTGCTCGCCCAGCCCGACATCATAAAGATAGCAGCCGACGGTGATATTGCCGTTCGCCTCAGCCCGGACATAGCCCTGCACCAGCATATCGGTACCGCGCCCACGCCAGCCGCCGTAATCAGGCGCCTGCACCTGAGCCAGCGCCGGGCGCGGCAGGCTGCTTGGCCCAGTTGGCTTGAACAAACCATTACTGCGCAGGTTGCCGAAAATCACAGTGGCGACTGAAAAACCCAGCGTTGAGGTGGAGCCTGCGCTGGTTTGGGTCGGCACATCGGCATTGGTGGCAAAGGCCGGGATTGCGATTTTGGCGTCGTTGGCGCTCAGGCTGCCTACCACGTCTTCCTCGACCTCGGCCGGGGGCGCTGTCGAAGTCGGGACCGGGGTCGCCGTTTGCGCCACCAGCACAGATGCCGGGAGCGTCAGGGCCAACACGAAGGGAATGATCTTCTTCACGGGGGCAGGTTCCTATTGCTTGGTGAAGTTCAGCTTACGCTGCTTCCACGAATCGTAAAACTCTGGCGGAAGTCCGCTGAACGGCGCCGCCAGTTTGATCGCCCGCACCGCGCAGTCCCGGAACGGGCGGACTTGCGCGCGATTGGTATCGGTCACGCCGGTGATTAGCGGCTCTTCAATCGCCAGTATGCGCCCGCTTTTATCGAGCGAGAACCGCACCACGGCTTTCAGATTACCGACATCCAGCCCACTTACCGGACAGGCATTCCACGGGCTGCGAACTTTGCTCCCAATCAGCGAAGTCCACGATGCAACCTGCTGCGGTGATGCCACCGCCGCCGCAGGGGCCTTGTCCTTGCCTTTGGGATTGCCGCCCGCAATGCCGGGGCCGAACGCCTTGTCAAAGGTGGAGGCGCCCGGTTTGGTCGGCGGAGTTTTAGAGGGCGATTTCTGCGCTTGTTGCGGCGGCGCGAACGGCCATTTGGTCGCAGGTTTTGGCGCAGCTTTGGCTGCAGGAGCCGGGCGCGGTGGCGGCGTGGCCGCTTTGGGCTGCTGTGCGGATTCGGGCTTGGCGGCCACTGCGGAATTCTGTTCAGGCGCAGGTTCGCCCAGTTCCGGGCCCTTGTCGGCCCGTGGATCGCTCTGCGGGTTGGGCGAAGTGGAGACGGCGCCCGCCTCTTCGCTCAAAGTCACGCTGACCCGCTCGACCGAGGGCAGCGGTTCGGGCGGCTTGGCAGTGACCAGCACCCAGATCAGCGCGGCATGGCCCAGCGCGGCCAGCGCCAGTCCCAGTCCTTCTTCGCGGGTGAGTGCGGGGGCGTTCATCAAGTCAGGCTATGGGCTGGGAACTGAACCGCTGGTGACCAGCGCAATCGCACTGAACCTGGCGCGGTTAAGCTCGCCCATCACGCCCATCACCGTGCCATATTCCAGACTACGATCGGCCCGCAGCGTAACCTGCGGCGGCTTGCCGTCCGGCCCCGGCGGAATCAGCGCCAAGGTCTGCGCCAGACTGCCCGGAGCCAGTGCGGTTTCGCCCAGATAGATCACACCGTCGGGCGTGATTGACAGGCTGATCTCGCTGGGGTTCTGGTTGAGCGGCTTGGCATTGCTGTCGGGAAGGTCAACCGGCACCCCGGCGCTGAGCAGCGGGGCGGTGACCATGAAGATGATCAGCAGCACCAGCATCACATCGACCAGCGGCGTGACGTTGATATCCGCCATCGGGGTCCGGCCCCGGCGGCCGCGGCGCGTGGGGGCAGGGCCCATCGCCATTACTGCGCTTCCAGCTCGCGGCTGAGACTGGCGTGGAAGCGGTCAGCAAAGCGTTGCAGGCGGGCTTCGATCTGGTTCACCCGGTGCGAAAAGCGATTGTAGGCGATAACCGCCGGGATCGCTGCAAACAGCCCGATTGCGGTGGCGAACAGCGCCTCTGAGATCCCCGGCGCGACCACCGCCAGCGACGAGTTTTGCTGCTGTCCGATCTGGAAGAAGCTGTTCATGATCCCCCAGACGGTGCCGAACAGGCCGACGAACGGCGCCACTGCGCCAACCGTGGCAAGGAAGTTGAGCCGTTCGGACAGCCGGTCGGCTTCCTGTGCAATTGTGCTGTCCATCACTTGCGCCAGCCGCTGGCGGGTGCCTTCACGGTCCATCGCCTTGCCGCCGAGCGAGCGGCGCCATTCGGCAACACCCGCAGCGGCGACCCGGGCCGAGGGGACATCACCCCCGTTTTTGCCACCGAATTCAGCCTGAAAGGCATCAATGTCAGCCGCCTTCCAAAAATCGCGTTCATAGGCATCGCAGGCTTTGACGATCCGGGCGTGGCGCAGACTGAACGAGGCGATGATCGTCCAGACCCACAGCGAGGCGAGGATCAACCCGGCCATCACCACTTGCACCACAATATCGGCGTCAAGGAACAGCCGGACCGGATCAAGATGCTGAGGCGCGGCCGCTGTGGCGGCGGCGAGCAGGGCGAGGTGGGTCATGGATTTCCTTCAAGCACAATAGTGGCAAAGGCCGCGCGCCAACTGGCGGGCATCCGCCGTGGGCGGCCCTGGGGGGAGACGAAAGCGACGCGAAAGCTGGCCTCGGTCAGCAGCAGACCGTCTTCGCGAAAGGCTTTCTGGTGCATCCGGCAACTTGCCACGCCCAGATCGGTACAGGTCGTTTCGATCCGCACGCCATCATCAAGCCGGGCCGGGGCGGCATAGCGGACAGTCATGTCGGCGATCGCAAAAGCGCCCTCACCCGCCTCGTTCACCGCGCGCTGATCGATCCCCAGCAGCCGGACGAAATCGCTGCGGGCGCGCTCGAACCAGCGCAGGTAATTGGCGTGATAGACCACGCCCGAAAGGTCGGTATCCTCAAAATAGGCCCGCACCGAAAAATGGTGCAGCGATCCTTCGATCAAGCCAGCGGGGAAAGGAGGATATGAGGTCATGCCGCAAGACCCTTAGCAAGTCGGCGAGTCGCAGGGCAAGGGAATGCGTTCGGACTGGCGCAAACAACCCACCACTCGTCACCCATTTGCCCGGTCAGGGGCCGCCAGCTACCGCGCCAGCATCGGCCCGAGTGGACGCCCGCCGAACAGGTGGACGTGGAGGTGCGGTACTTCTTGATGGCCATGGCCGCCGACGTTGGCGAGCAGGCGGTATCCCGGCTCCACCAGACCCGCCGCGCGCGCAACCTCGCCAACGGCGCGGATGAAACCGGCGATTTCCTCTACCGGGGCGTGGGCCGAAAAATCGTCCCAGCTGACGTAGGCACCCTTGGGGATTACCAGCACGTGCAGCGGTGCCTGCGGGTTGATATCGTGGAACGCCAGCGCCCACTCGTTTTCAAAAACGGTCTTGTTGGGGATTTCCCCGCGCAGGATTTTGGCGAAGATGTTCTGATCGTCATAGGGCTGGGTGGCGTCAATCGGCATTATTCGCTCCGGCTGGCTTTTTCGGTAATCCCGCTGGTGCCTTCGCGGCGTTCCAGCTCGGCCAGAACTTCGTCCCATTCCACGCCTTTTGCATCGAGCAGGACCAGCAGGTGGAACAGCGTATCAGCCGCTTCCCCGATCAGCTCTTCGCGGCTGCCCGATAGGGCGGCGATCACGGTTTCAATCGCTTCTTCGCCCAGTTTACGGGCAATCACCGGCACGCCGCGCGCATTGAGTTTGGCGACCCAGCTGCTGCCGGGATCGGCATCGCGGCGCGCGGCTATCGTCGCGGCAAGGCGGGAAAGCGTATCCATGGTGAAGGCAATGCGGCGCTGGGCCGCGAAGGTCAAGCCGGTGGGCTAGTCTGGGCGGCGGCGCGAAAAGTGGCGGCCGATGATAACGCCCGCCAACCCCAGGCCGAACAGCGCGATCCCTGACGGATCAGGAATGCTGGTGCCGCCCGATTGGGCCAGCGCTGGTGCTGCGGCGAAAGCGGTCATCAAAATCAGGGTAAGGCTGCGTCCAAACATGACCCGGCCCTGCTCTGGGGATTGAAATTGTGCAACTGCGAATACGGCGGCGTCCCACGGCGGGACTGATCAAGCCGCTGTCATGAAGAAGAAATCTAGCCGCGCGCGGGCAGGCCTGCGGCGCGCAAGGCCGCGTGCGCCTGGGCAATGGTGTGGGTGCCAAAATGGAAGATCGAGGCGGCGAGCACTGCGCTGGCGTGGCCTTTTGTGACGCCTTCAACGAGGTGATCGAGCGTCCCCACCCCGCCGCTGGCGATCACCGGAACCGAGACGGCATCGGCAATCGTTCGGGTGAGTTCAAGATCATATCCGGCCTGCGTCCCATCACCGTCCATCGAGGTTACTAGCAGTTCGCCCGCGCCAAGCCGTGCCAAACGAATGGCGTGTTCCACAGCATCGATCCCGGTCGCATTTCTGCCGCCGTGGGTGAAGATTTCCCAGCCGCCGCCATCACGCTTGCGCGCATCAACCGAAGCGACAACGCACTGGCTGCCCATTTTCTGCGAGATATCGCCGACCACTTCGGGCCGGGAAACGGCGGCAGAGTTCACCGCGACCTTGTCGGCGCCTGCCAGCAGCAGCGCCCGCGCATCCTCCACCGTCCGCACCCCGCCGCCGACGGTCAGCGGCATGAAGCAGACCTCGGCAGTACGTCGGACCACATCGAGCAGCGTCCCGCGCCCTTCGTGGCTGGCGCTGATATCGAGGAAGCACAGCTCATCCGCGCCGGCAGCGTCATAGGCGCGGGCTTGTTCCACCGGATCGCCCG
>JAYURW010000032.1:0-9899 GCA_043756025.1 Novosphingobium sp. | reverse complement strand
GCGCTGCAAGGCGGGATCGCCTTCTCCAACAGCTCGGTCGCGCTGGTCCACGGGATGAGCCGGCCGATCGGCGCCCACTTCCACGTCGCCCACGGGCTATCGAACGCGATGCTGATGCCGCTGGTAACGAAATGGAGCGCCCCCGCCGCGCTGAACCGCTACGCCGATTGCGCGCGGGCGATGGGGCTGGCGGATGGCGCCGTCGGCGATCAAGCGGCGGTTGGCCGCTTGATCGAAGGGCTGGAATGGATCAACGCCGAACTGTCCGTCCCTTCGCCCGCCGAATACGGCATTACGCGGGAGAAGTGGGACGCACTAATCCCACTGATGGCCGAGCAGGCACTGGCGAGCGGCTCGCCGGGGAACAATCCGCGGGTGCCGGATGCGGCGGAGATTGCGGGGTTATATGGGATGGCTTGGGGGTGATGCAAAAAGCTCGACTTTGATCTCGTTCACTCCATCAGTTTTTTTGCATCGTCGCGTATACTGATTTGGCGGTTTTCTTAAAATCCTTCTGTAATTTTTGATCTAAGATTTTTCGAATTGGGTTCTCATCCAACAGTTCGAGAATAGCATAGGCTACATCGACCTTAGACGGTGCCTTAACCTTCGCATCGGCACTTGCTTTTTTAATGGAATCCCACTTTCCGAGTTTGGGCATCTCTGAACCTTTAATCAATTCAGGGATGTTCAAATATAAGGCAGCATGCATTGAGGCTGCCTCTGCAAGCAAGCTCGGATCAATGAAATCCTCGAGTTCGCAATCACCATCCGAACACTTAAGCTGGAAAATTGAAGCTTCTCTTAGGCCTCGCTCTTCAAGATCGGCTTTCAAAATTCGACCGCCTGCATCGTCGTCAAGGACGTAACAAACGCTTCGCCCCGTAGAGTTCAAGAGCGGCAACTGCATTCGCCCATCTTCAGATAAGCCGTGGATGAATTGCACTCCCAAGCTGGGAAGTCCCAGCGCCTCACGGAACATCGTCGGCATAAGGATTGTGTCGGCTGGACCTTCTACCAACACCGCAGAGCGAGTCGGGAAAAATGCCATAGTGCTTGTTCCCATACCCATCAATATGGGTGAAAATGCTGCCTCATTTCCGTCCTTATGCTTCCAAAACTTGTTCTCAATTTGACTCCAGTCGCTTCCCACTGATGTCGGCTCGACAAGGCGCACGCCGTTGCCCAAATCTTCAGGCAAACATCCGACGGAATGCGTCGTGTAGATAACTTTAGCGGCAACTGTCTGGCTTCCAAACATCTGGACAAGGTCAGCTTGTGCGGCATAGTGAAGGTGCTGTTCTGCCTCGTCTATCAGAAGGATCAAATTGTTTGATTCTCGTGCGGCAGTGAAGCACCGTAGTGCAACGAACTGCTTTAGACCGTCACTCCGCTGCTCCAGCGCCGTTCTTTCCTGTTGATTGTTATGCACATGAACTGAAAGATATTGATCACTTTTAGCTAAAACAATCGAAACTTTTGACTGATTCCAGACCTCCCTGAAATTTCTGACCAGCGCAGCATTGGCTTTGTCAATCATGTTGTCATTCTCAGGATCAATGACATTAGTGCTCATGCCAACTATCAAGCGAGTTAAATCAAGTTCTGCAATTTTTGCGAGGTTACTAAGTGCATCCGGAACTGCGCCCGTGATTTCAGCCCGTGCATATGAAGACTTGATATGTCTATCATCCCCTCCAAAAAACAAAAATTCCGGAAATCGTTTCCATAGAGCACTGCCTGCTTTTAGCATTGCGCTCTCTGCGTTTTCTATATCCTGCGCCTCAGCTAAAGCAGTTACAAATGACTGAAGATATTTCGGTGAATCTTCATTTAACGCAGCCTGCCAGCGCTCAGAAATATCAGCCATGGTGGATTTATCTGTGTCTGTAAGGTCTTTCTTGCGCTCACGAATGCTGTCAAAAAAATCCTTTGTTTCATCTAAAAGGTGGGCGTCCTGCTCCTCAATGATTGATGCGGATTTGGCGCTCCCTTGGATTTTGCGAAACTCGTTGCTCAACTTTGGGCGATGAGAATAATTACGGTCTGCAGGCCACGGATCAATCGACCACTTCCTTGCACCGCTTGCGTCCTTTGTTACGCTAAACCAGCGCGCGAGCGGTGCTCCCGCCACGTTCCGATCTTTATCAGAAAGCGAGAATTTTGCTTTAATTTCAATAGCGCTACCATCAGTTCCTGACGATCGCTCGTGTGGCTCAAATGGGGTATTGCTGTTCAAATGTGTGAGTGCTTTCAGCAAGGACGACTTTCCAGCCTCGTTTGCTCCCAATATCGCGAGCACCTTCCCGCGTGTCTTGAACTCCGCCTTTTCTTTGAATTTGCGAAACCCCGTGATGTCTACTTGAAACAACTCCATCGATAATCGTCCCTCGAATGAAGGGCGTTGATAATCTTCACGATTGGTAAATCCAACACAAAATGACAGAATGCCTCATTTACTGACGATAGGATTATTGGAAGGGCGCTAACCCCTCAAACCACCCCCAGCGCCTCAAACTCCATCGGCACTGATGCCAGCGTGATCGCGTCGCCCACCCGCACGTCGCCGCTGGTCACCACCACAGCCATCACGCCGCTTTTGCGGATCAGGCTGCCGTCGGCCCCCTTGTCCAGTGTGGCGGCCATCAGGCCTTTGGCGAGGCCGTTGATCTGGTGGCATGGGTTTCGCAGGCCGGTGATCTCGATCAACGCGTTATCGCCCAGCCGCAGCCGCGTTCCGCGCGACAAGCCGAGCAGGTCCAGGCCGCGCGTCGTGATGTTTTCGCCGAGCTGGCCGGAGGTGACGGTGAAGCCTTTGCCGGCCAGTTCCGCAAACAGTTCGGCGTGGATCAGGTGGACTTGGCGCAGGTTGGGCGTGTTCGGCGCCTTGGCCATGCGTGAGAGGTGCTGGACCAGCCGCCCGGCGTGGGCATCGCCCTCTACCCCCAACCCCGCCAGCAGGGTGAGTTGATCGGCGGGCTGCTTGGAAAAGCGGTGTTCGCCGTCGCGCGACAGGGCGGTGATGGTGGGGTGCATGGGAGTGGGGCTAAGCGCTCTGGCCGGTGTGGGCAAGGGCAGGCTACCACACCCTCGTCATCCTGAACTTGTTTCAGGATCCATTTTGCCCCGCAAACCGAAGTGTTGATTCGTGGAATGACATGGCCGCCTTGCGAGCAGGCGCGACCGGGATAAAACGCCCGATGGATGCTGAAACAAGTTCAGCATGACGGCAAAAGGGAGTCCGGATTGTCCAGCACGCTTCCGGCCCCTCCGTCAGTGCTTCGCACTGCCACCTCCCCGTTCCGGGGAGGATCTGGGGCATTTTCCTACTTGGCGGTGGCGAGTTATACGTTTTCGATCCTCCCCCGCTGGGGGAGGTGGACCGCCGCAGGCGGGACGGTGGGGGGCTGTTTGTGATTTGGCCGGTGCGCCGCAAGCCCCCACCGCCTCGCTTCGCTCGGCACCGCCCCCGATGGGGGAGGATTGGGGTGACACAAGGTGACAGAAGGTTACACAAAGCGACAAAAGGCGATTTCAGTTTCCATGGACCCTGTCAGGTTGTGAACTTAGGTCCCTCTCGACAGGATCAAACCCGGCCTGCTAGACGGGTTTCATCTGGCCACTTAACCAAGGATACCTGATGCCGCTTCCCGCTCCGTTTGATCGCCTGCGCCTGCCCGTTATCGGATCACCGCTGTTCATCGTTTCCGGTCCGGAACTGGTGATTGCGCAGTGCAAGGCCGGGATTATCGGCAGTTTCCCCTCGCTCAATGCGCGGCCATCGGGGGTGTTTGACGAGTGGCTGCACCAAATCACCGAGGAACTGGCGGCGCACAATCGCGATAATCCCGGCCGGCCAGCGGCACCGTTTGCGGTCAATCAGATCGTCCACAAATCGAACAACCGGCTGGAAGAAGACATGGCGGTTTGTGAGAAGTGGCAGGTGCCGATGGTGATCACTTCGCTGGGCGCGCGCGAAGACCTCAACATGGCGGTGCGCGGCTGGGGCGGGATCGTGATGCACGATGTGATCAACGACCGGTTCGCGCGCAAGGCGATCGAAAAGGGCGCGAGCGGACTGATCCCGGTGGCGGCCGGCGCAGGCGGGCACGCCGGGGTGCTATCGCCGTTCGCGATGATGCAGGAAATTCGCGCGTGGTTTGATGGGCCGGTGGCGCTTTCAGGCTCGATCGCTTGCGGGCATTCGATCCTGGCGGCGCAGGCGATGGGGGCAGACTTTGCCTATATCGGCAGCGCCTGGATTGCGACCAAGGAAGCCAACGCGCAGCAAGGTTACAAGGACGCGATTGTTGAGGGGCAAGCCGCTGACATCGTCTATTCCAGCCTGTTCACCGGGGTCCACGGCAACTATCTGCGCCCGTCGATTGTCGCGGCGGGGATGGATCCAGAGAATCTGCCCGAGGGTGACGCGTCAAAGATGAATTTCGGATCGGGCGGCAATACCGAGGCTAAGGCCTGGAAGGACATCTGGGGTTCGGGCCAGGGGATCGGCGCGGTCACGGCGGTCGAGTCTGTGGCGGACCGGGTCGACCGGCTTGAGGCGGAATACAACGCTGCGCGGAATGAGCTGGCGGCGAAGGCCGGGATGGTTGTGGCCTAATCGCCGGTTGGAGCGGTGGCGGGCCAGAGCAGGTCGGCCATCGCATCCAGCTCGGAAAAGTCGACCTCGTTGCGGAATGGATCGCGGCGGTTGAGCGTCAAGCGGCTTTGCTGGTCAAGCAATTGGCGGCGGAGGTTGTGCTGCAGCTGGCGCAGGCCCTCCAGCGCCTCGGCCAGCGCCACTTCGGGCGCGAGCGGGCGGCGGGCGGACCAGTGGGCTTCGATCTGGCCAACCCGTTCGATCACCATCGCGTTGTAATCGCGGTGCGGGCCGCGGTGCAGCGGCAAGCCGATCCGCACCGCCGCGCTGTCATTGGCGGGCAACAGCAGGCCATTGTGGCGAAAATCTTCGAAGTGCAGCCGCTCTCGTCCCAAAGCATCCAGCAGCGGATGAAAACAAGAGCGGGACAGGATCTGGCGCGGCAGGATATGGTGGCGCTGCAGGCCAGGTTGATAGCCCGGATCATCCCGGCGATTGACTGCGCGAAAAGATAAGCGCCGGCGAGGCTCAGCCAAACTGCCCGGCGCAGCCAGTGCGTTCGCTCCCAGCCAGCCCGGGTGCGCCATGCTAACGACCTGCCCCGCTGCGATCAAGCCGTTTGGACCACTGCTGCGCCTTCACCGCCGGACTGCAACTCGCAATTGCCGCCCACCTTTGATCGGTTCGACCAGCAGCCGTTCGCCTTCTGGCCCGACAAATTCGGCCGCACTGGCCAATGGCCCGCTTTCGATCAAGCTATGGATCAGCCGCATGGCGATCCGCGCGACGGCAGCCGGAACCAAGCGCCGATCGGGTTCAAACCGCAGTTCCTGCCCGATTAGAAATTCGAGCCCCGCCGAAACCATCGCGCCATCGTTGCCGCGTTGCAGCGATGTCAGCCCGAGCGCGGGAAAGGCCCCGCCGCCCAGCCATTCCGCCACCACGCCGCGAAAGTATTTGGGTGCCATCCAGCACCGCGCCGGTTCCCAATAGACCCCGTTAAGCCCCGGCAAGTGCGCCAGCTCTGCGCCCAACCCGGCCAGGACCTTGACCACCGGCAGCATCCCGCGCCCTTCAGCCAGATGCGGCGCCGGTTCGAGCGAGATCGCCTCTCCCGCAGGAATATCGTGCAGCCCCAGCATCGCCCCTTTGCCGGGGCGGAACGCGGGATCGCCGGGGGCCAATCCGCGGCAATCATAGGTCAGCCCGCTTGCCAGCAGCTCGGCCCAAACGGCGCCGCCCGTCGAAAGATTGGAGGAAGCATCACGATCCGAAGCTACATGGCTGATCGCGAAACTAAGGCCAGCTGCCTCGCGCTCAGTCAGTCCTGCGAGCGCTTCTAGCGATGGACGTTGTCCCGGTGCGTAGACCAGCGACAGAACTGCAGCGCCGACCGGCACAGCTTCACTCGAAGCTGCCGCGCCATGCCCAGAATTGTCTGACGGTTCGACGATTGTAGCCCCCTTGGTCGGATAGTACCGCGATAAGGCCACTTGGCACCTTTCAAAGCAACTAGTCGAGTCCCGACGCAACGAATAGAACCGGTTTGGAGCAAACAATTGCTAAGTCTGTCAGAAAATTCCCTGTTCAAGCCCCGCCGCCAGTGCCGCCCCAAGGTCATACGCCTGTGCGAGTACTTGGGCGTCAACCTGCTTTTCAGCCAGGATTACCTCCGGTGTCTGGGCATCGAGCAGTGCGATCATCGGTTCCGCCACCCGCCTAAGCCGCCATCCGGTCACGATCCGGTCGATCTGAGCCTGCGCGCCGGTGCCATCGCTGCCAGCCGCAACAATGGTCGCATAGGGCCGCCCCTCGATCTGGCCAAGCAGCGGATAGTAACAGCGATCGAACAGCTCTTTCATCGCCCCGCTCATCGTGCCGAGGTTTTCCGGGCAAACGAACAGATAGCCGCCGGCTCCCGCCAGATCATCCGGCCCCGCCTGTTCAGCCGCAATCAAGCGGGCAGCGGCACCGGCCCCGTTGGCAGCAGCCTGCGCCAGGGACCGGCTGGCCCCGGTCCGGCTGTGCCAGATGATCGTAAGCTGGGTCACGCGCTCAGCAGCCGCTGCCTGCGACCCCGCCGACAACCCGGCCCAGCAGTCCGCCCTTCTTCTTGCACTGGGGCTGGTCAGGCTGACCTTCTTGCGGTTGACCGTTCATCGCCCCCATACCCGGCATATCCATCCAGCTGGTCATCGAACGGTGGCGGACCCGCGCGGTCCATTGCAGGTTCCACGCGGCTTTGGGATCGGCCGGCCGCGCGGGATAAGCGAAGTTCTCTTCAGGCCCGAATGCCGTCAGGATCCCCATCCGGAAATCAGGACCTGCTTTGCGCACTTCGGCCGGAATGATGCACTGGGTGGTCGCCGGAGCCATCACCGTGCGATCTTTGACCAGTCCGGCAACCTGCCCCGGGCTAAGCCAATCGCTAAGCCCACCGCCGAACTGGCGGCTCGCGCTGCTGGTCCACATCACCAAATCGCCCATTTCGCGGTTCGGTCCCATCTTGCCGCCATACAAGAAGGCCACATAGCCGGTGGCGTCGGCCACTGCATTCCAGCGCAGCAGGCTGGCGCCGCTGGCCTGATCGGCATTGCTGGCTTGGAGCGGGGCCATGAAGTCTTTGGCGAGGGTAAAGGCTAACTCTGGTGAGTAATTCCCCGCCACCCGGTGAGCGCCGAGCAGCGAGCTGTCAGCCTTCACAAATTTGCGGTCATCAGCGGGCCAGCGCCCAAAAGTCTTGCTGTTCTGAAGGTTTGGCCCCCAATCACGGATAACTGCGCTGGTCCACAATCCCGGCGGCATCTGCCCTGCTGCCAGTTTGCTCAGGTCGATCACTACCGGTTGCCCTTTGGGGGCGTGTTCACCACAGCCCCAGAATATCAGGATCCGGCCTTTCGGCTTTTGCGGCAATTCATCGCCGCTCGCGCGTTCTTCCTTGGGCGTCGCGAGGACTACGGATTTGCCCAGCTTGGCGCCCGATGGCATGAAATGTTCAGCTTTTGGCCCGCCACCCAGCGGCGCATTGGCTGAGCCAAGCCGCAAATAGAGTTCCTTCTGGACCTTATTGCCACCGCCGCCGAACGCCATTGACATGGCGCCGCCTGCCCCGCTGCCCATTGCCGCAAAGCCCGAAACCGTCCCGGCGCGCATATCGTAGCGGGCAACCGGCCCGCTGGTTGGCCCGCGCTGCTGGGCGATGACCGGAATGGCGGCCAGCGCGGTGCCTCCCAAACCAAGTGCGATAGCGATGCGGCGATTGACGGTCATGGTCAGTTCCTCCCAAAATCCCTGACTTGCACAATAGGGCAACTACGCAGCGATACTTGTCTATTATCGACAGCTTGGCCGCCTTGCCCTTCCTCTGCAAGCGCGGCTCGGCTAACCATCGCGTCATGACAACCACCTCCCCTTCGATCCTCGGGCTTGACCGTTCGCTTTCTGGCCGGACCTGGCGCTGGCGCGGCGGGAATATGGATCTGGGCGGCGGTGCAACGCTTGATCATGATCTGGTTGCCCAGCTGCTGCTGGCGCGCGGAGTGCCGGGCGATGATCTGGAACGGCATCGCAACCCTTCACTGCGCGCGTTCCTGCCCGATCCGTCGCTGTTTAAAGATATGGATGTTGCGGCAGAGCGGCTGGCTCAGGCTGTGTTGACGCAGGAAGCCGTCACCATTTACGGCGACTATGACGTCGATGGGGCGACCAGTGCGGCGCTGTTGATCCGGTTGCTGCGCGGCTTGGGGCATGAGGCGGGTTATTACATCCCCGACCGGCTGCTCGAAGGTTACGGCCCGTCGGGAGAGGCGCTGGTGCGGCTGGCTGAACAGGGCTCAAGCCTGATCGTTACGGTCGATTGCGGCGCGATGGCGTTCGAAGCGCTCGACATGGCCCATGCAGCCGGGGTCGATGTGATTGTGGTCGATCATCACAAATGCTCTTCCGAGCTGCCCAAGGCGGTGGCGCTGGTCAATCCCAACCGACTTGATGAAGTTGATGAAGCCGCCGCCCATGGTCATCTGGCCGCGGTTGGCGTGGCATTCCTGCTCGCAATCGCCACGGTCCGAACGCTGCGCCAGCGCGGCTTCTTTGCAGACCGGAAAGAGCCCGATCTGTTCGCGCTGCTGGATCTTGTTGCGCTGGGCACCGTTGCCGACGTTGCCTCATTACATGGGCTCAACCGCGCGATGGTGGCGCAGGGGCTGAAAGTGATGGCCCGGCGCGACGGAGTTGGCATGGCGGCGCTGATTGATGCCAGCCGATTATCGCGCGCACCCAGTTGCAGCGATCTTGGCTTTGCGCTGGGCCCGCGGATTAATGCCGGGGGGCGGGTTGGCGAATCAACCCTTGGCGTGCGGCTGCTGACCACCGAAGACCCGGATGAGGCGCGGACAATCGCCGCGCAACTTTCCACGCTCAACGAAGAGCGACGCGGGATCGAAGCCGTGGTTCAGGAAGCCGCCGAGGCGCAGATCGAGGCCCAGCACAACCGCGCTGTCCTGATGCTGGCCGGGCGCGGCTGGCACCCCGGCGTGATCGGGATCGTTGCGGGACGGATCAAGGAAAAAACCGGCAAGCCCAGTCTGGTTATCGCGCTCGACGCGGACGAAGCCGGGAACGGCAAAGGTTCAGGCCGCTCAATTGCCGGCGTGGATCTGGGTGCTGCGATCATTGCTGCGCGCGAACACGGCCTGCTGGTGGCGGGCGGAGGGCACGCGATGGCCGCCGGGCTGACGATTGATCCGGCGAAACTAGAAGCGCTAGGCGATTGGCTCGATGCGCGGCTGGGCAGCACTGTCGCAGCGGCGATGACCAATCAGGCAATGCTGCTCGATCTGGCCGTGGCACCGGGCGGGCTGACCACGGCCTTGGTTGATGATCTGGAGAGCGCTGGACCCTATGGGATGGGCTGGCCCGGCCCGCGCGTCGCGGTCGGTCCGGTGCGGTTGGTCAAAGCTGATCTGGTCGGCACCGATCACGTCCGCTTGATCGTCCGCGGTGAAGACGGAGCAAGCTTCAAAGCGATCGCTTTCCGCGCCGCCAGCACCGAAATGGGCCAAGCATTGCTGCACGCAACCCACCACCGCCGCTTATGGCTGGCGGGCCGCGTCAAGATCGACGATTGGGGCAGCCGTCCGGCCGCTGAACTCCATGTCGAGGACGCAGCTTTCGCCGATTGAAACAATCTTGTCCTTTGCCTCTTGACCCTCCGATTGTCCTTGCCTAAAGGCCCACCCCTGCCCACCGCGCAGCCGGTGTGGCCCCTTCGTCTAGCGGTTAGGACGCGGCCCTTTCACGG
>JAYURW010000031.1:0-62363 GCA_043756025.1 Novosphingobium sp. | reverse complement strand
CGGTCGGATAGCCCAGCAGCTCGTCCATTTGCGGCCACATCCGGTGCTCTTCATCGAACAGCGGGCTTTGATAATGCGACGCGCCGCCGCCGTTGCGGCCCGATGCTTCCCACCCGACGATGCCCTTGTCGAGCACTGTCACTTTGACGCCCGAGCGCGCCAACCACCACCCGGCGCTGAGCCCGGTGACCCCGCCGCCGACAATGACGACTTCGGTGCCGCTCATTCGTACATCCCTGTATAGAGCATCGCGCGATGTTCATCCTCATGCACGGTGCCGATATCCTGCACCGGCACCCACTGGGTCGGGATGCCGAACCACACGTCCCACGCGGCGGTCATCGCTGCGCTTTCGTGCCAATCGGCCATGATTTTGAGCGGGATCGGGCGAACCGGCGCGCGGTGGGTGGCCAGCGGGATCGTGCCAAACGGCTGGTCCGCCTCAATCGCCAGCAACATCGCCACCTGATCGCGGCAGCGGCGGCCCTGGCACACGCCCATGCCCGCGCGTGTCAATCGCTTGATCTGATCGGGATTGGCAGGGCCATCGTCCAGCAGTGTCTCCAGCGACCGCGCGCACATCGGGGCGGGGCGGCTGAGATAATTTGGAGGCTGAACGCCCAGCAAATCGGCGCGGGTTACCTCTTCGCACTGGCAGATAATCGTCTCGGGCGGGCAAGCTGCAGAGAGCGCGCGCATCCAGTCCATCCGGTATGCGATATGATCGAACCCGGTATCGGCAAGACCTGCACAGCGGCCCACTGCAGCCACGGTTTCCTCGCCCGCCGGAATGTATCCGCCGCGCGCCGCATTGAGCGCGCGGGCCCCGTGCATCGCATCGACCAGCTCGATCGAAGGCACCAGCCCGACGGCAACGCAGATCGTATCGCAGGCGATCACCTCACCCGTCGTCAATGTCGCTGCCTCAACCCCGTCGATCCCGCCGCTGGCTGAAGTTACTGACTGACCGCAGTGAATTGCGATCCCTGCCGCTGCCAACTTGGCGACCAGATCGGCAGAGCCTTGCGGAGCAGCGCGCACTTCGACCAACCCGGCCACTTCCAGCCCGCGCTCATGCGCCAGCAGCGCCGTCTCAAGCGCCAGATCATGCGAGCCGAGCATGAGTATCCGCCGTCCGGCGAAGGCATCATAACGGGTCAGCAGCATGTTGAGCGCGGCGGCGCCCATCACGCCAGGTTGGTTCCAGCCGGGGAACGCCAGCGCCAGATCGCGCGCGCCGGTGGCAAGCACCAATCGCTCAAACCCGACCAGCCAGGACCGCGTCGCATCGGCTAGGCCAACCACCTGTTCGGGCAAGCTCGAAACGCCGGGACCATTTCGGTAAACTCCCCAAGCGCTGGTCCCCAGCAGCACCTCGGCGCCGGCCGCCATGGCCTGTTCCAACCCCGGTGCGCTCATGAAGATTGCTTCCAACATCCGCTCGCTGTTCTTGGTGGCGGCGGTCATCCGCCCGCCGAAGTATAGCGGCACATCATTGCCCATCAGCGCGCCCGAGACAGGATTTTCATCGATCAGCAGCACCGAGGAACCAGATTGGGCCGCCGCAATGGCAGCAGCCGTTCCGCTTGGCCCCGCGCCAATCACAACCACGTCATAGCGCGCTTCTGGCGGACTGCGGGTGCCGCCGATCGCGCAAAGGTCGGTGCCGGTAAAGTTGAGTTCCATCACACTGCTTCCAATGCTTGCGCGAGATCCGCGATCAGATCTTCGATATGTTCCAGCCCGACTGACAGCCGGATCGTGCCATCAGTAATTCCGCCTGCCAGCCGCTGCTCGGGCGCGACGGCATAATGCGTAGTGCTGGCCGAATGGCAGATCAGCGTTTCTGAACCGCCGAGACTGACCGCCAGTTTCAGCAGCCGCAGCTGGTCGAGCATCCGGAATGCCTCTGCCTCACCGCCGCGTAAGTGAAACGAAAAGGTTGATCCGGCGGCTTTGCACTGCCGGTCGTAAACGGCGCGGGCGCGGCTGCCTTCGGGGAGGAAACCGAGGTAGGTGACGCCCGCCACTTTGGGATGATCGCGCAGAAACTCGGCTACTCCCCGCGCGTTCTCCACTGCCCGTTCGGTCCGCACGTGCACCGATTCCAGGCTGCGGGTGACCAGCCAGGCGGTGTAGGGATCAAGGTGATTGCCCCATGTTGTCCGCTGCATCCGCAACTGCTCAATCAGTTCGTGCCGCCCGGTGATGCCGCCTGCCAAAAGATCGCTATGCCCACCGCAATATTTGGTCAGCGACGTCATGCACAGGTCTACGCCCAGCTCGATCGGACGCTGCGCAAACGGGCCGAGCAGCGTGTTGTCGACCACCACCAGCGGGCGGTGGCCCTGCTGCGCGCCCACTTCGCCCGCGATCCGCACCATCAGTTCCAGATCGACAATGGCAGCGGTGGGATTCGCCGGGGTTTCGGCGATGATCAGTTTCAGCGGACCCTTGGCCATAGCCGCCTCGGTTGCGGCGCGAACGCCGGCTTCATCGGTTCCGTCCAGATAGGCTTCTGCGTGAGTGCCATATTGCGGCATGATGCTGTTGTAGAGCATATCGACGCCGCCATAGATCGGGCGGCCATGGATCACGCTGTCACCGGGACGAAGATGGGCAAGGGCGATTGAAGAGTGGGCGGCCATTCCGCTGCAAAAGGCCGCTGCAGCCTCGGCCCCGTCAATTGCAGCCAATCGCGCCTCAAGAATGTCGAGCCCGGGATGGCCAAGCCTAGAATAGATATGGTGGCTTTGTCCGACTAGTGGACCGGTACCATCGAAGTAGGCCTCATGGACCTGCTTGGCGTGCAAGGCCGAGGGGTAGACAAAAGTCGAGGTCAGATAAATCGGGGCTTTGACCGATCCCGATGCACTGGCGGGATCATAGCCGAACGAAACAGCAAGTGTTTCCGGCCTGACGCCGGTGGGGGGCTTAATTGTCATGGGCGGCCAGATATGCACCGGCCTTGTCACAATACCAGTCGGTAAAGCGCTGGGCGAGCATTTCGGCGTCTTGCGAGTAGGGCCCCGGGGTATAACCAGGGCTATTGACGCCAAGCTGGTTGTTTTCCGCTAGCCATTTGTCCTGATCGTTGGTGCGGGTCCATAGATCCGTCAGCTGATCGAGGTGATAGTCGATCCCCTCGACGGCATCCTTGTGCACCAACCATTTGCTGAACACATGGGTTTCAGCCGGGCCGACCGGCATGGCGCTGAACATGAAAGTGTGATCGGCGGTGGCGTGACAAAACAGGTGCGGATCAATCGCCCAGCGCAGCGATCCCAGATCCCCGCCATCGATACCGCACATCAGCTTTTTTGAAAGATGCTGCCCATCGCCCGAGATGGAAACGCAGCCTTCATTCAGCGCAAATCGCGCCACTTGCCACCAGTCGCCCTCGACCGGTTGTTCCGGCAGGCCGCGGCTTTCCATGCGCTTGGCAAAAGCGGCGTTGCGGGCGTTTTCGCCTGAATCAAAGTGCTTCGACATCCCGACCGGGAAGGTCTTGGACAGTTCCGGATGGCCAGTGGCGCAATGATAACACTCGCGCGCGTTCTCCATCACCAGCTTCCAGTTGGCATAGTCCACTAGCACGGCCGACGAAGCCAGTTTGGCATCCTTGAGATTAAGCGGCGCGGCATAGGCTGAAAACATGGCCGCGAACTCCGCAATTGGCGGCGGCTTATCGGTCAGGCACACGAACATTGCCCCGGCGATACATTCAATCGCGACCGGTTTCAGACCATGATCGGCCTTTTCGAATTCATCGGGCATTCGGCCAGCGGCCAGCAACGAACCATTCAAATCATAGGTCCAGCGATGATAAGGACAAACCAACCGCGCCGCCGAGCCATGGCCCGGCTGGCACAGGATCGAACCGCGGTGGCGGCAACTGTTGTGAAAAGCGCGGATCTCGCCGTCGCGGTTGCGGGTGATCAACACCGGCCAGCTACCAACCATCAGCGATAGATAACTTCCGGGCTTAGGCAGTTCACACTCAAATCCGGCCATCAACCAACTCTGGCCATAGATCGCCGCCATATCGAAATCGAAAGCGCGTTGATCGGTATAGAGCCCCTGCGGCAGCGTGTAACCAGCTGAGCGGGCGGCAAACTGTTCGGAAACCCATGCCAGGTCAGCCATCATTACTCTCCCCCCAACCAGACCGATGGACTATGGCGGACTGTGACTGCCGGACAAGTGCAACTTTGGTATAGGCCTATCTCAAAAAGTCAGTCTATTTGGCGGCGGATATCGAGCCGGTTGGAATGGCGGGAAAGCCGCGCCGACGAATTGAAGGAAGGGCAGGATCATCGCAAATAAACCTGCCATCAATCGCCGCTGGTTGCCGCTGAATGCGTTGCGGGCTTTCGAAGCTGTCGGTGAACAGCTCAGCTTCACGGGTGGTGCCGCCGCGCTGTCCGTGTCGCAAAGCGCGATGAGCCGCCACGTCAGCGCATTGGAAGATTTGCTCGGCAAGCAGTTGTTTGTTCGCGAATCCGGACGGCTGACATTGACACCGGCGGGCACAGAATTGCTCGGTGTAGTCGGAAAATCGCTCGAACGGATCGAGCAGACGCTGAACGCGATTCGCGATGACAGTGTGCCCGGTCGGGCCATGCGGCTGCACGTTCCGCCATCGCTGCTGCATCAGATGTTCATGCCGATGCTGGGCGAGTTTCGCCGCGATCATCCCGAAATCCGGATCGACGTGTCGAGCGCGAATGTGACCGGACTGCCCACCACCGAACTTGATATGGCCATCGTTTATGACCGGCCGAATATCGATGACCGGGTGACCGATCTACTCTGGATGGTGCGGGTTGCGCCGCTGTGTTCGCGGGAAACTGCCTTTGCTGCGCAGGGTCAATCCATGGCGAGTTTTCTGGCCTCAAAAGAATTGTTGCACCTTAAGCTCGACAATCGGCCGCGCGACTTGCTCTGGGATGATTATCTGCGGCGCAACGCGATCAGTGTTTTAACGCGCGACGGACTGGCTTTTGATACGGCTATCGCTGCCGCCAAATATGCGATGACCTCGGGCGGTGTCTTTCTGGGCGATGTCGACCTGTTTGCCGCCGAAATCGCGCAGGATCTGCTGGTCATGCCCTATGATACGGTGATTGAGGATGGCTATGGCTATTACCTCAAACTGCACGCGGATGACCTTTCTGATCCGGCTATTGCGGCATTTCGTAGCTGGTTGATCGGCCGCTTTGGGGCGCTGCGAAAAGCGGTTCCGTGATGTCTCGGGTCCGCCGCCAGTAGCTCTTTTTCGCAACTCTGCTGCTGGTCCGAAAGACGAAGAAGCGCTTGCTAGGTGACCTGCGGGCCGGAATACTGCAACGCAGCGCTGCGAATCCGTCCGTGCACCGGCGCAAGGAGTTTTGAATGGGAATGCTTGAGGGCAAAGTCGTTGCAGTCACGGGCGCAGGCCGCGGGGTGGGGCGTGAGATCGCGCTGCTCTGCGCAGCCCACGGCGCGGCGGTGGTTGTCAACGATCCGGGCGTTGGCGGCGGGGGTGAAGGCGGCGATGCCGGCCCGGCTCAGCAAACTGTTGACGATATCATTGCAGCAGGCGGCAAGGCTCACGCCAATCTGGCCAGCGTAGCTGACCCCGTTGCAGCGGCCAGCATCATCGAAGATGCGGTCCAGCGGTTCGGCCGGATCGACGCAGTGGTCAACAACGCCGGGATCCTGCGCGATGCGATCTGGCACAAAATGAGTTTTGAAGATTGGCGCGCCGTGATCGACGTTCATCTGCATGGCGCATTCCACGTGTCCAAAGCCGCGACGCCGTATTTTCGCGAACAGCAATCGGGCAGCTTTATCCACTTCACCAGCACCAGCGGGCTGATCGGCAACATCGGCCAGGCCAATTACAGTGCCGCGAAAATGGGCATCGTCGGGCTGTCACAATCGATCGCGCTCGACATGGCCCGCGCCGGTGTCCGTTCCAACTGCATCGCGCCATTTGCCTGGAGCCGGATGACCGCCTCGATCCCCGCCGAAACGCCCGAAGCCCAGCAGCGGGTCGAGCGCCTGAAAACGATGAGCGCGGACAAGATCGCGCCGCTGGTGGTCTATCTTGCATCGGACGCTTCCAGCGATGTTACCAACCAGATCTTCTCGGTCCGTAAGAACGAAATCGTGCTGTTTGACAAGCCGCGCCCGGTCCGTTCGATGACCAAGCTGGAAGGCTGGACCCCAGAGGCCATCGCCGAAGAACTGATCCCGGCATTCCGCCCCAGCATGGCCCGCGCCGACGAGGTTTCGGCCCATGTTTTCCCCTACGATCCGATCTGAGGCGAGATCCATGGACAACGACATCTTTGACCAGTTCATCGACCAATTGCGACGCTATGTTCGCGAGCGGCTGATCCCGGCCGAACGCGCGGTGATCGAGGCGGACCGGATTCCCGAGGATATCCTGAATGAAATGCGCGAGATGGGGCTGTTCGGGCTGACCATCCCCGAGGAATACGGCGGCGCCGGGATGAATATCACGCAATATGCCAAGACGATCAACGTCCTGTCCTATGCCATGCCGGCTTTCCGTTCGATCATTTCGATCAACATCGGGATGGTCTGTTCCGCGCTCAAAAACGGCGGGACCGAAGCGCAAAAGGCTGAATGGCTGCCGCGGCTGGCAGCTGGCGAGATTGCCTGTTTTGGCCTAACCGAGCCCGGATCGGGATCGGACTCAGCCGGGATGCAGACGACCGCCGTGCGCAGCGGCAACGGCTGGGTGCTCAACGGGACAAAACGCTACATCACCAATTCGCCGTTTGCGAAACTGGCGCTGATCATGGCGCGGACTACTAAGGAAAGTCTGCCCAAGAACGCGCACGTCTCGGCCTTTCTGGTGCCGACCGATACTCCCGGACTGAGCATCGGATCGTCCGACAAGAAGATGGGCCAATCGGGCAGCCATATCGCCGATGTGGTCATGGAAGATGTGGCGTTGCCCGCCGATGCCATGCTCGGCACCGAAGAAGGCAAAGGCTTTGGCTTTGCGATGCAGAGCCTCGACAATGGCCGAATTTCGGTGGGCGCGATGGCCACGGCGATGGCGCGCCGCGCGCTCGATTCGGCGCTGCGCTATGCCAACGAGCGTAAGGCGTTTGGCCAACCGATTGCCAATTTTCAGCTCATCCAGCAGATGCTTGCCGACAGCGAAATCGAGATTTACGCCGCCGAATGCATGATGGAAGACGTCACCCGCCGCGCCGATGCAGGCGAGAATGTGCTGCGCAAGGCCGCAGCGTTCAAGGTCTTCGCCAGCGAGATGTGCGGGCGGGTGGTTGACAGGGTGGTGCAGATTTACGGCGGGGCAGGATACCTCGCCGAATACGATGCCGAACGGTTCTTTCGCGATGCCCGGGTGCTGCGGATTTATGAAGGCACGACCCAGATCCTTCAATTGCAGATCGCCAAGCATATGCTGCGCGAATGGGCGAGTGCGAAATAGATGTACGATATCCTCTCAGGCTTGAAAATCATCGAGGTTTCCTCGTTCGTCGCGTCGCCCACTGCTGGCCTCTATTGCGCGCAGTTCGGGGCGGAAGTGGTGCGGATCGATCACACCGCTGGCGGGCTTGATTATGACCGTTATATGATGACGGAGCAGGGCCGTTCGCTGTCATGGGAAAACCTAAACCGCGCCAAAAAGAGCGTCGCGCTCGATCTGCAATCGGGCGAGGGCCGGGCGCTGGCCGCCGAACTGGTCCGCGCCACCGGGCAGATGATCACCAACCTTCCGGTGAACAGCTTCCTTGGGCATGACAAGCTGGCCGAAGGCAGGCCGGACCTTGTTTCAGTAAGGATCATGGGCTGGCACGATGGCCGTCAGGCGATGGACTTCACTGTCAATGCTGCCTCGGGCTATCCGCTAATGACCGGGCCGGAGGAGTGGGACGCCGCCAATGCTCCGCCAGTTAATCAGGTGCTGCCGGCCTGGGACTTCATCACCGGGGCCTATTGCGCGTTCGCTTTGCTGGCGGGCCTGCGTCACCGCGATGCGACCGGCACAGGGATCGAAATGCGCGTTCCATTGGGCGATGTTGCGATCGGGACCATGGCCAATGCCGGGGCAATGGCCGAAATGCTCTACCGGGGCGGGGACCGCGAACGGCTCGGCAATGCAATCTGGGGCGCGTTTGGCCGCGATTTCATAAGCCGCGATGGCAAACGGTTCATGGTCGCGGCGCTAACGCCGAAGCAGTGGAAGGCGACGGTTGAGGCGTTTGGATTGACTAGCGAAGTGGCGGTATTGGAGGCCGAACTGAGCGTCAGTTTCCTCGCCAGCGATCACCAGCGTTTCGTCAACCGGCATCAGCTGTTTGACTTGTTCCAATATGCCGCCAGCGGCTATGACTATGCCGATCTTGCCGCGCGACTGACTAAAGCTGGGGCAACATTTGAGCGTTATCGGACCATGTTCGAAGCCGCGAACGATCCCGAATTGGTCACGAATAACCCGCTGTTCGGCCCGTCACCAGCTAACCCCAGCGGGTTCAGCTATCCCGCTACCCGTTCCTTTGCCAACATCCCGGAACAAGCGGTCGGCGATCCAAAACCCGCACCCTATCTGGGCGAGCACAGCGAAGAAATTCTGACCGAGCGGCTGGGGCTGTCGTCTGGCCAGATCGCCAAACTGATTGACCGGGGTGTCGTTGGCACTTCAGATAAGGATACGAAATGACCCAGCTTCGCCGCGCCGCCATTGTCGCTCCCGTTCGCACAGCCGTTGGCAAGTTCGGCGGCAGCCTTGCCGGGTTGACCGCAGGCCAGCTCGGTGCGGAAATCCTGAAAGCACTGATGGAGCGCACCAAGATTGATCCCAGCCGGGTCGATGATGTAATTTTCGCACAAGGCTATGGCAACGGCGAAGCGCCCTGCATTGCGCACTGGTCTTGGTTGCTGGCGGGCCTGCCTGAGGAAGTGCCCGGCTATCAGCTCGATCGGCGCTGCGGATCGGGGCTGCAAGCGATCGTCAACGCCGCGATGATGGTCCAGACCGGGGTTTCGGACGTGGTCGTCGCTGGCGGCTGCGAATCCATGTCGAACGTCGAGCATTACAGCACCGACATCCGCAAAGGCGTTCGCGCTGGGAACCTGACCTTGCATGACCGGCTGACCCGCGGGCGGGTGATGAGCCAGCCGATTGAGCGTTATGGTGTGATCAGTGGCATGATCGAAACGGCTGAAAACCTCGCCAAGGACTGGAACATTAGCCGCGAGGCCTGCGATGCCTATGCCGCGCGCAGCCATCAGCGCGCCGCCGCCGCCTGGGCGGACGGCAAGTTCGCCGATGAGCTGGTCCCGGTCGCAATCCCGCAGAAAAAGGGCGATCCGATCGTATTCGACCACGACGAAGGCTACCGTGCCGATGCGATGGCAGACTCACTGGGCAAGCTGCGCGCGCTGGAGGCCAAAATGCCGGGCGCCGTCGTCACAGCGGGCAATGCCAGCCAGCAGAACGATGCCGCCGCCGCCTGTTTGGTCGTGGCGGAAGACAAGCTTGACGAGCTCGGCCTTGAACCGATCGCCTGGTTCCATTCGTGGGCGGCGGCTGGTTGCGATCCCAGCCGGATGGGTTTCGGCCCGGTTCCCGCGACTGAACGCTTGTTCGCCCGCAATGGGCTATCGATGAATGACATGGGCCTGATCGAGCTCAACGAAGCCTTCGCCCCGCAGGTGCTGGCTTGCCTCAAAGGCTGGGGTTGGTCGGACGATGACAGCCGCCATGCAATCCTTAACGTCAACGGTTCGGGCATTTCGCTGGGCCATCCGATCGGCGCAACAGGTGGCCGGATCCTTGCAAACCTGACCCGCGAGATGCACCGGCGCGATGTGCGCTATGGGCTGGAAACGATGTGCATTGGCGGCGGACAGGGGATCGCTGCGGTGTTTGAAAAGGCATGAGTGTTGATCTGAGCCACGTGCTGGGTGCGGCCCAGAGCTATCGCGAGCTGGCCAAAGCGGCGCTGAGCGAGCGGCTGGCCGTCCGGTCCATCGATACCGAGCAACGCGCGGCGCATGGTTTTGCCTGGGTAGCGACCGCTGTGGCTGCGCTGGAGGCGGTGCACGGCTGGCTGGACACATATGGTGATACCAACCCGCTCGACGCGAAGGTCGCCACGCTGGCTTTTGCCGAGGTGATCAACCAGTTGGTAGGCGGATTGCCGATGGGCCAGAACGAGCTGTTTCGCCCGGCTGATCTGGGGCTGGGCGATGCAGCGCGAGATTTGGCTGCTGCTTGCGCCGATCTGATCGACGCCGATCACGCCGCCCTTCGCGCCGAAGTGGCCGCTGCGCTCGCCACCGGGCAGTGGCCGAGCGAAAGCATGGGTGACCCGGAACTTGACGCGATCCGCGATCAGTTCCGAAAATTCACCGACGCTGAAATTTTGCCCCATGCGCACAAATGGCACCTCGCCAACAATCTGATCCCCGATGCCACTGTCGCGGCGATGGCTGATCTGGGCACCTTTGGGGTTTGTATCCCGGAGGAATTTGGCGGGTTGGGCCTGTCGAAACTGGTGATGTGTCTGGTCACTGAGGAGCTGTCGCGCGGCTGGATTGGAGCAGGCTCACTCGGCACCCGCAGCGAGATCGCGGGTGAGCTTATTACCATGGGTGGAACTGAGGCGCAGAAGGCGCACTGGCTGCCCCGAATTGCCAGCGGCGAAGTGCTGCCAACGGCAGTCTTTACCGAGCCCGATGTCGGGTCTGATCTTGGCTCGCTGCAAACCCGCGCGCAGCAGGATGGAGCGGGTGAATGGATTATCAACGGGGCCAAGACCTGGATCACCCACGCCAGCCGGTCTGACCTGATGACCATGCTGGTGCGCACAGTGCCCGATGCCAAGGGCTATGTCGGGCTGTCGATGCTACTGGTGCCGAAACCGCGCGGAACCGCTGCTGATGCTTTCCCGGCCGAGGGCATGGCCGGCAGTGAGATTGAAGTGCTGGGCTATCGCGGGATGCGCGAATATGCGCTGGCGTTTGACGGTATGCGCGCACCCGCTGATGCGCTGCTCGGCGGGGAGCAGGGGCAGGGCTTCAAGCAGTTGATGCGGACTTTTGAAGGTGCCCGGATCCAGACAGCCGCGCGCGCCGTGGGCGTTGCCCGGCGGGCGTTGGAACTGGGGCTGGACTATGCGCTGGGCCGCAAACAATTCGGCAAGGCGATCGTCCATTTTCCGCGCGTGGCGGATAAACTGGCGATGAGCCTGACCGATTTCGTGATCGCGCGCGAACTGAGCTATGCCGCCGCGCGGGCCAAGGATTCGGGCAAGCGTTGCGATATTGAGGCGGGGATGGCCAAGCTGCTGGCGGCCCGTACCGCCTGGTCCAATGCCGATGCGGCGCTGCAAATCCATGGCGGCAACGGCTATGCGCTGGAGTATGAAATCAGCCGGGTGCTGTGCGACGCCCGGATCCTCAACATCTTTGAAGGCGCGGCAGAAATTCAGGCGCAGGTGATTGCCAAAGGGCTGGTGGACGGGCGCAACTGATGAGCCAATGGGACGCCTGGATTGGCCGCGAGGAGCGCCGGAGCGACCGGATCGACGGCGGGATGCTGGGCCGCTGGCTCGCGACCATGGATCGTGCCGCACCGGCTGATGGCTCGGTCCCGCAAGGTCTGCATTGGTGTCTGTGTCTGCCCGACGCGCCAAGCGCTGCGCTGGGGCCTGATGGGCACCCCATGCGCGATGATGGTGCGGCCAGCTTCCTCCCACCCGTCCCGCTTCCGCGCCGGATGTGGGCATCTAGCAAGGTGGAATTTCACGCTGCTCTGCGTCCGGGCGAAGCGGTGGAACGGCTTTCGCGGGTGCTGTCGGTCACCGAAAAGAGCGGCGGCAGTGGCCGGCTGGTTTTTGTCGAAGTCTTGCATGAGACGTCGGGTTCGCGGGGCCTAGCCGTGCGCGAAGTGCAGTCGCTGGTTTACCGCGATGCTGCTGCGCCTGGAACGCCGCCTGCGCCGCCGCCGCTGGGTGCGGGCCAGTTTGATCCTGCTGAATGGGAGGCGCACCGCGCGGTTACTCCAACAGAGCCGCTGCTGTTTCGTTATTCGGCACTGACATTCAACACCCACCGAATCCACTACGACCGGCCCTATGCGGTGGAACAAGAGAATTATCGCGGGCTGGTGGTCCATGGTCCGCTGACAGCCACTTTTCTGCTCGATCTGGCGCGGCGCGAATTGGGTGATAACGTGCTAAAATCATTTACGTTTCGCGGACTTTCGCCAGCTATTTGCGGTGAATTGCTGCACTTTGTGCTGCGCAGCAATGACGCAGCATGGGAACTGGGTGTCTTTGCCGCCGATGGCCGACCGGTGATGAGTGCCAGCGCGACCTGATTAGAGCGACTTGACGATCGCCAGAACCTGCGCCGCGTGGATACGGTGGCAGATCAGCAGGTCGGGCATATAGGTATCAGCCCGGTTGTAGATCAGCGGCGATCCATCGGCGCGGGAACAGTGCAGGCCATGCGCCAAGGCCACTGCCACCGGCGCGCAGCTGTCCCATTCGTATTGCCCGCCGGTGTGAAGATAGATGTCGGCTTCACCCCGGACCACGGCCATCGCTTTGGCCCCGGCCGATCCCATTGCGATCAATTCCGCACCAAGCCGTTCGGCCACGGCAACAGCTTCGGCCGCCGGGCGGGTGCGGCTGACCAGCATTCGCAAGCGCATTGGCGGCGGGGCGATACAGACCGGCTGGTCGGTGCGAAACACCAGGTCGAGCGCAGGCAGCGCAACTGCACCAACCGTCGCTACCCCATCAATCGCCAGCCCGACATGAACTGCCCAATCGCTGCGCCGTTCGCCATATTCGCGGGTGCCATCAACCGGATCAATGATCCACACGCGCGACTGGGTTAGCCGCTGGTGGTTGTCCGTTTCCTCTTCGGACAGCAGGCTGTCACCGGGCCGCGCTGCGCTGATGGCATCGACCAGAAACCGGTTCGCCGCCTCGTCCCCGGCCTTGCCAAGCGCTTGATCGGAAGCCGCTCCGGCGCTGCGCACCTGCAACAGCAGCTGTCCGGCAGCCTGCGCCAATTGCGCGGCAAGTTCTGCGTCAGTCAGCGTCATTTGAGCGGCATCAGTTGGCGGATGATGAAGTCGGCAGCTTCGGCAGGCGTCATTGTGGCGGTGTTGACGCGGATGTCGGGCGCGTCGGGCGCTTCATAAGGACTGTCGATCCCGGTGAAGTTCTTAAGCGCTCCGGCGCGGGCCTTTTTGTAGAGGCCTTTCACATCGCGGGCTTCGGCGACTTCGAGCGGGGTATCGACGAAAATTTCGATAAACTCGCCCTCGGGGAGCATCGCGCGGACCATTTCCCGCTCAGCCCGGAATGGTGAAATGAACGCGGTCAGCACAATCAACCCGGCATCGGTCATCAGCTTGGCCACTTCACCGACCCGGCGAATGTTCTCGATCCGGTCCGCCTCGGTGAAACCAAGATCCTTGTTGAGGCCGTGGCGGACATTGTCGCCATCGAGAAGGAAGGTGTGGCGGTTCATCAGGTTGAGCCGCTTTTCGACCGCGTTGGCGATGGTCGATTTGCCCGATCCGGACAGCCCTGTGAACCACAGCACCACCGGCTTCTGGTTCTTGAGCGCAGCGTGCGCCTCTCGGCCAACATCCGTCGCCTGCCAATGGACATTTTGCGCGCGGCGCAGCGCGAAGTGCAGCATCCCGGCAGCGACAGTCGCGTTGGTCAGCTTGTCGATCAGGATGAACCCACCCAGCGCGCGGCTCTCGGCATAAGGCTCGAACACCAATGGCTTGTCAGTGATGATCTCAGCAACGCCGATCGCGTTGAGCTCCAGCGTTTTGACCGCGATATGCTCCATCGTATTGACGTTAATGGCATATTTGGGCTGATGGACACTCACCGAAACGGTCTGGCTACCGAGCTTGAGCCAATACGACCGGCCCACGTGCAGGGCTTCATCGGCCAACCAGACCAGCGCCGCTTCAAACTGATCGGCAGCCTCTGGTGGCTGGTCGGCTGCGGCGATGACGTTGCCGCGTGAACAGTCGATCTCGTCGCCAAAGCACAGCGTAACCGATTGCCCGGCCACCGCCACATTCAGATCGCCGCCCAGCGTGACAATCCGGGTGACCGTGCTGGTTTTTCCCGATGGCAGCACCCGCACTTCGTCGCCGGGCCTGACCGAACCCGATGCGATCAAGCCGGAAAAGCCCCGGAAATCGAGGTTGGGGCGGTTGACCCATTGCACCGGCAGGCGGAACGGTTTGTCAGCATCGAGCGAGCTGAGCACTTCGACCGTTTCGAGATGCTCGATCAGGGTCGGGCCCTGATACCATGGGGTATTGCCCGACAAGCTGGTGATGTTGTCACCCTTGAACCCGGACAGCGGCATCGCGGTAAAGCTTTCAATACCGATGCTTTTTGCGAACGCGCTGTAATCCGCAACGATGGCGTCAAAGGTAGCCTGATCGTAACCAGCCAGATCCATTTTGTTGACCGCGAGAACGATGTTTTTGATGCCGATCAGCTGGCACAGATACGAATGGCGCCGGGTCTGAACCAGCACGCCCTTGCGCGCATCGATCAGGATTACCGCGAGGTCGGCAGTGCTGGCGCCGGTCACCATGTTGCGGGTGTACTGCTCGTGCCCCGGGCAGTCAGCAACGATGAACTTGCGCTTTTCGGTGTTGAAAAAGCGGTAGGCGACATCGATGGTGATGCCCTGTTCGCGCTCTGCGGCGAGGCCATCGACCAGCAGCGCGAAATCAATCTCCTGGCCCTGGGTGCCGACTTTTTTCGAATCCGCTTCGAGGCTGGCAAGCTGGTCCTCGAAAATCATCTTGCTGTCATACAGCAGCCGCCCGATCAGCGTTGATTTGCCGTCGTCGACCGATCCGCAAGTAATAAACCGCAGCATGGTCTTATGCTGATGTTGATCGAGATAGGCGCCGATATCTTCGGCGATCAGGGCTTCGGTGACGTAGGCGGGACCTGTTGGGGGCGCGGTCATCAGAAGTACCCCTGCTGCTTTTTGATTTCCATCCCAGCCCCGCCTGCGTCCTTGTCAATCGCGCGGCCTTGGCGTTCGCTGGTGGTGGTCAGCAGGGTTTCTTGAATGATTTCGGGCAGTGTCTTGGCCTCGCTTTCGACCGCGCCGGTCAGCGGATAGCAGCCGAGTGTGCGGAACCGGATCGAGCGCTCCACCGGAACCTCACCGGGCCGGAGCGGAAAGCGGTCATCATCGACCATTAGCAGCATCCCATCGCGCTCGACCGTCGGGCGTTTGGCCGCAAAGTACAGCGGGACAATCGGGATATCGTTCAGGTGGATGTATTGCCACACGTCGAGCTCGGTCCAGTTGCTGATCGGGAATACCCGGATGCTCTCACCCTTATGCTTGCGGGCGTTGTAGAGGTTCCATAGCTCGGGCCGCTGGTTCTTGGGGTCCCAGCCATGGCTGGCACTGCGGAAGCTGAAAATCCGCTCTTTCGCCCGGCTCTTTTCCTCGTCCCGCCGCGCCCCGCCAAAAGCCGCATCAAAGCCGTACTTGTCGAGCGCCTGTTTTAGCCCCTCGGTCTTCCACATATCGGTGTGGAGCGCGCCATGATCGAACGGGTTGATCCCGCGAGCCGCCGCTTCCGGGTTTTGATAGACCAGCAGATCCATCCCGGATTCCGCTGCCATCTGGTCACGCAATTTGTACATTTCCTGGAACTTCCAGGTAGTATCGACATGGAGCAGCGGAAACGGCGGAGGCGAAGGGTAAAACGCCAGCCGGGCGAGATGCAGCATCACCGCGCTGTCTTTGCCGACCGAATACATCATCACCGGGCGCTCCGCCTCAGCCACCACTTCGCGCATGATGTGGATCGCTTCGGCTTCCAGCCGCTGGAGATGGGTGAGAGTACTGGTCACAGGTGTTCCCTTGCGCGCGGCCATGCCGTCAGCTGAATTTGCGCGACCCTTAGCCGTGGAACGGGCCTGAGCAACTGCATGTTTCCTATCCCGGACCAAACCCAGCTTTTGCGGCCCGCCAAGGCTAACGCTAGACTGGCACAGTGATATGCTTGCCCGCGAACACCGCTTGCCAGCTTTCGATCTCAGCGACCACGACATCATCGGTGGCATGGACCAGTTCGGCCACTTCGCCATAGTTGAGCGCGCCGGCCGGGGCCTGCGCCAGCAGATTGATCCGGCGTGAAATGGCGTCCAGCTTTGTTGCGGTGACCTTTGATATCTCGCCGAACCGTTCAAAGTCGCCGAAATAACGCACCCCGGCGATGCCAGCGCCAAAGGTCGGGAACATCACGCCCAGCACGGTGAAATACTTCGAGAGCTTGGACACCATAGCCTCTGACACCCACCCGGCGGCTTCAAACCCGTTCAGCATCAGATAAACCGTGACGCTGGCAACAGCGAACTGGAACAAGCGTTCTGACAAGTGGTCGAGATTATGATGCACCGTTGTGAGCCGCTCAGCCTTGCCGAAATGATAGTCGCGCTGGCTGCGGACGTGGTCGGCCAGGGGCCCGGTCAGCACGCCGTGCAAATAGTCCGCGCCGATCACCATGCGCGGCAGGCCGACCCCGCGCAAAACCTGACGGGCATAAAATTCGGGCCAGTTGCTGTCGGCACCATGCGGCCAGCGGCCGGCCGGGCGGGCCGCGCCGATGATCAGCAACAGCGGCGCGTGGCGCAGGTATTCGGCAAGCCGCCGGGTGGCGAACCAGCGGGCGTGAAAACCGCGGCGCTGGCCAATCGCGGTGATTGTCAGCACCCCCATCAGCAACAGCAGTTCGGCCCCGGCGAACAGCCATTTCTGCTCAATCCCGACCATCGGCAAATAGGATATCCCGGCAAAGATCGCCATGCTGGACAGGATGAAGTTGACCGTCATCCCGCCGCGATACGCATCCGAGAGCCGGGCCGAGATGCCATCTGACCAAGCGAACCGGCGCAGCACTTCACTGGCCAGCGTGTCGACATGGGCCTTGTCGGCTCCCGGCAGGCTGGCGGCATGGCTCAGGAACGCGGCGGCGCTGCCGGCGGCAATTTCATCGGCGCTTTCATAGCGCTGGGTCAGGCTGCGAAAGCCATAGCGGCGCCCGCCGCCGCCAAACAAAGCTTCAACCCGGCGATAGGTATGGGCGAGCCGGTTGCTGCGTGGGCGCCATTTTTCCGCGTCGAGCGCGGCAAAGCCGGATTGCCCCAGCTCGGTTCCCGGGCGCAGCGCGGCATGGGCCAGTGCGATCAAGGCCCCCTCGCGCCGGGCAGGGTCGGTCTGGCGGCTTTGCGCAATCAGTCCTTCGGGCGCCAAATATAGTTGCCAGCCTTCCGGGCTTGCGGGATCAATCCAGATCACCGGCACACCCAGTTCCAGCGCAGTGGCAATGGTGTGCCCGGTGCCGCCAACACTGGCGGTGCTCTTGCCATCCCACACCGCGATCAGCAGATCGGACTGCTCGATCAGGATGCGGCCAGCCAGAGCCACCCGGCGCGAGCATTCCGCGGCGAACAGTTGGGCCTTGGCCTGATCGTCGGGCGCATCAAGCTTGGCCAGAAACAGCGCGGTAATCCGCTGGTCCGCGTCGGCCAGTTGGAACACCCGGGCCCGGTCTGACAGGTCTCGGATCGCGGCGGCATGGGCCTGAATTTGCGGATCAAGCGCGTCTTCACCGGCCAGCAACCGCCGCGCTTCCGCAGGGTCGGTGGTCAGCGAATTGATCGTGCGGTTGAGACGGCGACCAAAGGGCAGCGGCGCAACCAGTTCATAGCCCCGCTCCAGCGCCATCTGCGAAGCCATCCGGTCGGCCCCGTCGGCGAGCAAGGTGTGGAGCCGGACCGGACCGAACTGCATATGACCCGATGGGTCAGCTGCCGTGGCCACAGCCGCCTCAAGCTGATCCAGCAGGCCATTAAGCACAGCCGCAATCCGGCTTTCGTTCTCGGCAAAGCCGGCATGCCCGGCACGGTGGCCGGTCACGCCCAGCGCCAATCTGACATGCGGGGCAGGGGGTGAGGCGGAGAGCGCTGAGGTCATACTGATCCGCTTGTGCCGAACCGGGGCGGCGGTGGCAAGTATGCCGGTTGCGCGCGATCAAATGGCTGCTATCCATTGCTGTTACAGCATAAGGACCCACATCGAAATGGGTCCGCAGAGGGGACACAGCGCACTTGGGCAAGGTCGATCGCTACCTGGAAGAACTCGAAGCTGTCGAAGACGGCCCGCAGATCGCTGCTTTGTTCGATTTTGATGGCACGATCATCGCGGGCTATTCGGCGATGTCGCTGCTGCAGGAAAAATTCAAACGGCGTGAGATGGGGGTCGAGGAGATTATCGAGACTGCCAATGTCATGGCCCAATATAGTATGGGGGGCATGAGCTTTTCCGGGCTGATGACCTCTGCCGCAAAATTCATGAAAGGCATGAGCGAAGACAGCTTCCGCGAATTTGGCGAGGAACTGTACGAGAAGCACATCGCCCGCAAAGTCTATCCCGAAGCCCGCGCAATCATTCAGGCGCATCAGGCCAAGGGTCACACGGTCGCGATTATATCGTCGGCCACGGTTTATCAGATTGATCCAACCGCCCGCGATCTCGATATCGAACACGTGCTCTGCTCGGAATACGAAGTCGTCGACGGCGAATTTACCGGCGAGATTATCCGCCCGCTGTGTTTTGGTGAGGGCAAAGTGCTGGCAGCGGAAAAGTTGGTCGCCAGCCACGGGGTCGATCTGGACCGGAGCTTTTTCTATTCGGACAGCTATGACGATATCGAACTGCTAGACCGGGTCGGCGAACCGCGGGTGCTCAACCCCAGCACCAAATTGCGCGCCGTGGCCAAGGACCGCCACTGGCTGGTCCAGGATTTCGGCAGCCGCGGCACGCCATCGGTGATGGACTATACCCGGACGATTTACGCCACGTCGTCGCTGATCGGATCGTTCATGGCAGGCCTGCCGATCTGGGCTCTGACCGGTTCGCAGCGTGAGGCGATCAATTTTTCGACCGGACTGTTTGGTGATTTCGCGGCCGCTATGGTCGGGATTGATCTTGATATCTATGGCGAGAAGAACCTGTGGTCGGCACGGCCCTGTGTGTTCATTTTCAACCATCAGTCGAAAGCCGATGTGGTGATCATGGCCAAGCTGATCCGCAAGGACATGGGCGGCATCGGCAAGCAGGAAATTCGCGATATCCCGCTGCTGGGCAAAGTCATGGAAATGGCCGGAACCGTGTTTATCGACCGCAAGAATACCGCCAACGCGATCAAGGCGATGGAACCATTGGTCGAGGCGATCACGCAGGACGGCCGCTCGATCTGCATCGCGCCTGAGGGGACTCGCACGCTTTCACCCAAATTGGGCCCATTCAAAAAGGGGGCATTCCACCTCGCGATGCAGGCCGGGGTGCCGATCGTACCGATCGTGATCCACAACGCCGGTGACGTTGCTCCCAAGAACGAATTTGTCATGCGCGCGGCCAAGGTTCGGGTCGATGTGCTGCCGCCGGTTGATACGTCCGGCTGGACTGCCAAAACGCTTAACACGCACATTGCCGAAGTGCGGGCGATGTTCCTGGCGGTGCTGGGGCAAGAGGACGAACCGGAAGATCCGGTCAAGCCTGAGAAAGCGCCCAGCGTGAAAAAGCCCAAGTCCAAGTCGGGCAAGAAAACCGGGGCGAGCTGAGCAATGGCTTCGCCTGCCGAAGCCAGGGTCACCGATCCGTTGCGCCATGCGGGCAGAAAACTGTTCATCATCGACGCCCGCAACGGGGTTGAGCGGCGTCATCTGCTCGATTGGTTGCACGGCACCTTCGGCGAAGTCAGCCGCAATGATACCATAACCCTGCCACTGTCAGATGATGACGAGACGCTTGAACTGGCGCCGTTGGCCGAGCGCTTGGCGGGGGCGGGGGACGATTGCCTGGTGATCCCGGTGCGGGTCGCGTGGCGGATCAACCAGTTTGACAAGGACAAGCCGCTCGGTTTTCGCGAGCTGCTGTTCGGTGATCCGCGGATGCCCGGCGCGTTGCGGGCGCGGCTGATCCTGCTGCGCGACCGGCGCCGGGCGCAGTGCCTGCTGGGCGAGCCCGCCACCGTTGGCGATTTGCGGACGCGGTTCGCCGATGCAATTGGTACTCCTGATGATGACGCGGGCGAAGCCTTTGCCGGCTGGGTTGCGCGCCAGGCAACTTTGACGCTCGAAGTTGAGGAACGCGGCGTGCGCGGCACGCGGTACAAAGTGCCGCGGTTCGTGGCCGATTCAATCGCTGCCAGCCCGCGGTTCCGCTCTGAAATAGCCGCTTTGGCCGCCGAGCAAGGCAAAAGCCCCCGTGAACTGACGCTTGAATCGCGCAAGTATATGAAAGAGCTGATCTCCACCCCCAGCGCGCTGTTCCTTGACCTGCGCGCCCGGCTGGAACGGTTCATGATGACGCAGGGCTATGACAAAGGCTTTCGTCACGATCCGGCCGAGCTTGAGGCGCTGCGCGAAATGATCCGCAACAAGCCTACGGTCATACTGTTCACCCACAAGACCTATCTGGACGGCGTAACCCCCAACGCGTTGTTTTATAACAATGATATGACCCTTCTGCACAGCTTTGGCGGGATTAATCTGGACTTTTTCGGGATCGGCACGTTGTTCCGCCGCTCGGGCATGATTTTCATTCGCCGCAGTTTTCAAAACTTGCCGGTCTACAAAATCGTGCTGCGGCTCTACATCGCCTATCTGCTGCAAAAGCGGTTCCCGATGTCGTGGGCGCTGGAGGGCACTCGCTCGCGGCTGGGCAAGCTGATGCCGCCCAAATTTGGGATTCTCAAATACGTCATCGACGCCGCTCACCATGGCGGGATCGAGGATCTGCACATCGTGCCGTTCGTCACCAGTTTCGATCTGATCCGCGATGTCGAGGAATATGCCGCCGAGCAAACCGGACAGGCCAAAAAGCCGGAATCGCTGGCTTGGTTTCTGGGCTACCTCAAAAGCCTGCGTGAGCCGATGGGCCGGGTCCGGATTGATCTGGGCGCGCCGGTTGTGGTCAAGGTTGCGCCTGATCCAGAAGACCGGATGGCGCTGTCGCGGATTGCGTTCGATGCCTCGGTCAGTGCCAACCGGGTGACCCCGCTGACAGTGACATCGGTGATGTGCCTGGCGCTGCTTGGCACCGCGCCGCGCGGGGCGACCGGCCATGAACTGGCGCAACTGACGCGGTTTCTGGCCGATTGGGCCAAAGCGCGCGGCATCCGCCTGTCGGACGAGCTCGACCCGTTTAACCGCGATGCGATCCGCGCCACGGCAGACAAGCTGGTCAATTCCGGCCTGATCCTGCGCGATGATGCCGGACGCGAGACGGTCTATACGCTCGATCCGGCCAAGCATCCGATGGCCAGTTATTACCGCAACAGTGTGATCCACCATTTCCTCGACAAGACGCTGATCGAGCTGGCGCTGTTCCGGTTGCAAGAGGATTGCGGTGATGATCCAGTCACCGATTTCTGGGCTGAGGTTGAGCGGCTGCGCGACCTGTTCAAATTCGAATTTTTCTATCCTCCGCGCGAAGAATTCCGACGCGGGATCGAAACCGAACTTGGCCGGACCGATGGCCAGTGGACCGCGCATCTACGGGCCGGGCCAAAAGGCATCAAGGCACTGATCCGGCGGTTCCAGCCGCTGGTCGGTCATGCCGCGCTGCTGCCGTTTGTTGAGGCCTACACCGTGGTGTTCGAGCAACTGGTCCGGTTGAAGGACGGCGAAGCACTCGACCGGGCGGCCTGTGTTGAACAGGCGCTGTCCGAAGGCCGGCAGGCCTATATGCTGCGGCGGATCAGCAGCGAGGCCTCCATTGGCAAGATCCTGTTTGAAAACGGCTATGCGCTGGCCTCACACCTTGGCCTGGCCGGGACCACCGACGCCGATGTTGCCGCCCGCCGCCGCGCCATGCTGGCCGATCTGAGGGCCCTGACCCGGCGGATGGAACGGATGCGGATCGAAGTATTGGACCGGGCCGAACAGGACCAGATCCGTCAAACAGCCGAGGAAATGGCATGATTCAGCAATTGAACGCGCAAGATGCCCAGTTCCTGTTTGCGCAAAGCGGCAGCACTCTGACGCACGTCATGGCGATCTATATCTATGATCCCGCGACCGCGCCGGGTGGTAAAGTCCGGCTGCGCGATATCATCGAGCACATTCGCAGCCGCCTGCACACTTCGCCAGTATTCCAGCGCAAATTGCACCGGCTGCCGCTCGATTTCGATTTCCCCTATTGGGTCGAGGACAAGGACTTCGATCTGGAATCGCATATTTCGCATGCCCGGCTTCCGGCTCCGGGCGATTGGCGGCAGTTCTGTATTCAGGTTGCGCGGCATTTCAGCCGCCCGATGGATATGAGCCGCCCGCTCTGGGATATGTACGTGCTGGAGGGCCTGGACAAGATTTCGGGCATTGCGCCGGGCAGCTATGCGATCCTGACGCGGATCCATCATGCTGCGATTGATGGGGCTTCGGCGGCCCATATCTTTGTGGCGCTCAGTGATCTTGATGCCGCCGGCACCCCAGCTTTGCCGATCGATCCGGGCAGCTTTGAACCGAGCCAGATGCCCAGCGCCAGCGAAATCCTGACCCGCGCGGTCAGTGCCAATGTCACTTCACCAGTGCGGCTGGCCAATTCGTTGATGAAGCTCTCTCCGGCGCTGCTTGGTGCTGCGCAAAAGGGCTTGGCTGAGGGCGTCAAAGGCGTTCCGCAGACCCGCTTCAATGCCCCAATTTCGCAGCACAAGATGTTCGATGGCACCGATTTTGCGCTGGCTGATCTGTCAAAAATCCGCAAGCTGGTGGACGGCGCGACGATCAACGATGTGGTGCTGGCGGTCTGTTCGGGCGCGTTGCGGCGCTATTTGTTGGCGCACAAGGAACTGCCTAAAGACTCGCTGGTCGCAGTGGCTCCGATTAATCGCCGTTCAAAAGGTGGCAGTGCGGACCTGCCGGGCAACAATATCACCGCGATGAGCGTGGAGCTGGCGACCCATCTGGCCGATCCGATTGACCGGCTGTTGGCGATCAAGGCCTGGACCAGCGATGCCAAGGAAGCCAAAACCGGGCTTTCGGCACGGGTCATGACCGATCTGACTCAGCATATCCCGGGGGCAACCATGGCTGGAGTGGCGCGGCTGCTGACCAGCCCGCGGTTTGCACCCAAAGCCGCAAACCTGTTCATTTCGAACGTGCCCGGCCCGCAGGTGCCGCTATATATGGCCGGGGCCCGGATCACTCAGCAATATGCCATGGCGCCGCTGTCCCACAACATGGGGCTGTTCATCGCTACCCCCAGTTATGACGGGCGGATCACTTTCAGCATTACGTCGGAGCGCAAGATCATGCCCGATGTGGCGTTTTTCCGGGAGTGTATCGAAGCCTCGTTCGAGGAGCTGCTGCAAACAGAGCCGCGTCCGGTCAAGCAGGCGGCTGTGCGAAAGAAAAAGTCCCTGATTGCAACGGACACGAAACGAATGGTAAGGCCCCGGGCAATCGTCGCCGCAAAACGCGGGGCAGCACCAGCAGGGGGCGCATCCGGCAATGACGGCAAGCCTCAAAAACCCGTGAAGTCAAAGCCGGAAGGTTGATCGCATGATGCTAAGCCCGTTGCTCCGTTCGGAGACTGCCATGGCCAAAGCCACAACCTATGCCGAATGGTCTGAAGCCGCGCGTGAGCAAGACCGGCGGATGGGCAAAGCGGCTTGGCGCAACAAGGATCAGAGCGAAGACTACGATTACCGTTCGATCCGGCGGCGGCTGGAACGGCTGCAGGAATTGCGCAAAGCTGGCGATAACAAGGGCCTGCTGTTCAGCCTGAACGAAGGCATCCATGGCAACATGGACGGCATGGCCAATGACAATTTGTGGGCTGAGGCGCGGTTCGGCACCAAGCAGCTGGTCGAAGACTATGTTGCCGCCGTATCCGAAGCGTTGGAATACCTCGCCAGCCCCGAAGTCGACGACATTCCGTTTGAGGAAAAGCGCGATTTCTTTCGCCGGGCGCATCATTGCTATGGCTGCTCAGCCTTGCTGATGAGCGGCTCGGGGGCATTCCTGTTCTTCCATGCAGGGGTGGTCAAGGCGCTGTGGTCCGAAGGGCTGCTGCCTGGAATTCTGGCCGGAGCCAGCGGCGGTTCAGTAGTCAGCGCCATGCTCTGCACCCACCGCGATGAGGATATGGGGGCGCTGTTTGAGCCTGAACAGCTGGCCCGCGAATATGAGAACGAGGAGGGGCAAACCTTGTTCAATCCGTTCGGCATCGCCAAGCGGATGAGCCAGCTTCAGGTCAAGGAGCGGATGGAAGAAGTGTTGCCGGACCTGACTTTTCAAGAGGCTTACGAACTGACTGGGCGGCATCTCAATGTTTCAGTGGCTCCGGCCGAACGGCATCAGAACGGGCGGCTGCTTAACGCCATAACCTCGCCTAATGTCTTCGTTCGCGAAGCGGTGCTGGCATCCTGCGCAGTCCCCGGAATTTACGAACCAGTCGCGCTGATGGCCAAGGACCACAATGGCAAGCGCGTGCCCTATTTGCCCGGGCGCAAATGGGTCGATGGATCGGTAACGCACGATATTCCCTCCAAGCGCCTCTCGCGGCTGTACGGGGTCAATCACCACATCGTCAGCCAAGCCAACCCGCTGATCACGCCGTTCGCCAGCGATGTGACGCAGGGGTCAACCCCATTTGCAGCGATCCGGCGGGCCTCTGTTTCGACGCTCAAGGCCTGGCTCAATGTCAATATGCAGCTGTGGGACAAACCGCTGCAGCTGGTGCCGCAACTGCACAGCCTGGCCAATCTGACCATGTCGGTGATCAATCAGGACTATTCCGGTGATATCAACATCATCCGCCCACAGATGCTGTGGTCACCCAGCAAGATCCTGTCGAACCTGTCGATCAAAGACGTCAAAAGCCTGATCGAGCTGGGCGAACGCGCGACCTGGCCAAAGATTGAAATGGTCCGGGTCCAGACCCGGATCAGCCAGACGCTGGAACGGATTCTGACCGTTTACGAGCACCCCGGAGCAGAAGAACAGAAGCGGGCGATGAAGAAGAAGCTCGGCTGATGGGCGGTGCTTTTCAGCTCCCCGTCGCATCGGCCGGGGCCGGGGCAAAGTTGCACTGGCAGGCCTGGCTACCGGAAGGCGCACCCCGCGCGGTGGTGTTGCTGGCCCACGGCTATGCCGAACACTTGGGGCGCTACGAATATTTCGCGGGCAAACTGAATGCAGCCGGGATAGCGGTCTATGCGCTCGATCATTGGGGGCATGGCCAGTCTGACGGAACTTACGGATTTGTCCCTGCTTTGAGCGCGTTCAGCGATGGTGTTGAGATGTTGCTTGAAGAAGTTCAGCGCCGCCATAAAGATACGCCGCGGTTTCTGATCGGCCATTCGATGGGTGGTCTGATCGCAGCCAAGCACTTGCTGACCCACCAACAGCACTATGCGGGGGCGATCCTGTCAGGTCCGGCGATCAAGGCGGCGGAAGAGCCGTCAAGGCTGATGCTGTGGATCAGCCGCTTGCTGTCGCGCTTTGCACCCAAGGCCGGCGTGCTGCAGTTCGATTCCTCCGGTATCAGCCGCGACTCTGCCGTTGTTTCGGCTTATCTGGCTGACCCGCTGGTCTATACCGGCAAAATGAGCGCGCGGCTGGCGGCAGAAATGTTTGATGGCATGGCCGATGTGCGCGCAAATGCCGGACGTATTGTGCTGCCGATCCTGTTGCTCCACGGAGCGGAGGACACTGCGACCTCGCCCACCGGTTCTCAGTTTCTGGCCGAACACGTCGGTTCGCCTGACTGCGAACTGAAACTCTATCCCGGCCTGTTCCACGAAATATTCAATGAGCCTGAACGCGACAGTGTGATCGCTGACGTGACCGGCTGGATAGGAAAGCATAGCCTGTGAAAATTATCCTCGCCCTGATCGCTTTGCCGCTGCTGGTTTTGGCACTGACCTATCTGCTGGCTCCGCGCACGTTGTTCCAATTCGCTCGGAACGCTGTGCGCCGCAAAGGCGGGCTGGTGCAGAAATCGATTTCGGTCGGCGGGCTCGATTGGCCCTATCTCGAAGGCGGAAATCCCGCCGGCAAGCCGCTGGTTCTGGTCCACGGTTTTGGCGGAGACAAGGACAATTGGGCGTTTTATGCGCCCCATGTGAAGCAGGACTACCGGCTGATCTTTCCCGATCTGCCCGGCTTTGGCGAAGCCAGCCGCGATCCGGCGCTGGACTATTCGGCCGTCCTGCAGGCCGAGCGCCTGCGCGAATTTTTCGACGCGCTCAAACTCGACCGGGTTCACCTCGGCGGCAATTCGATGGGCGGCTATATTGCCCTGCTATTCGCGCTGGCCCATCCGGCGCGGCTGCTGTCGTTGACCCTGTTCAACAACGCCGGGGTGCTCGGCACGCAGCCCAGCGAATTGCAGGGCATGATCGAAGCCAACCCCAGTGCCAGCCCGCTGGTTCCGCGCAGTCCTGCGGAAACGCGGCAACTGCTGGGTTTTGTGGTGCATCGCCCGCGCTTTATCCCCGGCCGGTTCCTCGCGGTGCTGTTCAGCGATACCGTGCCGCACTTACCGCTGCTGGACCTGATCTTTGACCAATTGGCGGACGATATGCTCAACCGTCCGCTGAACGACCGGCTGGACGAAGTTAAAATGCCTGTGCAGATCATCTGGGGCCGCCATGACCGGCTGATCGACGTGACCTGCGCCGAAGTGCAGCATCAGGGGATTGCAGGAAGCGAATTGGTGATCTTCGAAGATGTTGGCCACGTCCCGATGATCGAACTGCCAGCCGAAACGGCCCGGCATCATCTGGCCTTCCTTGCCAAGCACTAAGCTTCACGCCAGTCTGGCGGGAGGAGGCAGGCGATGACACTGAAGATCGGACTTTTGGGCGGGGGCAGTTGGGGGACGACTGTTGGAGCGCTGGCGACACGTAATGCCCCGGTGATGCTGTGGGCCCGCGACGCCGCCACCGTCGCAGACATAAACACCAACCGCCGTAACAGCCGTTATCTGCCCGACTTGACGCTCCCCGCGACGCTGCGGGCCAGCGCCGATTTGGGCGAGGTTGTGGCGCAGGCCGACGTAATTGTAATGGGCGTCCCATCGGGCAGCTTTCGCCCGGTGCTGGAGGAAGTGGCGCGGTACATCCGTCCGTGGGTGCCGGTGCTCAGCCTGACCAAAGGGCTTGAACTGGCCAGCGGCAAGCGGATGACCGAACTGGTCATGGAATGCCTGCCCGGCCATCCGGTCGGCGTGCTGACCGGACCGAACCTGGCACGCGAAATTTTGAGTGGGCAGGCTGCGGCCACTGTCATCTCGATGGAGGACGAAATCATCGTCCGCCGCCTGCAATCTCTGTTCCACTCGGGTCTGTTCCGGGTCTACACCAACACCGATCTGATTGGCTGCGAGCTGGGTGGGGTGCTGAAAAACATCATCGCTATCGCCGTCGGAATGGGCGACGGGCAAGGGGCGGGCGACAATACCCGATCCGCGCTGATTACCCGCGGTCTGTCGGAAATGACCCGGCTGGGGGTGGCGATGGGCGGCAAGGCTGAGACTTTTGCGGGCCTGACCGGAATGGGCGATCTGATCGCAACCTGCACCAGTCCGCTCAGCCGCAACCGCAGTGTCGGGGTGGAACTGGGCAAGGGCCGTAAGCTTGATGATATCATCGCCTCGATGCACATGGTTGCCGAAGGGGTCAAAAGCGCACCGACCGTGATGGCGCTGGCTGAAAAGCACGGCGTATCGATGCCAATCAGCCGCGATGTCTATGATGTCATTCAGGGCACCCGCAGCCCCAGCGAAATCTTCCGCGGACTGCTGCGCACGGCGGCGGGTTCCGAATCTGAGGCGGGCTGAATGGGCAAGTTATCCGGCGTTAAAGTGATCGATCTGACAGTGTTCCTACCCGGCCCGATGATGACCATGATGATGGCCGATCAAGGCGCCGAAGTGGTCAAGGTAGAAGCCCCAGCCGGCGATCCGGCGCGCGAACAGGCGCCCTATGAAGCCGGACAATCGGTGTGGTTCCGCAACCTCAATCGGGGCAAGCGCTCGGTTGTGCTCGATCTCAAAAGCACCGAAGGCAAAGCCTATCTGTGGCAATTGATTGAGAGTACCGACGTGTTTGTCGAAGGATTTCGGCCCGGCGTGATGGCGCGGCTGGGGTTTGATTATGCGGCTGTTTCAGCCCGCAATCCGCGGATCGTGTACTGCTCGATTTCGGCTTTTGGGCAGGAAGGCGAACTGGCGCATCATCCGGCGCACGATATGGCGGTGCAGGCGCTGGCCGGGTTTCTGTCAGTCAACGATGGGCCCGATGGCGCGCCGGTGGTGCCGGGCGTGGCGGCGTCGGATATGGCGGCCGGGCTGACCGCGCTTTCAGCCACATTGATGGCGCTCTATGCCGCGCGCGAAAGCGGGCGGGGCGACTATATCGACTGCGCGATGTTTGACAGCCTGCTGCCCTGGTGCGTCCACACGGCGGGCAGCGCCATTGCCGGGGGCGAAGCACCGCGCTCTGACAGTCAGCGTTCGCTCGGCGGGGCCGGGTTTTATCAGGTCTATCGCACCGCCGATGCCAAGCACGTTGTGCTGGGCGGGCGCGAACTGAAATTTGCAGCCAATTTGCTTGAAGCACTAGGCCGATCAGATCTCTACCCGCTGGCCGATAGACCTGCCGGGGAGCAGACTGAACTGATCGCGTTTTTGAGGAACACGTTTGCCGCTCGCACCCGCGATGAATGGGTGAGGTGGTTTGCGGACAAGGACGTGGCGTTCTCTCCGGTGCTCGATTTTCGCGAAGCGCTGGACCAGCCGCACGTCGCCGAGCGCGGGTTGTGGATCGAGCATGACGGGGCGCATATGATCGCTCCGGCGATCCGGTTTGCGGGCGAGCAGTGGCAGCCGAGGGCCGCGCCCGTGCTGGGCCGCGAAAGCTAGTTTCAGACCAATCGCGGCGGTGCAGCGGGCAGCAGCGCAACAATCGGTTCATGCCCGGTACTCGCGACAAACCCGGTCAGCTCCGCGCCGGACAAGCCCAGGCTGGCGGTGTTGCGCAGTGGATGGACGTTGACCCGCGATGCCTCGGCTAAGCGTTGGTCGATCACGAACCGGACTGCGCCAGCGGCATCGTTGATTGCCGCCAGCGGGGTGACCGAGCCGGGTGAAATCCCGATCAACCGCGCCATGTCCTCGGTTTTGCCAAAACTGATTTTCTTCGACCCCATGACTGCGGGCAGGGCCTTTAGATCGATCAAGGCATCGTGCGGCGCGCTGACCACCCAAAACTGCCCGCCGGCGTCTTTCAGGAACAGGTTTTTGGTGTGCAGACCGGGGATCGCCGCGTGCAACCGGGCGCTGGCTTCGACCGTGAACACCGGCTCGTGCTCAACAATCGACCAGACAATATTCTGCGCCTTGAGCGCGGCGAGGAGTTGCGCTTCGTCGGTCACGATTTGATCCATTCCTTACCCTTTACCCGGATCGTACCTTGCCTTGGTAGCGACTTGCTGCCAAGCGCGCTGCATGACAAACCCCCGCGTTCTCCAGCTCGATGGTGTAAACAATTTCCGCGATTACGGAGGCTATGCCGTGGCCGGGGGCGGGCGGGTAAAGCCCGGGCTGCTGTGGCGTTCGGCCCAGCACGGCGATGCCAGCGCCGCCGATCTTGCGGCGATCCACGATCTTGGCATCACCCATTTGATCGACCTTCGCGGGCCGAGCGAACGTGAGGCCAAGCCGTGCCTGCGCCACGCCGATTTCGCCGCGCAAGTCTGGACTTATCCCGAAGAAACCGCTGGCCTTGCGCTGCACACCGAAGCCGCCAACGGAGTGGTGACCGCCGCCGAAGCCCGCGCGGCGATGCTGCGGTTGTATCAGGGGATCGCCTTTCGCGGCAATCTGGTGCCAATGCTGCGGCTTTATCTGGAGCTGCTGCGCCGAGGCGAAGGGCCTAGCCTCGTCCATTGTGTCGCGGGCAAGGACCGGACCGGATTTGCTGTCGCGGCGCTCCAGCGGATTTTGGGGGTTCACCTCGACGATGTGATGGCGGACTATTTGCTGACCAACAGCGCCAGCAAGCTTGATGAGCGGATTTCCGCCGGGGCATTCCGCGAAATTCCGCGTTATGCCGCGCACGATGCCGATACGGTCCGGGCGCTATGGGGGGTTGAAGCGGCCTATCTGCAAACCACATTTGATGCGATTGACGCGCAATATAGCTCGTTCGATGCCTATCTGGCCGACGTGCTGGGGATCGATCAGGCCGCGCAGGACGCGCTGCGCAGCGCATATCTCGAAAGCTAGGGGGCCTCGAAAGCTAGAGGAAGGCCTGCACTTCGCCCATGAACCGGTCAAACTGGTCATGGTGCAGCCAGTGTCCGGCGTTTTCAAACTCGACCACGCGGGCATCACGGAACAACTTGTCGCGCCCATCCTTGGCTGGGCTGGTGGCCCATGAATCGTTGCCGTATAGCAACAAGACCGGGCAGGTGATTTCCTGCCACAGTTCATCCAGCCGCTCCTGCGGGGTATCTTCAAACGGCCAGACGTTGAGGTAGGGATCGAATTTCCAGGACCAAGTGCCGTCCTCGTTCCGGCTGGCGCCGTGGATAGTCAGATGGCGGGCCTGAACATCGGTCAGAAAACTGTTTTCCTCTTTCATCCGCGCAAAGGCAGCCTCAATCGTTGGATAGCGCCGCGGGAGCCGCCCAGCCGAGGCGCGGCGCTTTTCAATCCAGCCCCTGAACCGGTTGGCGTAACCCGCTGATTCGCGTTCTGCTCTGGTCTTGGCCGATGGGCCAAGCCCTTCGATATTGACCAGCTTGCGGACCTTTTTCGGATAAAGCCCGGTAAACCGCGATGCCACATTACCGCCCAGCGAATGCGAAATGATCGTTACCTGATCGTGGCCCAAGGTGTGGACCAGCTGGGCAAAATCATAGACGAAAGCGTTGGTTTCATAATTGCCATCCGGCGCCCAGCCGCTGTCGCCGTGGCCGCGCAGATCGGGCGCGATGACGTGCCAGTCCTTGGCCAGTTCCGCCGCTACCCAATCCCAGCTGCGGGAATGATCGCGCCCGCCATGCTGCAGGATCAGCGGCGGCGCATCGGGATTGCCCCAATCGACATAGTGAAGGCGGAGGCGCTGCGAGATGAAGCTGTTCGAAGTGGGGCCGTGCGGTGTCATGGCGGGGCTTTGCGCTGAACTTTGCGGCGCGTCAATCCGGGGGAAATTCATCGGCCTAGTACTGGCATTGCGCCGCCGCGCTGCCTATCTGCACCCCAACGGAGGACACTATGGCGACCCATAAAACCCGAATGCTGATTGTTGGCTCTGGCCCGGCGGGGCTCTCTGCTGCGATATACGGTGCGCGGGCCGGGATGGAGCCGATCGTGGTGCAGGGGCTGCAGCCCGGCGGTCAGCTGACGATTACCACCGATGTTGAGAATTATCCCGGCTTTCGCGACGTTATCCAGGGGCCGTGGCTGATGGAGGAAATGCAGGCCCAGGCCGAACACGTCGGCACCCGGATGTTGTGGGATACGATCACCGAGGTTGATCTGTCAGCCTCGCCATTCCGCGCGGTCGGGGATTCCGGCGATGAATACATCGGCGATGTGCTGGTGATTGCCACTGGCGCGCAGGCCAAATGGCTCGGCGTTCCGGGTGAGCAGGAACTGTCGGGCAAAGGCGTATCGGCCTGCGCCACTTGTGATGGCTTTTTCTATCGCGGCAAAAAAGTAGTGGTGATTGGCGGCGGTAACACTGCGGTTGAAGAGGCGCTGTATCTAACCAATCATTCGCAGGATGTCACCTTGATCCACCGGCGCGACAGCCTGCGAGCGGAAAAGATCCTGCAAGACCGGCTGCTCGCCCATCCGAACATTAAGGTGCTGTGGAACAAGGCGGTCGATCATTTCGTCGGCGGCGATACCGGGCTGAGCGGCGTTTCGCTGACCGATACGGTCACAGGCGCGACCAGCGTGGAGCCAACCGACGGTGCGTTTGTGGCGATCGGCCACGCGCCTGCTACCGAGTTATTCAAGGGCAAGCTTGAAATGGATCCAAACGGCTATCTGCTGGTTGAACCGGGCACGCCCAAAACCGCAATTGCCGGAGTGTTTGCTTGCGGTGATGTGATGGACCACGTCTATCGGCAGGCTGTAACCGCGGCCGGTACCGGCTGCATGGCTGCGCTGGATGCGGAGCGGTTTTTGGCCGAGCGGGAGTTTGCGGCGTCTAAGGCTTAAACGCCTCGCAGCGCGCCCAAAATCTGCCCTTGCAGCCAAACCCGTGATTGCGGTTCGACAAAGCTGTGACCGGCTTTGGGGCAAACCCGCAGCCGGGAATCGCCCTTTTCCCACAGGGCTTTGAATGCCTGCGCGGTCCGGTCATTTTCGGCGAGCAGGATCGTGACGGGTCCGTAGTAGGCCTTCAGCCCCTCAGCCATGGCTTGGGCGAGGGAGTTGGGCGGCGGGGCGGGTTTGACCGCATCGACAAGGCTGCTGGCCATCTTGCTGACTTTGACTTTGCCAGTCAGCAGCCGCTTGAGTGCGGCCAGATTGGTCAACCGCCGCCAGTAATAGTGGCGCATCGCGGCGGGCGGCATCGGTGTGGTTTCTGGCTCTGGCTCTGCCGCCACGGCAACCGGTGCGGCCTCCGGCTCTGGTTCAAAAGTCCAGGGGTTGGCCAGCACCAGCGCGTCGCAGCCCAGGCCCTTTGACAACATCAGCGCGCTGGCCGCATCGCAATTGCCGAACGCGACGATTTTGCGGAGGGTCGGAACATGGGCGCGAAAAGCATGGATTGCGGCGGCGATATCTGGCGCGCTGGCCGCAAAGGTTCCGTTGTCCCCCTCGCTGTCGCCCACGCCGCGCCGATCAAACCGCAGCACGGGAAATCCGGCAGCGGCGATCCGGTCGGCCATTTGTGCCTGACTGCCCCACGGGCCTGAGCGCACTTCGTTCCCGCCCGAGACGATCAGCAACCCGGTGGTCGCCGACGCCATGTCGATTGAGCCGGTCAATTGCGCCGCTTCGCAGGAAAATGTAAAATGCTTGCGGTTCATTGCGCCAGCGCCATCGTGACCACCGCCGCTAAGGCATCGGCTTGGGCTGGGTCTTCGCCGGGTTCGGCCCGCAGCCACAGCGGGCTGCCGCCAAGCATTTCTTGATCGACCGGGATCAGATTGCCGCGCTTTGGTGGGAGCAGCTGATCCAGTTGGCGCAGCATTTCACCCGAGAGCGAATGACCGGCCAGATCAAGGCCAAGCTCTTTGCCATGTTCCATCAATTCAGCAGCGTTCTCTTCCTTGCCCGCCTCTCGCGACGAAATGATCCGGGCGCGGAGCAGGGTCTTGATCAGGCTGGAGCCCTTGACCGGGGCAAAGTGCCAGCCGGGCAATTTGGGCGGCAGCAACAGCCCGCCGCCGCGGATCGCCAGCACATGGGTCGCGCCAAAATGCCGCGCCGCCGCTTCCAGCGCCATCCGCCAATCCTCAGGCTCGATCAGCGCCAGATCCTGCTCGCTTTCGTTGCAGCCGGGCAAGTCGGGCAGAATGCAATCCAGCCCGGCACCGTCCAAGCGGCGCATCACTTCTACTGTGAAACGCCGCAGCCGGTTGGCCTCATCAAACAGCGCTGGCGCGATCAACAGACGGTTTTCCCGCGATCCGTCGAATACCAAGGCCAGTTCGCTTGCCGCAGCACCGCCGGGCAAGGGGCAGGGATAGCTCTCTGGCTTCACGTCGCCTCGTGCTTGGCGACTGCGAAATTCAGCAGGCTGCCATAGGTTTCAAACAGCTCGCCATCGATCTCGTCTTCGTCGATCACAATATCCAGCCGGTCTTCCATTTCGGTCAGCAGACCGGCAACTGCCATCGAATCCAGCTCAGGAAGATCGCCGAACAATCCGGTTTCATTGGTAAATTCATCGGCCTGCCCTGGCTTAAGGCCCAGCACATCTTCCAGAATCTTGCGCAGCTTGCGGTCAATTTTCGAACGCATTGTTAAATCACCTTGAATGTTCGTCCGGGCGTCTAGCCGCGCCGGACAAGTTTGTGCAAGACCGCCCTGGCAATCAGCGGCCAGTTGCTTGGCCGAAATGGACGAAAAGCCACAATTCGATAGCGCGGCCTGACCAGTTCCATCCAATCGCGCTTGTAGCCATCGTTGCCGGTGCCAAAATCGACCAACGTGACTTTATCGTGATCGATAACGTGCTCAAACAGCGCTGCTGACAGAGTGGTTCCGGGGGAAAGCGGCTTGCTGTCTTGGGTATGGGCCAGCTTATGAATGAAAGCGGTGCCCGCTTCGACGGTCCAGAACTGCGCTGCAATTGCCTGTCCATCGGTGCGCGCCACAGCCATGCGTAAGCGGCCCGCTTTGCCCTCAGCTTCGGCAAAAGCGCGCAAGAAGGCGGGCGAGCCTTCTTCGGGTTTCCAGCTGGCGGCGTAAACCGCTTCGTATTCGGCCCACAATGCGGGATCGAAATGGGTTATCAGTTGCACGCCAACTTTGCCCGCCTTGCGCTTTAGCGTGGTGCGCACATGGCCGGGGCGCGCGGCGAGATATTCGGCGTAGCTTCGGCCCGCCACCAGCAGTACATGGTTAACGCCAGATTGTTCGACAAACACCAACCACCCGGCATTGCGCAATGCAGCGGTAAGCATGGCGGCCTCGCCGTTCTCGCTGGGTAACGGCTCCAGAATAAGGTGCTGCCCATGGGCTGACAAATCCTTAGTCAAGGCGGCCAGCAGGGCGGGGCCATCCCCATCAGCTGAAATCAGCGGGGCAACCCGGAAATTGTACCAGTTGGCCAGTGTATGGATCCGGCGGCCCGCTCGCATCAGCGGCAAGACCGCGCGAGCTTCACCATCTTTGGCAACCGCGATCAACGGCGGAACCGCGCAGTGGTCGGCTAAGGCTTGCCACCATTCGATCCGGTCGAACGGCGCGCGGGCATTGGGCGCACTGACCAATGCGGCCAGCGGCGTATCGCATTGCACTTCTTTAAGATCATCGTGATAGACGACCGAAATCAATGTACCGTTCCTTGACCTTTGGAGCCTGAGACCCTGTGCCGATAGTCCAGCCACCCCCGGTTCGCCCGCTCGATCATCTTGCCTTGCGCGGGGCGGATCAAGCGGCGGCGCTGGTGCTGCGTGACGGCCCTCTTAACTATAAGGACTTAAGGGATCGTGTTGCCCGGTTAGCGGGCTGGCTGAACAGCCAAGTGCCGGTAAAAGGCGAACGGATTGCGAGCTGGGCCGCCAAGGGTGAGCTGACCTGCCTGCTGCCGCTGGCTGCGGCCCGCGCCGGGCTGGTCCATGTGCCGATCAATCCGCTCCTCAAGCACGCGCAAGCCGCGCACATTCTCGCCGATAGCGGCGCGCGGCTACTGATTGGTACACCGGCGCGGCTGGCCGGGCTGCAGCCAGGCGATGTTCCGCCGGACTGTGCGTTGCTGGGTGAGGGCGCGGCGCTCGATTTCGCCCAGTCTGCTGAGCCGATGCCGCCGAGCGAGGCCGATCCGGGCGACCTGGCCGCGATCCTCTATACCAGCGGCTCGACCGGTAAACCCAAAGGCGTGATGCTGAGCCATGCCAATATGTGGCTGGGCGCGGAAAGCGTGACCAGCTATCTCGGCCTTGCCGCCGATGACGTCACGCTGGCAGTGCTGCCGCTGTCGTTCGATTATGGGCAGAACCAGCTGCTTTCCACCTGGTATGCCGGGGGCTGCGCCGTTCCGCTCGATTACCTCGCCCCGCGCGACGTGATGAAAGCGGTTAAGCGGCACGGCGTCACCACTCTGGCGGCAGTCCCGCCGCTGTGGGTGCAATTGGCCGAGCTGGAATGGCCCGCTGAGACTGCTGCAATACTGCGCCGTCTGACCAATTCCGGCGGTGCGCTGACGGTTGATCTGGTCGGGCGGCTGCGCGGTCTGTTTCCGGCGGCACGGCTGTTCGCGATGTATGGGTTGACCGAAGCGTTTCGTTCAACTTTCCTCGACCCGGCGTTGATCGACAGCCACCCAACTTCGATGGGCAAGGCCATTCCCCACGCCGAAATCCTGATCATCGGCGATGATGGCGCCGTGACGGCAGATGGCGAGGAAGGCGAACTGGTCCATTGCGGGCCCTTGGTGGCGCAAGGATACTGGCAGGATGCGGCGCGTACTGCCGAACGCTACAAGCCTGCTCCCGCCAGTTCACGCTATGGCGGCATGGCGGTCTGGTCTGGTGACCGGGCCAGGCGCGATGCCGATGGCTTGCTCTATTTTGCCGGTCGGCGCGATGCGATGATCAAAAGCGCGGGCAACCGGATCAGCCCGCAAGAGATTGAAGAAGCCGCGCTGGCCAGCGGATTGGTGGCCGAAGCGGTAGCGCTCGGGATCCCGGATGAGCGGCTGGGCCATGCGGTCCACCTGATTGTCCGGGCCGCACCGGGAACTTCAGATGTTGAGATAGAATTACCACGCATTCTGCTGAAAGAATTGCCAAACTTCATGCAGCCAAAGGTCATACACTGGCGTTTGGTGATGCCTACTTCGCCTAACGGAAAAATTGACCGCAACGGTCTTTATCAGGAGCTTGCCGCATGAAGCCGCTTGGTCCGATCCCTGCGGGGTACACTGCGATCAATGGCGAACTGGCGATTGCTGGGCGCAAAGCATCGGATCTTGTCGCGGAGGCGGGCGGAACCCCGCTGTTCGTCTATTCGCGGACGCATCTTGAACGCCGGGTCGCCGATCTGCGCGCGGCCATGCCCGAGCGGCTGGCACTGAACTATGCGGTCAAGGCCAATCCCTTTGCTCCGGTGCTGCAGGCGATGGCTGCGCTCGTGGACGGCTTTGACATAGCCTCTGGCGGCGAACTCGCCATGGTTCGCGCCGCCGGGATCGACCCGCGCCGGATCAGCTTTGCCGGGCCGGGCAAGCGCACGGACGAGCTGGAACAGGCGATTGCTGCTGGCGTCACGCTCAACCTTGAATCCGAAGGCGAAGCGGCGCGGTCACTGGATGCGGCGGCCCGGCTGGGGATTACCCCGCGGCTGGCGATCCGAGTCAATCCGGAGTTCGATCTCAAAGGATCGGGCATGAAAATGGGCGGCGGCGCTAAACAGTTCGGCGTCGATGCAGAACGGGTCCCGGCGCTGGCCCGGCTGGTGATCGCCAGCGGCGCTGAATGGCGCGGATTTCACATTTTTGCTGGCAGTCAGGCGCTCGATCCCGCCGCGTTGATCGAAACGCAAGGCCGGACGCTCGAACTGGCCGCCCGGCTGGCCGATGAAAGCGGCGCAGCGCTGCCGCACTGCAATCTCGGTGGCGGGTTTGGCATTCCCTATTTTCCGGGCGATCAAACGCTCGATATCGGCGCGATTGGTGCCGCTTTGGGTGAGCAATTTGCCCGGTTGCCTGACGTTTTGCATGGCACCCAGTTCTGCATTGAGCTGGGCCGTTACTTGGCAGGAGAGGCCGGGGTTTATCTGACCCGGATTGTCGACCGCAAGGTCAGCCATGGCGATACGTTCCTGATCGTCGATGGCGGATTGCACCATCAACTGGCAGCATCCGGCAATTTCGGCACAGTGATCCGCCGGAACTATCCGGTGGCAATCGCCAGCCGGTTTGATGCACCGGTGGATGATCTGGTGAGCATTGTCGGCTGCCTGTGCACGCCGCTCGACCGGCTGGCCGACAAGGCGGCATTTCCCCGCGCCGAAGTGGGGGATCTGGTCGCGGTGTTCTGTGCCGGAGCTTACGGCGCCAGTGCCAGCCCGGCGCAATTTTTGGGGCAGGGACCAGCCCGGGAAATGCTGGTTTAACAACTACCTTCACCGCTGTCCTGTTTTGGGACCAGGCCGGAGCGAACACACAATCTGCACATAGGGCTAACGCAATATTCACCCTTTTTTCCGATATCGGAAGGTGAATAGCCGGGTCGTCGGTTGGGCAGGGCATTGCCTGACCTTTGACGCGGCTCCTGAAGAGGAATGCCCGATGCCGAATAACCGCTTTTCCCGCCTGCTCGCCGGAAGCGCCATGCTGAGCATGATGCTGACCGGCTGTGCTGGCACTGCCAGCGGCCCGCAACTGCCGCCCGCGTCGTTCGTATCGATGCAGGAAGGCCCGGGCGAGGACTATATCATCGGTCCGCTCGACGAGCTGACGATCTTTGTCTGGCGCAACCCGGAATTGGGCGCAAAGGTTCAGGTTCGGCCCGATGGACGGATCACCACGCCGCTGATCACCGATATGCCAGCCGTGGGCAAAACTCCCAAAATGCTGGCCGACGACATCACCCTGCAGCTTTCGCAGTTCATCCAGGATCCGCTAGTCTCGGTGATCGTCAACAAATTTGCCGGAACCTACAGCCAGCAGGTCCGCGTGATTGGCGCCACCGAAAAGCCCGCTTCGCTGCCGTACCGCGCCAACATGACCCTGCTCGATGCGATGATCGCGGTCGGCGGCCTCAGCGAATATGCTGCGGGCAACCGGGCCAAGCTGATCCGGTTCGACAAGGCCAGCGGAAAGCAGAAGGAATACACGATCCGACTGGGCGATCTGCTTAAGAAGGGCGACAGCAAGGCCAACGTCATGCTGATGCCGGGCGACGTCATCATCATCCCTGAAAGCTCGTTCTGAGGAAAGGGCCCGGGGGCAGACGATGAACAATATCTACGACGAATTTCGCGCAGCGCTCTTTACGGTCTGGCACCGCAAGTGGTTGGCGCTTGCCGTGGCCTGGGGCGTGTGCCTGCTGGGCTGGCTGGTCGTGGGCATGATCCCCAACAGCTACGAATCAAAAGCCCGCATTTTTGTGAAACTGGAAGATGCCCTGTCCGATGTGACCGGGGTCAAAACCAGCAACAAGCGTGACATCGACCGCGTGCAGCAGACCCTGACCAGCGCCGTCAATCTGGAAAAGGTGATCCGCGGAACGCCGATTGGCGCCGAGATTACCGATCCCAAGCAAATGGAATCTGCCGTTCTGGGGCTGGGCAAGAAGATCAAGATCGAAAGCACCAAGGACAACCTGTTCGAAATCACCGCCAGCTATGGCGACGGCGGTAATTCGGATGCGGCCAACGCCAAGATTGCCCAGGCCGTGGTCCAGAAGTTGATCGACATCTTCCGCGAAGAAAACCTCGCCGGGAACCGCGGTGAAATGTCGTCCTCGCTCGACTTCATGGATCAGCAGTTGGCCCAGCGCCAAAAGGAGCTGGAATCTGCTGAGCAAAAGCGGCTGACGTTCGAAGCCGCCAATCCGACTTTGGCCAAGGGCAGCACGTCCCCCGTTCAGCGGGTCGAAGCCCTGCGCGCTGAATTGCGCGGGATTGATGCCGATCTGGCGGCGGCGCAAAGCGCGCTGGCGGCGATCAACGGGCAGCTCGCCGGCACTCCCAGGAGTTTGCAAGGCACCGCCCCGGTTGGTGGAGCGCGCGGTGCTTTGAATGATGCCCAGGCGCAGCTCTCCGGCCTGCGGGCGCGCGGCCTGACCGAAAACCACCCTGACGTGATTGCCGCTCGCAATCAGGTCAATATGCTGAAATCGGCGGCTGCTTCCGAAGGCAGCGGCGGCGGCGGCATTCCAAACCCGGCCTATTCCTCGCTCGAATCAATCCGCGCTGAACGTCAGGCCAATGTCCAATCGCTCAGCTCGCGCCGGGCCTCGGTGCAAACCGAGCTGGCGCAGATGACCGCGCAGCAGTTCACCAATCCCGAAGCCGCCGCCGAACAGCAGCGAATCAACCGCGATTACGATGTGCTCAAACAGCAGTACGACAAGCTGCTGCAGGACCGCGAAGAACTGCGTTTGCGCGGTCAGGTCGAAACCGAGCATAATTCAGTCAAGTTCCAGGTGATCGATCCGCCGACCACACCGCAAAGCCCGGTTGCACCCAATCGACCGCTGCTGCTGCTCGGCGTGCTGATCGCCGGGCTGGGCGCAGGGGCGGCAACGTCTTTTGCGGTCGGCCAGTTGCGCTCAACCTTTGCCACCACAGCTAAGCTGGAGCAGACCATGGGTCTGCCAGTGTTGGGAGCGATCAGCGCCACTCTGACCGATGCTGCCCGCGTGCTGCGGCGCAAACGACTGACCTATTTCTATGCGGCCACCGGCGCGTTGGGCGGGGTATTCGTCCTGCTGCTCGCGATCGAGATGGCCCAGCGCAGCATGGTAGCTTGAGGGGGATCTGATGACCAAACAAACCAAGATCCCGGTGCCACAAGTGGACGAAGGCAAGGCCCGAGCGGCGACTCTGATTGAACGGGTCGTGCGCAACTATGATCTGGTCCAGTTCACAGCCCCGCCGATTCCGGAAAACCTGATTCCGCCCGCCTCAAAGCGGCGCCGTTATCGCCGCGTTGACGAGGCCGTGGAAGAAGCTGAGGTAACTCCGGTTGCCGAAACTTACGCAGCGGTGTTGTGCCCCGCACCCGAAGTGCTGGTCCGTCCGGCTCCGCGGCCCGAAGTGGTCGAGCCCGAAGTCATCGCACCGCCGGTTGCCGTGCGGAGCAATGTTCCTGCGCCCGTCGCGATGCCGGTAAGGTTCCGCGGCGAACGCCATCCGATCAACCGCCAGCATCTGCGCGAGCAGGGCCTGATCGTGCCAGAAGGCAGCGTTACCGGGCTTTTGGAAGAGTTCCGGATCGTCAAGCGGACACTGCTCTACAATGCCGGTCAGCTGAGCCAGCAAGGGATGGGGCCGGCCTCGCAGCGGATCCTGATCTGCTCGCCGCATCCCGGTGAAGGGAAAAGCTATACCTCGGTCAATCTTGCGCTGGCGATTGCCGCCGAGAAGGAAACCGAAGTTCTGCTGGTCGATGCTGACTTTGCCAAGCCGTCTGTTCTGTCGATGCTCGGCCTGCCGGGCGGACCGGGGCTGATGGATGCACTGGCCGATCCCGACATCGATGTGGCCGATTGTGTGATCGGCACTGATATTTCGGGATTGTGGGTGCTGCCCGCGGGCAATGCCACCACATCCGACAGCGAATACCTGTCCAGCTCGCGCACTGCTGCGGTGCTCGACCGGTTGACCCAGGGTGCCCCGCACCGACTGGTGATTTTCGATTCGCCGCCCGCTCTGGCCGCTTCGCCAGCTGCGGAATTGGCCAAATATGCCGGCCAGTCCGTGCTTGTCGCACGGGCTGATCGTACCGGCCAAGGCGCTTTGGAAGACGCCGTTTCCCTTCTTTCTGCCTGCCCGAATATTCAGCTGTTGCTGAATGCCGTTCACTTCAGCCCCAGCGGTCGCCGCTTTGGCTCTTATTATGGATATGGGGGATGACCATGAAGTCGCGCCTCTTGAAGACCTGTGCCGCTTTGACTGCCTGTCTGGCAGTCGGCTTGCCCGCAACAGCACATGCGCAATCGCTGCCATACGGCGATGTCGCCGCTTCTGGTGATGATGTCGACAGCGGCGATACCGAGCTGAATGAGGGTGATGACACTTCGCCCAAGCTGAGCGTGCGCAGCAAGAAAGTCCGCATCACGCCGTATATCGAAGCGCAACAGGTGGTAACAGCTGAGCTTTCACCGGGCAACGAAGTGCTGACCTACAGCGCTCTTGCCGCCGGGGTCGAAGCGAACATTGCCGGGCGCAACAGCCAGGGCGCGGTTTCGCTGCGCTATGAGCGCCGCTTTGGCTATGGCTCCAACCGGGTGCCAGACAGCGACGTGATCACTGGCGTGGCGCGCGGCAGCGTAGGGATTATCCCCCGCGCGCTGACGCTTGAAGCCGGGGCGATGGCCGCGCGGATGAGCGTTGAGAACAACGGGGCAACTCTGACCGGCCGCGAGGGCAATTCGACCTCGCAGGTTTACGGCGCCTATATCGGCCCGTCGTTGCGGACCCAACTGGGCGCGCTGCAAGTCGAAGGGCATTACCGGTTTGGCTATAACCGGGTCGAATCGCCCGATACGCTGGTGGTTGCCCCGGGCCAGCGCCCGATAGACATCTATGACGAAGGCACGGTTCACAACGCCGCACTTCATGCAGGGTTCAAGGCCGGAACCGTCCTGCCAATCGGGCTGGGCGTCGGGGCGGGCTGGAACCGCGAAGATGTCTCCAATCTCGATCAACGGATCGACGACAAGCACGTTCGCGCCGATGTCTCGCTGCCGATCGGCTCGGACCTCGCGCTGGTTGGCGGAGTGGGCTATGAAGACGTTACGGTTTCGAACCGCGATGCGGTGATCGACACCGTCACCGGCCAACCGGTGGTGGGCAGCGATGGCCGCTATGTCACCGACAAGAGCCAGCCGCGCCAAATCGCTTATGAGGCCGCTGGCCTGATCTGGGATGCTGGGGTGATCTGGCGTCCAAGCCGCCGGACCGCACTGGAGGCCCATGTTGGCCGCCGCTATGGTTCGACCACCTACTACGGCAGCTTTGCCTATGCGCCCAATTCGCGGATGAGCTTCAACGTCTCGGCTTATGACAGTATTTCAGGCTTTGGCGGGATGCTGAATAACCAACTGGCAGGTCTACCAACGCAGTTCGATGCGTTCCGCAGCCCGCTGAGCGGGGATCTGGGAACCTGCGTTGCAGCCAGCGGCTCGGTGGGTCAGGGTCAGGGCACCTGCCTCAATGGCGCGCTGGCCTCGGTCAACTCAGCCGTGTTCCGCGGCCGCGGGGTCAACGCGACACTGGGGGTCAATGGCGGCAATCTGCAGTACGGGATCGGTGCCGGGTATGATCGGCGCACGTTCATCGCTGCACCCGGAACGGTGCTGGCCAGCGCCAATGGCGTCATCGATGAAAACTATTGGCTGGCGGCCTATCTCAACGGACGGATCGACCGGAATTCCAGTTTCGGAACTTCGATTCGGGCCAACTTGTACCAAAGCGGAGACGCCTTGGCTGGCGACACCAGTGCGGTTGGCGCAACCGCTGCCTACTATCGTTCGATCACCAGCCGCCTCTCGGCCACTGCCGCCGTCGAGGTTGATGGGGTCAATCGCGATCTCTTGGAAGATGTCTGGTCGGCTCAGGCCATGGTCGGCATCCGGTATTCGTTCTGAGCCGCGCGGAAGGATTGAGAATGTTTAATGACTATTTTGGGCTAACCGGCCGTCCGTTCCAGCTCACCCCTGATCCGGCTTTTTATTTTGAAAGCCTGACCCACCGCAAGGCGCTGTCCTACCTGTCCTATGGACTGGCGCAGGGCGAAGGTTTTGTGGTGATCACGGGCGAAGTTGGGGCCGGTAAATCGACCCTCGTCGCGCACCTGATGAATACGATCGATCCGGCGCGGCTGACCGCGGCGCAGATCGTCACCAGCAAGCTGGATGGCGAGGAGCTGGTCCACATCGTCGCGCAGGCCTTTGGCTTGATCGTCGATGGGCATGACAAAGCCTCGGCGCTGGGGGCAATCGAAGCTTTCCTGCATGACGAAGCCCGGGCCGGACGCCGCTGCCTGCTGGTGGTCGATGAAAGCCAGAACCTGGCGATCGACGCGCTGGAAGAACTGCGGATGCTGTCCAACTTCCAGCTCGGCGCGCATCCTTTGTTGCAAACTCTGCTGCTCGGTCAGCCGGAATTTCGCGTTACGATTCAGGATCACCCCCAGCTTGAACAGTTGCGCCAGCGCGTGATTGCAGCCCATCACCTTGACGCAATGGAGCTGGGTGAAGTGCAGCCCTATATCGAGCACCGCCTGAATTGCGTCGGTTGGTCCGGGAACCCCAAATTCGATCAGCGCGTCTTTACCGTGCTGTACGAAGCATCTGGCGGCGTGCCGCGCCGGATCAACCAGATCTGCAACCGGCTGATGCTGCTGGGCGCGGTCGAACAGCGCAACCGGATTGACGGAGCGATGCTGACCCAGGTTCTGGAAGAACTGGAATTGGACGGTACGCTTCAGCTCAAGCGGATTGAGCGCAAGGCCGAAGTGGCGGCCCCGGTGGCTCAGCCAGTGGCTGCTGCTGCCCCCTCACCGATCCCGGTAGACGTAGTCGTCATGAGCCAGCTTCAGGCCTCGCTGGCCGAGCGCGACGCCCAGATTGCCGAGCTTCAACAAGCCGTTATCGAGCTCGCCAACGAACGCGAATCGATGGCTGCTGTGCCAATTCAGGCCCCTGTGACAGACAGCGCGGCTTTGGTTGCGGTCGAAGCGAAATTGGCCGGGATCGAAGCCAAGATGCTCGAACAGGAACGCACGATCCGGCACACGCTGACAATGCTGATCGAGTGGATCGAATCCGACGAAGCCAGCCGCGCTGCGGCCTAAGCCCGAAAAGAGGAAGTGGTCGCAATGGCTCCCACGGGTTTGGTCAACGGCCTTTCGGTCGATGTTGAAGACTGGTTTCAGGTCGGCGCCTTTGAAGGGGTGATCGACCGGGGCAGTTGGACGTCGCTTGATGACCGGGTTGAGCGCAATTGTGATCGGATCCTCGAGATGTTTGCTACCGCAGACGTCAAGGCGACGTTTTTTACGCTTGGCTGGGTGGCGCAGCGCCACGGCAGTCTGATGCGCCGGATCGTCGATGCCGGGCACGAACTGGCCAGCCACGGCTGGGACCACGAACGCGTGTTCCGGTTTGATCGCGCCAGTTTTACCGCCGATCTGGAGCGATCCAGAAAGGTGCTGGAAGACGCCTCGGGCCAACGTATCACCGGCTATCGCGCGCCGAGCTTCTCGATCGATCAGCGCACCCCGTGGGCCTATATGGCGCTGGCCGAGCAGGGCTTTACCTACAGCTCTTCGGTCGCTCCGATTTCGCACGACCACTATGGCTGGAGCGAAGCCCCGCGGTTTGCCTTTAAACCGCTACCCTGGGCCGATCTGATCGAAATCCCGGTTACCACCGCGCATTTCGCCGGACGGCGTCTGGCGGCGGGCGGTGGGGGCTTTTTTCGGGTGCTGCCTTATGGCTTCTCGCGCTGGGCAATCCGTCAGGTCAACGATACCGATCAGCGCCCGGCTGTGTTCTATTTCCATCCGTGGGAAATCGATCCGCAGCAGCCCCGCGTAACCGGCGCATCTCTGCGTTCAAGGGTGCGGCACTATACCAACCTGGGCGTCATGGCGGAAAAGCTGGAGCAACTGCTCGGCGAGTTTGCCTGGGGCCGGATGGACCTGCTCGCGCACCGTGAAAAGGCGTTTGCCCTGGACATGGCGGCATGAACGCGCCGTTCACGCCCGCCGCGCTGGTGCTGCGCCAGGCCGATCTGGCCGATCCGAACGAATTCGCGCGGCTTGAAAGGTTCGTCGCCGAACATCCTGAAGGAACGCCGTTTCATCGCCCGGCTTGGCTGTGCGCGGTGGCACGCGGCACGGGCAATGGCGCGATTGCATTGGTAACGGAACGCGGCGGTGAACTGACCGGTTACCTGCCACTCAGCGAAGTTCATTCACCGCTGTTCGGGCGGATGCTGGCTTCCAGCGGGTTTGGCGTGGCTGGCGGGGTGCTGGCGTTGGATGAGCGCAGCGGCAAAGCGCTGCTCGGCGGGCTTGAAGAGCTGGCCTTGCGGCGTTCGTGCCCATCGGCTGAACTGCGCGGCGGGATGCTGCCCAAAGCGCGGGCTGGCTGGACCATTCGCCACGATTCGCATTGCGGGTTTGCCACGCCTTTGGCTCAGGATGATGAGGGCCAGCTGGCCTGGATCCCGCGCAAGCAGCGCGCCGAAGTCCGCAAGGGACTGGCAAACGATCTAGCGGTGTCGATTGGGCGGGGCGCTGATGATCGCGCGGCGCACTATGCGGTCTATGCCGAAAGCGTCCGCAATCTGGGCACGCCAGTGTTTCCGCGCAGCCTGTTTGACGCTGTGCTCGACGCCTTTGGTGAAGACGCCGATATCCTGATCATCCGGCATCAGGGTGAACCAGTAGCCAGCGTCCTATCACTCTACCATCAAGGCGCCGTGATGCCCTATTGGGGCGGGGGAACGTGGGATGCGCGGCGGCTGCGGGCCAATGACCGGATGTATTTTGAGCTGATGCTCCACGCCCGGCGGCGCGGCTGCAGTTCGTTCGATTTTGGCCGTTCCAAAACCGGCAGCGGGCCGGCGGACTTTAAGAAGAACTGGGGCTTTGAAGCCGAGCCGCTGGGTTATGCCAGCTGGACCGCGCCCGGCGCGCAGGTCCGCGATGCCGATCCGACTAGCGGCAAGCACGCCGCCCGGATCGCGCTGTGGAAGCGCTTACCGTTGCCGCTCGCCAACCTGATCGGACCCTACATCGCTCGCGGCCTCGGTTGATGGGTGAAATCCTTTTTCTGGCTCACCGGATGCCGTTCCCGCCCGATCGGGGCGACAAGATCCGCTCGTGCCACGTGCTGCGCCATCTGGTCACTCTGGCCCCGGTCCATGTTGCGACCTTTGCCGAGAGTGAGAAGGATGTGGCCGAAGAACCGCAACTAACTGCGGTTGCTGCCAGCCATTGCCTGGTGCGCCGGACCAAGCCGGTTCCGCTGGCCGGGGTCGAAGCGCTGGTAAAGCGTCGCCCGGTCAGCCTGACCGCGTTTCACAGCGCGCAGCTGGCTGCCTATGTTCGCCGCGTGCTGGATCAACGGCCGATCAATACGATTTACGTCTTTTCGGGCCAGATGGGCCAATACATTCCGGCTGACTTTGCGGGCCGGGTAATCCTCGACTTCGTCGATGTCGATTCGGCCAAGTTTGAAGCCTATGCCAACAGCGGCTCTGGCCCGCGCGCGTGGCTCGATGCCCGCGAGGGACGGCTGCTCAGCGCCGAGGAAGCGCGGTTGGCGCGGCGGGCCGATGTCAGTTTGCTGGTTTCAGGCGAGGAGGCGGCGCTGTTTGCCGCGCGGCTATCGCCAACTGACCGGGCGAAGTGTGATGTCCGGGCGCTGCGTAACGGGATCGACAGCCTGCTGTTCGATCCGGTGGTTGTTCAGCCCGAACCGGGCCTGCTCGATTGCACCGGCCCACGGCTGATCTTTACCGGGCAGATGGACTATGCCCCGAACATTGCCGCCGCCCAGCGCGCGATCGAGCGCTTGATGCCCCGGATTCGGGCGGAACTGCCTGATGCCACGTTCCATGTCGTTGGACGCAATCCGCCCGATGCCTTGCGCGCGCTCGATGGCTTAAATGGCAGCCGTGTGTGGGGCGAAGTGGATGATATCCGCACCTGGCTGGCCGGAGCCGATCTGGCGCTGGTCCCGCTTGAGCTGGCACGCGGAGTGCAGAACAAGGTGCTGGAAGGGATGGCGATGCGTCTTCCGGTGGTGCTGACCCCTTCGGCGGCGACTGGGATCGGGGCCAGCCACGGCCGCAACCTGATGATTGCAGACAGCGATAATGCGCTGGTTGCAGCGGTTCTAAAACTGGCCAAGGATGCCGCGCTGGCCGGACTGATTGGCCAACAGGCGCGCGCCCATGTCGTCAGCACGCTTAGCTGGCAAGCCACTATGGCGCCACTCGCCGCGATGCTTGGCCGCACAGGAAGCCGGGTGCGCCATGCGGCCTGACCTGCATTCGTTGAACCCCAAGTCTTTGGCCGAACGCCTGCCGCCCGCGTGGCGGCCAGCGGTGGTCCGGTTGGGGCTGGCTTGGCTGGCGCTGGTTTTGGCTTTCCTGCCCGATTGGGCGGCGATGGCCGATCAATGGGGGAATAGCTCGACTTACAACCACATCGTGTTGGTCCCGGCGATTGTCGGCTGGCTGGTGTGGCAGCGCTGGCCGCAATTGCGCTTGCTGGAGCCGCACGGTTGGCGTGGCGGACTGGTGCCACTGGCACTGGCGCTGCTGGGCTGGGTACTGGCCACGTTTGCGGGGTTCAACTTGTTGCGCCAAGCTGCGGCGGTGGCGATGCTGCCGTCTGCCGCTCTGCTGCTGCTGGGCCCGCGCACGTTCAGTGCTGTGCTGTTTCCGGCGGCCTATATGGCCTTTCTGGTGCCGTTTGGCGATGAGCTGGTTCCGGCGCTGCAAACGATTACTGCCAAGCTGACGATCTCCCTCGTTGGCCTCAGCGGCATTCCAGCAGTGGTCGACGGGGTTTTCATTGAGACCCCGGCCGGCTTGTTCGAAGTCGCCGAAGCCTGCTCCGGCGTTAAGTTTCTGATCGCGATGATTGCACTGGGGACACTGGTTGCCAATGTCGGTTTCCGCAGTTGGGGCCGCCGGGCCGGGTTTATGGCGCTGTGCGTTGCCGTTCCGATCCTGGCCAACGGAGTGCGGGCCTGGGGAACCATCTATGCAGCGCAGTTCGTTGGGATTGAACAGGCCGCCGGGATCGATCACCTGATCTACGGCTGGATTTTCTTCGCCGTAGTGATTGCCGCCGTACTTGGAATTTCGTGGAAGTTCTTCGATCGCGGAATTGACGAGCCAATGATTGACGGTGCTTCGATCAAATCCGATCCGCAATTCACCCGGTTTGAACGGGCAGCTGCCAACTGGCAGGCGGTGCTGCTGGTCCCTGCCTTGCTGGTTGCAGCCGGGATCGGATGGTCGGCGCTGGCCGAGCGAATGCGCGCGCCATTGCCGGATCAGATCTTTCTGCCGCAGGTGGCCGGTTGGCAGCGCTCAAATTATACGCCAGCTGTACCGTGGGAACCCAAAGCGGGCGGGGCGGATCACCGGCTGCTGGGATCTTATCGCGATCCGCAGGGCCGCCGGGTCGATGTGTTCTACGCGCTCTATTCCTCGCAGTCCGAAGGCAAGGAAGCGGGCGGTTTTGGCGAAGGGGCGCTGCGTCCGTTAAGCGGCTGGTCGTGGACCAGTGCCGGGCCTCCGGCGGCCAATGCAAAAAGCGAGCGACTGCTCCACAATGGGGTTACGCCGCGGTTGGCGTTGACTTGGTACCGCAGCGGCGCTCTGCTGACCGGCAGCAACATCAAGCTTAAACTGGGCAATATCGGCGATCGACTAGTGCTCCGGGCCCGGCCGACTGCCACTCTGATCCTGTCATCCGAGGCGAGTGGCGGCAACGATCCGGGCGCTGCATTGGGCGCATTCCGCGTCGCCGTGGGCGAAATCGGGCCGTGGATGGACCACATCGGCGAAGGCCGCTAAGCGCTTCGAACCATGTGCGGAATTGCCGGCATCTTTCATTTGTCCACGCCCAAGCCGGTCGATCCGGCGCGGGTTGGGAAAATGTGCGCGGTGATGGCGCATCGCGGGCCTGATGGGCAAGGGGTGTGGACCGCGCCCGGGGTCGGGCTAGGCCACTTGCGGCTGTCGATCATCGATCTGGCCGGATCGCCGCAACCGATGGCCTCCAGCGATGGCCGGGCCATGCTGGTGTTCAACGGCGAAATCTACAACTACCGCGAACTGCGCGAAGAGCTGCGCGGGCATGGGGCGCAGTTCCATACCGATGGCGATAGCGAGGTTATTTTGGCGGCCTGGCAGCGCTGGGGCCCGGATTGCCTGCCGCGGCTGCACGGGATGTTTGCCTTTGCAATCTACGATCTGGCGCAGCGCACGCTGTTCCTTGCGCGGGACCGGCTAGGGGTAAAGCCGCTGTTCTATGCTCCGCTCAGCGATGGCAGCCTCGCCTTTGCATCCGAACTGAAGGGCCTGATCGCGCATCCGCTGCTGCGGCGAGAGGTCGACCCGCTGGCGGTGGAGGATTACCTCGCCTGGGGCTATGTTCCCGACCACCGTTCAATTTTGGCGGGAGTGCACAAGCTGCCGGCCGGGCATTCGTTGCTGCTGCGCCACGATGCCCCGCTGCCCGAGCCCAGCCAGTGGTGGGATGTCAGTTTTGCCGAGCGGCACAAAGGTCGCGCTGCCGATCTGGAAGCGGAACTGCTTCACCTGCTGCGGCAGGCAGTGACCAGCCGGATGGTTTCGGATGTGCCGTTGGGCGCGTTCCTATCGGGCGGGGTGGATAGCTCGGCTGTGGTGGCTTTGATGGCCGAAGCCAGCTCCAATCCCGTTAACACTTGCTCGATCGGCTTTGATGTCGCGGCGCTGGATGAAACCGGTTACGCCGCCGACGTTGCTCAGCGTTTTGCGACCAATCACCGCGCCCGGCAGGTTTCGCCCGACGATTTTGGTCACGCCGATACCCTCGCGGCGATGTTTGATGAGCCGTTCGCTGATGCTTCGGCCTTACCGACCTGGCGGGTTTGCCAATTGGCTCGCGAAACAGTGACGGTGGCCTTGTCTGGCGACGGGGCGGATGAGGCCTTTGCGGGCTATCGCCGCCATAAATTCCAGCACGGCGAAGACCGGCTGCGCGGTTTGTTGCCGCAGGGCCTGCGCGGGCCGCTGTTTGGCGGGCTGGGGGCGATCTATCCCAAGGCCGATTGGGCACCGCGGGCGCTGCGGGCGAAAGCGACCTTGCAGTCGCTTTCGGCCAGCAGCGAGACGGGTTACGCCCGCGCCGTAGGAGTGACCCCGCCGGAGCTGCGGGCGCAGCTCTATTCGCCAGAGTTTCTGCGGCTGCGCGGCGATTACCGGGCAGAACAGCCGTGGGAGGATCTAATGCGGTCGGCCCCGGCGCGATCCGGGCTGGACCGGGCGCAGTACGCCGATCTCAAATTCTGGTTGCCGGGCGATATCCTGACCAAGGTCGATCGCACTTCAATGGCAGTCAGTTTAGAAGCGCGCGAGCCGCTGCTCGACCACCGCCTGATCGAATTTGCCTCCAGTCTGCCCGAAGGGCTGCGGCTCAAAGGCGGACAGGGCAAGTGGCTGCTCAAAAAGACCATGCGCCGCTACCTGCCCGACGAAATCCTGTTCCGGCAAAAGCAGGGCTTTGTCACCCCGATCGCGCAATGGTTTCGCGGGCCCTTGGCGGAAAGCGCGCGGAGGATCGCGGCCAGTTCCGCGCTAGCCCGCACCGGTTGGTTCGAACCGCGCCGTCTGGGATTAATTGCCGAGGACCACATTTCAGGCCGGGCCGATCATGGCCGGTTGCTGTGGCAACTGGTGATGCTGGACAAGTCACTGACCGGGCTGGCTATCTAGGCCAATCCACGAACGTGGCGGACAAAGCAAAGGGGCCCTGACTTCCGTCAGGGCCCCTTTTGGCTACAGCCTACCGAATTAACGGCGACCGGTCGAAACGTCTTTAAGCCAATCCCACATGATTGTCTCCTGTTACCGAAAGCAAAGCAAACATAACTTGCTCGTTCTTTAGGGTAACGAATCCTTCACCAAATGCAATAAGGGCTTGTTAACCGAAAACCAGGCGGCCGCTGACGCTAAAGATACGCAAAATCAGTATGATAATTGAGATACGCAGCGCCATGTTGCGGATCTGCCACAGCGCGGCGAGCGGGATCAACCCATTCGCCTGCGACCACCAGACTGTGATCCAACTAGGTGATTCGGAAAGAAGTATGGCCCGTGTTCAAGCACTCTTGGGCGTGGACTGACCGCCGTTTGATTGCGGCAAGAAGGGGGAAACGCAGCGAAACTCAGAAGCGATCGTTACGCCGCTTTGATTCGCGTCACTGCCTCAAGCAGGCTTTCCATCGCTTCGATCCGCATCGGCTTGGCGAGGTAATAGCCTTGCGCGATATCGCAGCCGATACTGCGCAGCAGCTCAAGCGTTTCGGGGTCTTCGATCCCTTCGGCAATGACCCGGCGGTGCATCCCATGGGCCAGCTCGATGGTCGATTCGACCAGCAGCATATCACTTGAATTGCTGACCAGGCCGACGATGAAGCGGCGGTCAATCTTGACCTCCTGACAGGGAACCGAGCGCATATATTCTAGCGTGGCATTGCCGGTGCCATAGTCGTCGATCGACAATTGAATGCCCATCGCCTCGATTGCACTAAGGTTGGTCGAAACCATCTGATGCTGGCTGAACGGCGCAGATTCGGTGACTTCGAGAGTCAGGTTGGCGGGCGGAAAGTTGACCCGCTTGAGCAAGGCGGCGATCTCGTCAGGCAGTTCCGGCAGTTCGAACAGACCGGCTGAGATGTTTACGCCAAGCCGAAAGTCGGGCCGCTCGTCCAACACGAATCGCGACAAGAGCGTGGCTTGTTCCAGAACATGGAAAGTTAGCCGCTTGATCCGGTTATGCGCCTCGGCTGGAAGAATGAAAGCCTCGGGCGAGATCGCACCGCGCGTGGGATGCTGCCAGCGGACCAAGGCTTCGGCCCCGCAAATCCGGTCGTTCGATAGGTCAAATTGCGGCTGGAACGCGATCCAGATGTCGCCTGCGTCAATGGCGGCATCAAGCTCGCCCATCAGTGACACTTCCCAAGCGCTGTCTGCGTCGTTCTCGCTGGTGTTGAATTGCACCAGTTGATGCTTCAGCGCGGCGTTATCGGCCGCCAGCAAAGCTCGGCCAATCCGGGTCGCGGTTCCGCGGGAAAGGTCCATATCGACGCCAAAGGCGGCGTGAATATCGATTTTGCGGCCATGGATCACAAACTGGATCTCGATCAGCCGGGCCAGCCCGGTCAGATGCTCTTCCAGTTCAAGCATCGGCAATTGCGGACCAAGCCAATAGAGCACGTCTTCGGCCTGATAGAAGGTCGGTTTGTCGCCGGGCAGGGTCAGGCGGCGGGCCAACTCAGTGACCAGCTCGTCTTCCACTGATGTCGCAAAGCTGGCGCATACGGCTGCATAATTCCGGATCCGCAAGGCAATGAGCGGCCGTTTCGCAGCAAGCGGCTCTTCGCGCAGCGCGGAAAGGTTGGGCATCAGCGTGCCCGCATTCTTGAGCCGGGCAGCGGACAATTTCCGCAAGGTTGCGAAGCGATACGTTACAATCCCAAACATCAGATATGCTGGAATAAAGTCTGCCGTCACGAAGGCGGAATCGAGCGCTAAGGGGATAGCCAAGCCGGTCGCAACTGCACAAAAAGCTGCTGCAACGGTTTGCTTCCAAGCTCTGGTCGAAAGCAAAAGCGCTGATAGCAAAGCAGCGATCAAAAGACCCGGTGCCCAACCAATGTTTCGCGGCGACCCTTCCATGAGAGTCAACGCGCCGATCGCGTGGATGTAGACCCCTGGAAACCAGCCCTGACCAGTTACGTGGACAAAGTCCGGACTGTCGACTGACGTTACGCCAACGATAATGTCCTTGCCGCTTACAGCAACTGTTCGGGTCTTGTTGTCGAGAATATCAGGGAGGCTCAATGTTGGAACCGTCGATGCCTCGATCGCCCAATCTGGCCGGTAAGTTGATTCGATGGAACCTACCGCATTTGCAATGTCAGCCGAGATAGTTGGCGTTTTGACTCCCTCGAACGAGTCGCTGTAATAGGCTTCAACGGACAAGGAAAAAGGTGAGCGGGCAGATCTGAACGACCGGACAATAGCATTATTTTTGAATTTTTTCATTGGCATAAGCGCCAGCGATCCATCGGGTGCCCGCGAGCGCAGCGAATTACCGCCCAAGAACACCTTGCCCTTGTGCCGCGCCAGAGCGGCCGCAAAAGCATCGTCGCCTTCGGGGTCCATCGGCTGCGAGAACGCTTCGTCGAAGTACACGCGCTTGGCGCCACTCGCGAACAGCTTGTCGAGCAATTCGGCGTTGTATTTGCGCGAGTAATAGCTGGAGCCAAACCGCCGGACAGTGGCATTGTCGATCGCCACTACGACGATTTTCTGATCGGCCGGACGGGCCCGAACCATGTTGCGGCCGCCGCGATAAAGGTCTTCAAGCGGCTCGAACAGTTCGATACCCCCGGCAATCGCGCTGAACAACAATGCCCATAGGAAAATCGCTCGGCGGGTGACCCGCTTTTCCGTACTGGGCTTGCGCTTGAACGGCCAGATCATTGGGCTGAACTTTTTGTGGCGCATTGATGCGTGCGATAGTTGCGGCAAGTCAGCGCGTCTCTCCCGGTGAGGGAAACACGCAGGACTGTCTCAGAAGGTCGCATCCCGTTCCGCATTCCTTTCCCCTAGCCGACATTTGGTAAATTTTTTGGATATGCCTAACACCGGATTGACGGTGTCGGCGGCGCGGACCCGCCGATTGTTGGCGGTGCGGCGAAAGGTTGCGCAAAAGCGATAGAGCGCGGTTCGCCGCGTAATGAGATATTGTTACTTCGGCGTGGGTGTGCTTAGAGCCGGTCAGCAACTTGAGACGGACCCCATATGCCCAAAATCATCGATCGAAATTTCAGTGCCGCAACTCTCGCCATCGCTATGACTCTGGCAGTATCTGCCCCGGCGCAAGCCAGTGGTGACGACCAGACTGACTACCACGCTTCTGACAAGGAAGAGATTGTGGTCACTGCGATGCGGCGCGCCTCACGCGAGGATTCGATCTCTGGAGTGGCAATCGTTCAGGCTGAGGAACTTGCCGCGAACGTTCGCCCCGGCCTCGGAGACAGCTTAACCCACACCGCTGGCGTTTCGGCAACGTCGTTCGGCCCCAGCGCCTCGCGCCCGGTGTTGCGGGGGCTTCAGGGTGAGCGAGTGCGGGTCCTGTCCAACGGCATCGGCTCGATCGACGTTTCCAATACCTCGGTCGATCATGCTCCGGTTGTGAATCCGCTGCTGGCCACGCGGATCGAAGTGCTGCGCGGGCCGCAGTCCTTGCTGTTTGGCTCATCAGCCAGCGGCGGCGTGGTCAACGTGATCGACCGGCGTATCCCCGATGCGGTGCCAGACGAACCGATCCATGTCGGCGCCTTGGCCGGTTATGGCAGCGCCGCAAACGAGCGGATGCTGGCTGTTTCAGCCGAGGTTCCGCTGGGCGGAAACTGGGTTGGCCATATCGACGGATCGTACCTGAAAACGAGCGACCTGCGAATTGGTGCCTATGCTTTGACACCCGAACTGCGAGCGGCGGCGCTTGCCTCCAGCCTGCTGCCAATTGATCCGGGCGCTGATCCTGAAATCGATTTTGCCGCCAACGCCGCAATCAAAGGCACTCTGCCTAATACCGCCAACAGGACATGGACCGCTGGGGTAGGGCTCGCTTATGTGACAGATGGCGGCAATATCGGGGTGGCTTATAGCCGGTACGATAGCCTCTATGGCGTGCCGGTTCGGTTCGCGACCGAGCCAGGGGAGGGTCAGGAAGCCCCTCGGATCAAGCTGCGGCAGGACCGGATTGATGCCCGGGCCGAGGTGGTGACCGGCGGCGATCTGATCGAAAAGCTGGCCTTCCGCTATGCCTTCGGTGACTATGTCCACAACGAGATTGAGCCAGACGGCGCTATCGGGACAACATTTTCCAGCACCGGAATGGAAGCCCGGCTGGAGCTGATTCAGACTGAGCGCGGGGGCTGGCAGGGCGTTACTGGGACCCAATACATCAACCGTGATTTCAGCGTGGTTGGCGCAGAAGCTTTCTTGCCGCGTAACAGTACCGAGCAAATCGGCTTTTTCACGCTGCAACAATGGGAAAACGGTCCGTTGAAGGTAGAGGGCGGGGCGCGGTTCGAACAGACCCGGCAACACGCTAAACCCGATCCCTCTCAGCCGCAATTTTTCGGCGGCGAACGCAGCTTCAGCGCGTTTTCAGCGGCGTTTGGCGCGGCCTATGATCTGGCGCCGGGCTGGAAATTTGCCGCCAACCTGTCCCGCACCGCGCGGGCACCATCGGCCGAGGAACTGTTCTCCAATGGTCCCCACGCCGGAACGTCTGCGTTCGAAGTTGGCGACCCTGATCTTGGGCTGGAAAAGGCTTGGTCGGCGGAAGGGATTTTGCGCGGCAATGTCGAAGGTTTTCGGTTCGAAGCGTCGGTCTTTCACAGCTGGTACAGCAACTTCGTCTACGATGTGCGCACCGGCGCGATTGAAGATGGACTGCCCGAATTTCAAATTCGTCAGGCCGATGCGCGGTTCTACGGGTTTGAGGCCGAGGCCGAGGTTACTCTCGCCAAGCCCGGTGCCTGGACCGTCAGCGCCAGCGCCTTGGTCGATTATGTCCATGCCGATATCGATGGATCGGGTCCGGCCCCGCGGATCCCGCCGCTGCGGATGTTGGGCGGGATCAAGGCTGCTTCCCCGCATCTCGATTTGGGCGTGGAAGTGGAACACGTGTTTGGACAAAACCGGATTGCAGCTTTCGAAACCGCAACCCCAGCCTACACGTTGGTCGCGCTGTCGGCGACGTGGCGGCCGATGGGCGCTAAAGGACCGCTTAGCGTTATTCTATCGGGCAACAACCTGTTCGACGTCGATGCCCGCCGCCACGCTTCCTTCCTGAAGGACTATGCGCCCTTGGCCGGGCGGGATATCCGGCTAACGCTGCGGCTCGATATCTAGGATCAGTCCTCGCCATGCCCGGCGGCGAGGTAATCGGCGCTTTGCATTTCGATCAAGCGGCTGACGGTGCGTTCGAACTCGAAAGCGCCGTCGCCGGCTTGATAGAGCGCTTCGGGCGCGGCAGCCGCGGTCGCAAACAGCTTGACCTTGTTCTCATAGAGCGCGTCAATCAAAGTGACGAAACGGGCCGCTTCGTTCCGGCTGTCGGGCCCCATCTGCGGAATGCCGACCAAGATGACCGTGTGATAGGTCTGCGAAATCGCGAGGTAGTCGCTCGCTCCGCGCGCCTCAGCGCACAGCCGTTTGAAGCTGAATACCGCGACGCCTTTGAGGCTTTTGGGAACATGAAGCCAACGGCCGCCGCCTAGATTGAGTTCGGCCGAGGGGACGTGTTCGCTGTCTTCGGGCGGATAGTCGGTCAGCCTGAAAAACGCCTCTCGGGCCTGCGCGGTTGCAGCATCTCCCAGCGGAGTGTGCCATGTCGCCAAGCCCGCGAGCCGTTCCAGCCGGTAGTCATGCGCGCCGCCCAGCGCGACCACGCCTAACTCGCGCTCGATCAGGGCAATGAAGGGCAAAAAATGCTCTCGGTTGAGCCCGTCTTTGTAGAGTTCTGAGGGGGCACGGTTTGAAGTCGTCACGATCATCACCCGGTGAACTTCAATTAACTCGGTGAACAGGCGGCTCATGATCATCGCATCAGCTGAATTGTTCACGACCATTTCGTCAAAGGCCAGCACTCGCAGGCCCGCAGTCCCATTGGCAGCAATTGCCGCCGCAACCGGCGGGATCGGATCGCCGCTCTCGTTGAGCCGCGCTTCGCGCAGGCGGGCGTGGACTTCGAGCATGAAGGCATGGAAATGAACCCGCCGCTTTTCTGGGATCGTCAGGCAATCATGGAACAGGTCCATCAGCATCGACTTACCGCGCCCGACCCCGCCCCACAGATATAGCCCGCGGCTGGCCGGCTGGGTAGGCGGGGTGCCAATCAATGAGCGGTACCACCGGCGTTTCGAACGAGGGGCCTCAAGCGAGGATTGCAGCAGTGCAAGCCGCTCAGCTGCGGCGCGCTGCTCGGGATCAGGCCGCAATTCGCCCGCCCCAATCAGCCGTTCGTAGCGATCGAGTACCCCGCTCACCGAGCAGTCGGCTTGCGTATCGTGCCTGAATAGGCGGCGATCAGATTGCCTTCACCTTGTTCGACGATCCCGCGCAGGAACACCAGGCGGCCGGTTTCCTTCAGCAGTTCGGTGACAGCATCGCACGGCTGGCCGGGCTTTCCAGCGCCGATGAACTGTACCGACAGGTCAAGCGTTACCGCTGTTCCCGCTTCGATGATCCCAAGCATTCGCGAACAAGCAAACAGACCGATATCGATCAGCGCAAGGACGGTGCCGCCATGGATATTGTTGCCCAGATTGGTGTGGCGGTGCTCGGGAAACATCCGCAATCGGGCTTTCCCGTCAGGTTCAGCCCGAACCAGCAGTTTGGGGAACATCCAGCTGTTGAACCGCGTTGGATCGTTGAGCTGCCAGGTGTGCCAGCCCGGATTTTCCGGATCTGGCGCACTGCGAAAGCCGCGATCGTCGCTCAAACGTGCCGCTCCGCCTGCATCTTCTTGATTTCGGCGATTGCGCGGGCCGGGCTGAGGCCCTTGGGGCAGACGTTGGCGCAATTCATAATGGTGTGGCAGCGATACAGCCGGAAGGGATCTTCCAGCTCGTCGAGCCGCTCACCGGTCATTTCATCGCGGCTGTCTGCCAACCAGCGATAGGCCTGAAGCAGGATCGCCGGGCCAAGGAACTTGTCGCTATTCCACCAGTAACTGGGGCATGATGTGGAGCAGCAGGCGCACAGGATGCATTCGTACAGCCCGTCCAGCTTCTCGCGCTCTTGCGGGCTTTGCAGCCGCTCTTTGCCCGAAGGCGTGGTTGAAACGGTTTGCAGCCACGGCCGGATCGAAGAATACTGCGCATAGAAATGCGTGAAATCGGGAACCAGATCCTTGATCACTTCCATCGCGGGCAATGGGGTGATCCGGATATCGCCGTCCAGATCGTCAATCGCGGTGGTGCAGGCCAGGCCGTTGCGGCCATTGATATTCATCGCGCACGATCCGCAAATCCCTTCGCGGCAGGACCGGCGAAAAGTCAGCGTCGGGTCCATTTCCGACTTCATCTTGATCAGCGCATCCAGCACCATCGGCCCGCACGCGTCCAGATCAAGTTCGAAGACATCGTAATGCGGATTTTTGCCGCTGTCGGGATCATAACGATAGACCGTGAATTTCTTGACCCGATTGGCTCCCACCGCTGTGTGATGAGTGCCTTCGCCGCTGATCTTGCTGCCCGCTGGAAGTGTGAAACTGGCCATGTCGGTCCTTGCTCGCTGGTGGCCACGCGGGCCGGTCTTGCGGACTTCTCTAGCGATCCGGGCAGCAGGAGCAAGTGTCCGAACGGGAAAAATCGGCGTTAGCCTAGCGGTCCCAGCAAATGCGTTATGCCAGCCGCGAACGCCAGCGCAAGCGCGACAATTGCTGCAATTGTGGCGTGCCGCAGTAAAATGGTGGCGCGGGTTTCGCGATCCGACCAGGCATCATCGGCATTGAAAAAAAGTGCGGAGAGTTGCGACCCATCGCCCGGCAGTGGTTCATCCGGACGCGACCCGAAGGACTGCTGCAAGGAGGTACTCTCCGCGCCGCTCCCCTTGCTGCTCAAGCTGTTCTGGGGAAGGTGAATTTTCTGCCATGTTTCAGCAACATTTTGAATTTCATCATCTTTCGGAGCGTACTCCTGCCGATAAAGCCGCGCCAATTCCCCCCGTGGCAGCCCGCCGAGACGCTGACGGATCATTTCGATCCGTTGGTTCACCGCGCTTTCGGAGACGTTCAAACGTGCTGCTATTTCTTTGCTGGTGCGATTGTCGGCGACAAGGGCAAGCACATCGCGCTGCTTCAAAGTCAGCTTCGGCAACGTCTTGGTTGTTGGATCACTGCCGTGCATCAGGCCTCGCGCTTCAAGCATCAGGCTAACCTATCTTGCTTGCTGCGGCAATCGTTTGCGAAGCGCGCGAACTAAGCCAATCGGGATAAGCTCCAACCCGCCGTTCGCGGCGAATATGAAATACCAGCCCGATCCAAAACGCTGCAATCGTAACAAAGCTGGGTGCAGTGGTCAGCACAACATAGCTGAACTGGCCTTCAAACAGGGCTAACCAGCGTAACCAGTGGGTCAGAGCGGCAACCAAAGCGGCGCCCGCCATGACGATCGGGTAGAGCCGGTTCGCGCGCAAGGCGGTCGCGGTCATGGCCAGCAGCAGCAGGCCATCGCGCAACGCATAGCCGGGCTGAAATGAAGCGGGATCAGGCGCGGCGGCGTAAAAGCTCTGGAACAACGGATCGAGCGATAGGATTGCAGACATTGCCACAGCAATCGACCGCTCCGGCGCCCGGCCAAACCACCAGGCCAGCGGAAGCGTTGCGAAAACCAAAGTACCAAGAAGTTGCGCGTGTTGGCCGGGTGTTGCCTGCAAAATCTGTATCATCGCGCGGCGACCGCATTGAGTGCTTGGGCCACAGTCAGGACCAGCACTGCGCTGGCCAGCAGGCCAAAGGCAACGGCGACAATCATTGCGATTCGCGACGCAATGCCATTTGGCACCATCGGAAAGAGGGAAAAGGTGGAGGGTTGCAACACGCCGTTTCCAGTGCTGGCAGCTGCCTGCACGGTTTCGGCACCCTCCGGAAACCATGGCTGCTCCTGCTCACCCTCATGCAAAAGCTGGATTGACTTACCTGTAAGCGAATTACTGGTCGGAATGGTGATCACCAGGGTGCTGGTCTGGCGATAGATTCGGGCTATCTGGGCCCGCGACATTCCGCCAAGGCGCTGCCGCGTCACTTCGATCCGCTGGTTCACCGCACTCTCGGAAATACCTAATTTCCGGGCAATTTCTTTGCTGGTGAGCCCTTCGGAGACCAGCGCAATTACCTCACGCTGCTTGTCTGTCAGCGCATCGAGCAGAGCGGTTTGCTTAAGGATGTCGACCATGGCCTGATCGGTCTAACCGCTGTACCGACTGGCACCAAATACATTATCAAGGCGCGCCGTTTTGTGACATCATAGTATGGCCAAATGGGATTGAATCGGGGAGGGGCCGGGATGGGTTTTGCAACATGGTATGACGAACACGTGGTGCCGCGCGTTATCAAGTGCGCCTGCTCCAGCCCGGCGATCATGCAGCTGCGCGAGAAGGTTGTGCCGCTGGCCCGCGGCGCGGTGTTTGAAATTGGCTGCGGGGGCGGGATCAACCAGCAGCTTTATCGGGCGGATCAGATCACCAGCTACGCCGGCCTCGATCCATCGGGCAAAGGGTTAGACTTTGCGCGCACCGAAGCTGCAAAGAAGGGCTGGCAGACCGATATCCGCCAAGGCTTTGGCGAAAGCATTCCCTTCGCCGATGCCAGCTTCGATTGCGTGGTTTGCACTTTCACGCTGTGCTCGGTCGGTAGCCAGCCGCAGACGTTGCGGGAGCTGCGGCGCATTCTGAAGCCTGGCGGGCGGCTGCTCTATGCCGAGCACGGCCGGGCACCCGATGCTGCGGTGCAGAAGTGGCAGGACCGGATCGAGCCGGTCTGGAAGGCGCTGGCGGGCGGGTGCCACCTGACCCGCCCAGTGACTTCGGCGATTGCCAGCTGGGGTTTCAAACGGCTGGATGGTGGTGAACGCTATGCACCCAAAACCCCGAAATTCGCCGGGTGGATGGAATGGGGGCAGGCGGTAAAATCGGCCTAAGGGCGCTGATTAGGCTCCCATGAAAAACCCCGCTCCGTCTGGCTGACGGAGCGGGGTTTTTCGTGGCCTTAGGGGCAAGTCAGCGCCTTATTCGCCAAAGGTCCGCTGCCACCAGCCGCGGCGCGGCGAGCCGTCAGAGTTTTGCTCTGCGTTTGCCGGATCGGCGGTGGCCGTTTCTGCTTCGGGTTCAGCCGCTTTCTTGCGGGTCCGCTTGGGCTTTGCTGGTGCTTCCTCAGCAGCTGGCTCAGCAGCCGGCTCAGCAACTGGCTCAGCTGCTGCTTCGGCGGCGGGGGCCCCATCAGCCTCAGCCTTTTTCTTGCGGGTCCGCTTGGGCTTGGCCGGGGCTTCGTCGGTTACGGGTTCGGCCGGAGCTTCAGCTTCAGCAACCTCAGCGGCAGGGGCCTCATCGGCCTCAACCTTTTTACGGCGCACGCGCTTTGGCTTGGCTGCGGTTTCCTCAGCTGCCGGTTCGTCAGCGATTGCGGCATCAGCATCGGCCGAATCTGCATCCGAGCCTTCGCCTGCTTCGTCGCTATTTTCGCCAGTGCCTTCACCGCCTTCGCCGCCTTCACCGCGTCCACGACCACCGCGCCGACGACGACCACGCCGCCGCTTTTTGCGCGGAGCATCGCCATCTTCGCCGCTCTCATGGTCATCGGCTTCAGCTTCACCTTCGGCTCCGGCTTTACCATCTTCGGCGTCACCAGATGCTTCGACAGCAGCTTCGCCATCACCACGCGGGCCGCGTTCGTCGTCGCGGCCACGTCCGCCACGGCGGCGGCGGCTGCGGCGGCGTTTTCCGCGATCGTCACCGTCTTCGCCGCGATCATCGCTGCGGTCTTCGGCTTCGGTTTCTTCCTCATCCTCGATCAGATCATCGTCGTCTTCTTCGATGACGATCGGTTCGAACACCGGGGTGAATTCAGGCCGCGGGCCGGACGAGCCGACACGCATCTTGGCGCCTTCGTTCTCACCTTCGGGCAGCACTTCGACCCGCACGCCATAGCGATCCTCGATCTCGGCAAGATCGGCACGCTTGGCATTGAGCAGATAAACTGCCGCTTCGGTGCTGGCGAACAGCGAGATGACCGAACCCTTGCCCTTGGCGGCTTCGTCCTCGATCGAGCGCAGCGCCGACAAGCCGGCCGAGCTGGCGGTGCGGACCAGGCCGACGCCGTCGCAATGCGGGCACGACCGGGTGGTCGCTTCGAGCACCCCCGTGCGCAGCCGCTGGCGGCTCATTTCCATCAGCCCGAAGCTCGAGATACGGCCCACCTGGATGCGCGCGCGATCGTTCTTGAGCGCGTCCTTCATCGCCTTTTCGACCTTACGGACGTTGTTGCTGTACTCCATGTCGATGAAGTCGATCACCACCAGCCCGGCCAT